>NZ_JADQDD010000365.1 GCF_019263595.1 Pseudonocardia sp. KRD291 | reverse complement strand
GACCCGCTGGCCGAGGCCGCCGAGGTGGGGGCGGACGTCGTGCAGATCTTCCTGTCCGACCCGCAGGGCTGGAAGAAGCCGCCGCCGCACCCGAGGGCGGCCGAGCTCGCCGCCTCCGACGTCGCGGTCGTGGTGCACGCGCCCTACACCGCGAACGTCGCGTCGCCGAACAACCGCATCCGGATCCCGTCACGCAAGATCGTCACACAGCACGCGGCAGTGGCGAAGGAGGCCGGGGCGATCGGGCTGGTCGTGCACGGCGGGCACGTCACGCGCGACGAGGACCCGGCGGTCGGCATCGACAACTGGCGCAAGTTCGTCGAGCGCCAGGCCGGCGAGGGCGGGTTCGACGTCCCGATCTTCCTGGAGAACACCGCCGGCGGGGACAACGCGATGGCCCGCCGGTTCGACGCGCTGGGCCGGCTCTGGGACGCGATCGGCGAGTTCGACGTCGGCTTCTGCCTCGACACCTGTCACGCGTTCTGCGGCGGCGAGGAGCTGGCCGGGGTGGTGGAGCGTGCGAAGGCGATCACCGGCCGGATCGACCTGGTGCACCTGAACAACTCCCGCGACGGGTTCGACTCGGCGCGCGACCGGCACGCCAACATCGACTCCGGGACGATCCCGCCGGACGTCCTGGCCGCCGTCGTCGCAGCGGCCGACGCACCGGTGATCGTCGAGACGCCGCCCGACGGCCAGGCCCGCGACATCGCCTACCTGCGTGAGCACGCCGCCGGCTGACCGCGGAAGGCCTCACTTCCAGGCGAACACCGGCTGCTCCAGGTGCGCCACCCGGGTGGCGCGCCCGTGCAGCACGACCTCCCGGAACTGGTAGAGCACGGCGCCGGTCGGCGCGTGTACGAACCGGTCGAACAGCGGCACCTGGATCACCGGCGCGTCCGACTCCGGGATGGTCAGGAACCGCGGCTCCTGGTCGATCTCGCGCAGCGGGACCCGGTGCAGCGAGCCGACCTCGTCCGGGTTCGGGGTCGGCTCACCGGCGCCGCCGGCCCACAGCACCACCGGCGTGATCACGTAGCCGGAACGGGTCGGGTAGTCGTCGAGCAGGCCCAGCACCCGGTCCTCGCCGAGGTCGAGCCCGACCTCCTCGGACACCTCCCGGCGGGCCGCCTCGGTGATCGACTCACCCGGGTCGGCCCGGCCGCCGGGCAGCGCCCACTGGCCGGAGTGCGCACGCAGGGACGTCGCGCGGCGGGTGAGCAGGAACGTCAGCTCGTCGGCCAGCGGGCCCTCGCCGGTGGCGCCGGCGGCGGGGATCAGCGTCATCGTCACCGCAGCGGTCTTGCGGCCGTCCCGGTCCGCGTCGGCGGCCGCCCGCCGGGTGAACCCCGCGAGCGCGTCGACGACGGCCGTGCGCAGTGCTCCGGTCCGGTCCACCGGCTCCACCCCTCTTCTCGGATCAATGACGACAACCCTGCCTCACCGGCCGGGACCGGCCTCCGGCACCGGCTCGGGCGAGCGGTGCGGCACCACGGCCGGCCACAGCGGGTCCGCCTCCGGTGACGCCGCCGGGCGGCGCCGGATCGTCCGTACGACCAACACGCACAACGTCACCACGACGGCGTCGCGCACCACCACCGTCGCCAGGAAGACGTCCGGTGGCAGACCCTTGTCGTCCACCCCGACGTACTGGAACATCCGCGGCACCCAGACCAGCGCATCGATCGTCATCCACGCCAGCAGCAACCGCCAGCGGGGTAGTGCGAGCACGGCCAGCGGGACCAGCCAGAGCGAGTACTGCGGGCTCCAGACCTTGTTCACCAGCAGGAAAGCGGCGACGGCGAGGAAGCACAGCTCGGCCACCGCCGGCGGGTGCGGTGCCCGCAGAGCCAGCACCGCCAGGGCGGTGAACGCCACGACCAGCAGCACCGCGACGACCGTGTCCAGCACGACCGGCACCTGCCCACTTGCCAGCGGCCCGTCGAACCCGGCCCAGCCGGTGAAGTAGCTGATGACGAACCAGATCGAGTCCGGATCGGCGGGCCGGGTCCGGTTCAGGTCGAAGAACTCGGTCCACCCGCGGAACCACAGCACCGCGACCGGCAGGTTGACCAGCACGAACGTGCCGACCGCGGACGCGATCACCGGGATCGCGGTGCGCAGCCCGCCGTCGTCGCGGCGGCGCAGGCCGACCAGCAGGACGGGCAACAGCAGCAGCAACGGGTACAGCTTGAGCGCCCCGCCGATCCCGAGCAGCGCCCCGGCCAGGACCGGCCGTCGGCCGCGCAGCGCGACCAGCCCGCCGGTCGCGGCGGCCACCGCGAGCGCGTCGAAGTTCGTGAACACGTGCACCAGCGCCAGCGGCGACAACGCGACCAGGGCGGCGTCCCACGGCCGGTCCGGGCGCAGGTGGTACACCGCCGCGCAGACCGCCAGCCACGCCAGTGCGAGCCAGAACGCCGTGATGTCGAAGTAGACGACGACGTCGAGCGCCGTGGGCAGCGGCAGGGTCGCGGCCAGCCACTGCCAGCCGTCGGTCAGCTGGGCGTTGGCCCACTGGAAGAACCCGGTGAGCACCGGGTACTCCATGTAGCGCTCGGTCCGGGAGCCGTCGGTACCGGTACCTCCGGCGGAGCCGTCGAACCAGGCGTCGCGGTAGGGCAGCCCGCCGTCGGCCAGGCCCTCGACGCCGTAGAGCGGGACGGTGTCGGAGTAGCACATCGCGACGTACTGACGGTCGTTGCGCCAGTCCAGGGCCAACGCGCCGTCGGCGTCGCGGTACTGCTGCAGACACGGCGACTTGCCCAGCCAGGCCAGGGCCAGCACGACGATCGAGAGCAACAGGACGACCCGCAGCGGCGTCCAGTAGCGGGCCCGGCCCACCAGCGCGTGCCGGCCGAGCGGGCCGCCGACGACGCGGCTGGCCGCGGCGGCGAGCGGTTCGGTCCAGGTCGGGATCGTGCGGGCGCCGGTCGGGCGGGGCCGGCGGGCCGGGCCGCGGGGTGGCAGACCGGTCTCATCGGAGAAACTCAGTTGTCCCCTCCACCGTCGCCGCCGCCACCACCGTCGCCGCCGTTGCCGCCGCCGTCACCACCACCGGAGTCCCCGCCGTCGCCGCCGTTCCCGCCGTCGCCGCCGGTGTCCCCGCCGTTGCCGTCCCCGCCGCCGTCACCGCCGCTGTCCCCGGCGTTGCCGCCGTTGCCGCCGTCGCCGAAGTCCCCGCCGTTGCCGCCCGTGTTGCCCGAGCCCGGGAAGGCCCCGGGGTCCTCACCGTTGTTCTCGCTGGACGGGCTCGGCGCACTCGTCGGCGGCTCCGACGTCCGGGGGGCGGTGTCGACCTCCTGCGCGGGGCCCTGACCGATCGGCTCGAAGTCCGAGAACCGCTCGGTCGGCGTGCCGTCGAGCACGTCGTCCATGAACGACTGCCAGATCGAACCGGGCAGCATCCGGCCGTAGATCGGGCGTCCGGCCGAGTTCTTGATCGGGCTGTTGTCGTCGGTCCCGACCCAGACCGCGGTGGAGACCGACGGCGTGAAGCCGACCGTCCAGGCGTCGTTGTTCTGGCCCTCGGTGCTGCTCTGCACGGTGCCGGTCTTGGCCGCCACCGGGCGGCCGCCGGACAGGCCGATCCGCGAGGAGCTCGCGACGTCGGTCATCGACTCGGTCACGTTGCGCGCGACCTCGGGGTCCATCGCCTGCCGGCCGGTCTCGGTCGCGCCCCGGTCGAAGATCACCCGGCCGTCGCCCGCCGTCACCTTGGCCACCAGGAAGGGCTCCCGGTACATGCCGTCCGCGGCGAACGTCGCGTAGGCCGACGCCATGTCCTGCGGGTGCACCTCCCGGTCGCCCAGCGAGATGCCACCGGTCGGGTTGGGCAGCAGGTCGGGCGGGATGCCGGCCTGGTGCGCGGCGTCGGCGACCTTGGCCGGTCCGACGTCGAGACCCATCTTGTAGAACACGGTGTTGATCGACTTCGTCATCGCCGTCTTGACCGAGCACTGCGCGCAGCTCTCGCCCTCGGAGTTGGCGACCGTCGCGCCGGCGAGGGTCTGCGGCGAGGATCCGTCGTAGGTGGTTCCGAGCCCGATCGGGTTCGGCCCCTGCAGGGCCGCGGCCAGCACGAACGGCTTGAACGAGGACCCGGGCTGCTTGAGCACGTTCGCGTAGTCCAGGCCGACGCCGTCCTTGCCGCCGTAGTAGGCCAGCACCGCGCCGGTCTTCGGGTCCACCGAGACCAGCGACGAGCGCAGGTTCCCGGGCTGGCCCTCCATCACCTTCGCCACCGCGTCGCCCGCCTCCTGCTGGGCCTTCGGGTCGATCGTGGTGGTGATGGTCAGACCCTGGGTGTTGATCTCCTGCTCGCTGATCCCGAGCGTGTCCAGTTCCGCGCGGGCCTGGTTGTAGATGTGCCCTCGGTCGTCACCGGGGATGCCGCCCTCGGTCTTGGAGGGCTCCTTCCACTGCGGGAACGTCTGCATCGCCCGGTCGGCCGGGGTCATCCAGCCCTGCGCGACCATGCCGTCGAGCACGAAGTTCCACCGCTGGGTGGAGCGCTCCAGGTTCTTCGCCGGGTCCCACCGCGACGGCGACTGGATCAGGCCGGCGATCACGGCGCCCTCGGAGGCGTTGAGGTCCCCGACGTTCTTGCCGAAGTACGCCTGAGCGGCCGCCTGAATGCCGTAGGACCCGCGACCCAGGTAGATCGCGTTCAGGTAGTTCTCCAGGATCTGCTGCTTCGTGTACTCCTTGGAGATCTTCGCCGCGAGCACGACCTCCCGGTACTTGCGGAACAGCGAGAACTGGTCCTGCCCGGTGGTCACCTTGATGTACTGCTGGGTGATCGTCGAGCCACCGCCGATACCGCCGGTGAGCTGGCTCCACACGGCGCGGCCGATGCCGCTGATGTCGAAACCGGGGTTCGAGAAGAACGACCGGTCCTCCGCCGAGAGCACGGCCTGCTGCACCGGCACCGGCACCTGGTCCAGCGTCACGCTGGTCCGGTTGACGTTGTCCGGGCGCACGGTCGCCAGCGGCGACCCGTCCTCGAAGGTGAAGCTGGCGACCTGGGTGACGGCGATGTCCTCGGCCTTGGGCACCGAGAAGACCAGCCAGCCGATCGCGAACGCCAGGATCGGGCCGATCACGGCCAGGCCGAGCAGGACCCAGACCCAGCGGCGCATCCGCCTCCATCCCTTCCTCGGCCCGCGTCCGGGCCCGTCGCCGCCGCGGTCCCCGGTCCCGGGGCCGCCGGGTGGACGCCCGCCGCCGCCACCGGCCGTGCGGGCCGGGGCCGGTGCGACGGCCGTCGCGGAGCCGGCATCCGCGCGGGCGCGTGCCGGACCGAAGTGCCCGACGGACTCCTCGTGGGTGAGCAGCTGCGGCGGACTCGGGGGCGGGCCCTGA
>NZ_JADQDD010000364.1 GCF_019263595.1 Pseudonocardia sp. KRD291 | reverse complement strand
CGACGCTCACACGGCTGGGGGCCTCGTGAGGTTCCCGGTCGACGCACGCCCCACCGCGGAGGCGGCATGACCACGACCCCTGACCCCACGGCCGCTCCGGAGTCACTGCGGCCGCTCGTCGCCGCCGCGGACGGGCTCGACCCGGCCTGGTTCGGTCACCGCCGGACGCCGCCGGAGTCCGGCGGGCGACGGGCCGCGGTGCTGATGCTGTTCACCGACGGCTCCGGAGCCGCGCACGGCGACGGTCCGGACGTCCTGCTCACCGAACGCGCCAGCACGCTGCGCGCGCACGCCGGACAGGTCTCGTTCCCCGGTGGGGCGATCGACCCGGACGACGAGGGCCCGGTCGCCGCGGCGCTGCGCGAGGCCCGGGAGGAGACCGGCCTCGACCCCGGAGGCGTCGTCCCGCTCGCGGTGCTGCCCGAGCTGCTGATCCCGCCCACCGGCTTCCTGGTGACCCCGGTGCTCGCGTACTGGGCGCAACCGGGACCGGTCCGGGTGGTCGACCGGGGCGAGACCGAACGGGTGCTGCGGGTGCCGGTGAGCGCGCTCTGCGATCCGGACAATCGGGTCACCGTGCGCGGGCCCAGCGGGCACGCGGGGCCGGCGTTCCGCACGGCGGGCCTGTTGATCTGGGGCTTCACCGCTGGCCTATTGTCCGCGCTGCTGCATCGTTCCGGCTGGGAACGTCCCTGGGACGCCACCCGTACGGAGGGCCTCGACGAGGCCTGGTCCCGGGCCCGCACCCGACACCAGGAGGCGACATGAGCTGGGTCGACGTCCTGGTCGTCGTGCTGGCGCTGCTGGCCGCGGTGTCCGGCTGGCGGCACGGTGTCGCGGTCGCGCTGCTGTCGTTCATCGGCGTGCTCGCCGGGGCGATCCTGGGCCTGCGCCTGGCTCCGCTGCTCGCGGGCGGCGTCGAGTCGCAGCAGGCCAAGATCCTGATCAGCATCGGCGCGGTGGTCCTGCTGGTCGCGCTCGGCGAGGCGACCGGGGTGTTCTTCGGCCGCAAGATCCGGGACAGGATCCGCGGCGAGAGCGTGCTCAAGGTCGACTCCGCGCTCGGCGCCGGGGTGCAGGCCGTCGCCGTGGTGATCGCCGCGTGGCTGATCGCGCTGCCGCTGGCCTCGACGAGCCTGGCCGGTGTGACCTCGGCGGTGCGCGACTCCACCGTGCTGCGCGGCGTCGACTCGGTGATGCCGGACGCCGCACGCGCGCTGCCGGCCGAGCTGCGCCAGATCCTGGACAACTCCGGCTTCCCGGACGTGGTCAGCCCGTTCGCCCGCACCCCGGTCGCCGCCGTCGGCCCGCCGGACTCCGCGCTGGCCGACTCCCCGGTCGTCGGCGAGGTGCGGGACAAGGTGCTCAAGGTGCGCGGGCGGGCGCCGTCCTGCCGTCGCGCGCTGGAGGGCACCGGGTTCGTCGTCGCCCCGCAGCGGGTGATGACCAACGCCCACGTCGTGGCCGGCACGACCAGCACCAGCGTCGAGGTCGTCAGCAGCTCCGGGCGGACCCGCCAGCTGGACGCGGACGTGATCAGCTACGACGCGGAGATCGACGTCGCGGTGCTCGACGTGCCGGACCTCGAGGCCGACCCGCTGCAGTTCAGCCCGGACCCGGCCCGCGTCGGCGACGACACGATCATCCTCGGCTACCCGCTGGACGGGCCGTACACCGTGACCCCGGGCAAGGTCCGGGAGCGGATCCGGCTGCGCGGCCCGGACATCTACGACCAGGGCAGCGTGACCCGCGACGTCTACACGGTGCGGGCCGTCGTGCGCTCCGGGAACTCCGGCGGGCCGATGATCACCCCGGACGGGCGGGTGCTGGGCGTGGTGTTCGGCGCGGCGCTGGACGACTCGGAGACCGGCTTCGTGCTCACCGCCGAACAGGTCGGCCGGGCACTCAACGTCGCGGCGGACGAGAGCTCGAGGTCCGTGGACACCGGAGGGTGCGCGTCCTGACCCTGGCGTGACACGATCCACGTCCCACGATGTGGATTCGTCTGGCCGACATGTGGGAACGCTCGTAGCGTGACCGGGGAACCCGTACCCGATCGCGAGGAGCCACCGTGCCGCCGACCGACGCCCCGGCCGTCACCCGCACCCGGCGGCGGTGGCTGGTGCTCGGGCTCGGGGTGCTCGCCCAGACGTCGTCCAGCGCGTTCGTCTACGGGCTGCCATTCCTGGTCCCGGTGCTGCGCGACCGTTACGGCCTCTCGCTGGCCGAGGCCGGGACCTACGTGGCCGCGCCGACGGTCGGACTGCTCCTCGCGCTGATCGCCTGGGGTGCGGCGGCGGACAGATGGGGCGAGCGGGTGGTGATCGGCGTCGGGCTGACGCTCTCGTCGTTCGCGATCGCGGCCGTCGCGCTGCTGCCGGGGCTCGGGCACGGCCCGCTGCTCCTGCTGCTGGCCGCCGGCGGTGCGGGTGGGGCGAGCGTGTCCTCGGCGAGCGGCCGGATGGTGATGGGCTGGTTCGGTCGCGACGAGCGCGGGCTGGCGATGGGGATCCGGCAGACCGCGCAGCCCTTGGGCGTCGCCGTCGCCGGGGTGTCGTTGCCGGCGCTGGCCTCGTCCGGCGGCCCGTTCGAGCCGCTGATCCTGCCCGCCGCGCTGTGCCTGGCCTCGGCCGTCCTGGTCGCCGCGCTGGCCCCGGACCCGCCGCGCACCCCACGTGCCGCGGGCGAGGCACGTCCGCGCTCGCCGTACCGCACGCCGGTGCTGTGGCGGGTGCACGCGGCCAGCGCGATGCTCGTCGTGCCGCAGTTCGCGGTGGCCGCGTTCGGTACCGAGTACCTGGTCCGCGAGCAGGGCTGGGGCCTGGCCGCGGCCGGCGGGTTCATGGCGGCGGTGCAGGTCGCGGGTGCGGCCGGACGGATCGGGACCGGCATGTGGTCGGACCGGGTGGGTTCGCGGCTGCGCCCGATGCGCCAGGTCGCGGTCGGCGCCGCGACCGTGCTGCTGCTGTTCGCGCTCGGTGACCTGGTCGCGGGCTGGCTGGCCGTCGTCGCGCTGGCGATCGGAGCGGTCGTCAGCGTCGCCGACAACGGACTCGCGTTCACCAGCACGGCCGAGATCGCCGGCCCGGCCTGGTCCGGACGGGCGCTGGGGGTGCAGAACACCGGGCAGAACATCGTGTCCTCGGCGGTGCCGATCGTGCTCGGCGTCCTGGTCGGGGCGACCGGCTACGCGGCCGGCTTCGCCCTCGCCGCCCTGGCCCCGCTGGCCGCCGTGGCCCTGACCCCGGTCCGCCAGGAACCCACCACGTCCCGCTGGTAACCCTCGCTCACCCCCCGCGTCGTGGAGCCATGACGCGGAATTCGCGACCCACGGGTCGCGTCATGGCTCCACAACGCGAGGGTTCGGCGGGTCAGACGTCGCGGGTGATGGTCTGGTCGCGTCCGGGGCCCACTCCGATGGCGCTCATCGGGGCTCCGGTCAGCTCCTCCAGGCGCAGGACGTAGTTGCGGGCGGCCTGCGGGAGCTCGTCGAACGTGCGGCAGGTCGAGAGGTCCTCGAACCAGCCGGGCATCTCCTCGTAGACCGGGATGGCGTGGTGCAGGTCGGTCTGGGTCATCGGCATCTCGTCGACGCGTCGGCCGTCGATCTCGTAGCCGACACAGATCGGGACGGTGTCCAGGCCGGAGAGCACGTCGAGCTTGGTCAGGAAGAAGTCGGTGATCCCGTTGACGCGCGCGGCGTAGCGGCCGATCACGGCGTCGAACCAGCCGCAGCGGCGCTCCCGGCCGGTGTTCACACCGATCTCGCCGCCGACCTTGCGCAGCCACTCGCCCATCTCGTCGTGCAGCTCGGTCGGGAACGGGCCGGAGCCGACCCGGGTGGTGTAGGCCTTCAGGATCCCGATCACCCGGTCGATCCGGTTCGGTCCGATCCCGGAGCCGACGGCCGCGCCGCCCGCCGTCGGGTTCGAGGAGGTGACGAACGGGTAGGTGCCGTGGTCGACGTCGAGCAGCGTGCCCTGCGAGCCCTCCAGCAGGATCGTCTCGCCGCGCTCCAGTGCCTGGTTCAGCAGCAGCCGGGTGTCCACGATCCGGTCGGCGAACTTCTTGGACTGCTCCAGGACCGTGTCCACGACCTCCTGGAAGTCCAGCGCACGCCGGTTGTAGACCTTGACCAGGATCTGGTTCTTCAGCTCGAGGGCGGCTTCGACCTTCTGGTGCAGGATCTTCTCGTCGAGCAGGTCGGCCACCCGGACGCCGACCCGCGCCACCTTGTCCTGGTAGGCCGGGCCGATGCCGCGGCCGGTGGTGCCGATCTTGGCCTTGCCGAGGTACCGCTCGGTGACCCGGTCGATCGCCACGTGGTACGGCATGATCAGGTGCGCGTCGGCGGAGATCAGCAGGCCGGACGTGTCGACGCCGCGGCGCTCCAGGCCCTCCTTCTCCTCGATCAGCGCCTCGGGGTTCACCACGACCCCGTTGCCGATCACGTTCTTGACGCCCGGGGTCAGGATCCCGGACGGGATGAGCTTGAGCGCGAAGTCCCGGCCGTCCGGGGTGACGACGGTGTGCCCGGCGTTGTTACCGCCCTGGTAGCGCACTACCCAGCCGTACAGGCCGCCGAGCAGATCGGTCGCCTTGCCCTTGCCCTCGTCGCCCCACTGGGCGCCGATCAACACGATCGCAGGCATGTGAGACTCCAGTTCTGCACGCACGTCACGTCCGCGGAGCCCTGGAAAGGACGCCGCGGCGGGGAGGGTAACCGATCAGTGGGTTCGACCGATCCTGAAGCGGTACTGCTGACCTGCGCGAGCGGGCCACCGCACCGTCTTCGGTTCCACGGTATCCGGCGCCCTGCGCAGCGGGAACGGGTGCCCGCCGCTCTGGCCGACGTGCCATCGGTCACCGTCGGGCCGCGCCCCGGACGTGACGAGATCGACCCGGTCCTCGCCGAGCACCCGGGCGCGCGGCTGATCGTGCACGGCACCGACGCCGACCTGGCCGCGGTGCTGGTCCGGCTGCTGCGCAAGGAACGTCTCGGCACCGAGGTCGGGTACGTCCCGGCCGAGCGACGCTCGGTCGCCGCCGCCGTCTGGGGCCTCCCCCGCCGTCACGGCGCCGCCGTCGAGCTCGCCCGGCACGGCGTGGCCGGGCCGGTCCCGCTGATCCGCGACGACGCCGGCGGGGTGCTCGTCGGGCGCGGCGAGATGCGTGACTTCGACGGCGAGGCCTACTGCGACGCGACCCGTGTCCTGCGCGGACGGGTCCGCCGCCTGCTCGTCGACGCCGGCCCGGACGGGGTCTCGGTCCTGCCCGACCGCGGTGTCCTCGCCGCCGTCGGCCGCGCCGTCCAGATCGGCACCAGCGGCGCCCGGGTCACCAGCGACGGCGTCGAACACCCCCGCGAGATC
>NZ_JADQDD010000363.1 GCF_019263595.1 Pseudonocardia sp. KRD291 | reverse complement strand
TACCCCGGCGCGTCGCGCCCGGCCGTCGACCGGCTCGACCTCGACATCGCCGACGGCGAGTTCCTGGTGCTCGTCGGCCCGTCCGGCTGCGGGAAGACGACATCGCTGCGGATGCTCGCGGGGCTGGAGGAGGTCAGCGACGGGCACATCCGGATCGGTGACCGCGAGATCACCGACGTGCGCCCCAAGGACCGCGACATCGCGATGGTGTTCCAGAACTACGCCCTCTACCCGCACATGAGCGTCGCGGACAACATGGGTTTCGCGCTGAAGATCGCCGGGACGGACCGGGCGGAGATCCGCAGGCGGGTGCAGGACGCGGCCCGCATCCTCGACCTCGAGGAGTTCCTGGACCGCAAGCCCCGGGCGCTGTCCGGCGGGCAGCGCCAGCGGGTCGCGATGGGCCGCGCCATCGTCCGCCAGCCCCAGGTCTTCCTGATGGACGAGCCGCTGTCGAACCTCGACGCGAAGCTGCGGGTGCAGACCCGCACCCAGATCGCCTCGCTACAGCGCCGGCTCGAGGTGACCACGGTCTACGTGACCCACGACCAGGTCGAGGCGATGACGATGGGCGACCGGGTCGCGGTGCTGCGCGACGGCGTGCTGCAGCAGTGCGCGGAGCCCCGCGAGCTCTACGACCGGCCGGTGAACGCGTTCGTCGCCGGGTTCATCGGCTCGCCCGCGATGAACCTGCTCTCCCTCGAGATCGTCGACGGCGGGGTGCGCTTCGGTGACACGGTGTCCCCGGTGCCGCGCGCGGCGCTCGGCGGCGTGGACGAGGGCCGGGTGCTGCTCGGGGTCCGGCCGGAGGACCTGCGGGTGGCCGAGCACGGGATCGCCGTGCAGGTCGAGATCGTCGAGGAGCTCGGGGCCGACGCCTACGTCTACGGCCGCACGACCGTCGAGGGAGCCGAGCACGACGTCGTCGCCCGGGTCGACGGCCGGCGCCCGCCGGTGCGCGGGGCGACCGTGCACCTCGCGCCGGACCCCGAGCGGACGCACCTGTTCGCGCCGGGCGACGGCCGACGTCTCAACTGAGGCGAACGGTCGCCCGGCCGGGGCCGCGGCTCGACGGAGGTGGGGTGCTCAGCCGGTCGCGTCGCGGTACTGGCCGGCCAGGTGCCGGTAGGCGGCGCCGTTGAGCAGGATCGAGTCGCGCTCCTGCTCGCCGAGCTCGCGGCGGACCTTCGCCGGGACCCCGGCCACCAGCGAGCCGGGCGGGATATCGGCGCCCTGGGTGATCACCGCTCCGGCGGCGACCAGCGACCCGGCGCCGACCGTCGCGCCGTTGAGCACGACCGCGCCCATCCCGATCAGCACGTCGTCGCCGATCGTGGCGCCGTGGACGACGGCCCGGTGACCGACGCTGACGCCCGCGCCGATCGTGCACGGGAAGCCGGGGTCGGCGTGCACGACGCTGCCGTCCTGGACGTTGCTGCGCGGGCCGACGCGGATGGCGTCGAAGTCACCGCGCAGCACGCACCCGAACCAGATGCTGGCCTCGTCGTCGATCGTGACGTCGCCGGCCAGGACGGCGCCGGGCGCCACCCAGGCACCGGGGTGGACGGTCGGCACGTGCCCGTTGATCTCGATCATCGACACATTCTGGGCCATCAGCTCGGACCCAGCTCCCGGACCGGGGCACCGGCCCGGAACGCGGCGACGTCGGCGGCGACGTCGGCGTGGTACTCGCGGTAGGACGACCACGACACGTAGCCGGTGTGCGGGGCCAGCACGGTGCGCGGGGCCGTACGCAACGGGTGGTCCGGCGGCAGCGGCTCGGTGTCGAACACGTCGAGCGCCGCGCCCCCGATCCGGCCGGCGTACAGGGCGTCGACGAGCGCGGCCTCGTCCACGATCGGCCCGCGCGAGGTGTTGACCAGCAACGCACCCGGCTTCATCAGCGCGAACTCGGCCGCGCCGATCGTGGCGACGGACCGCTGCGACAGGACCAGGTGCACGCTGAACACGTCGGCACCGGCGAAGAACGCGTCGCGGCCCGGGGCCTCGACACCGACCTCGGCGGCCCGCTCGGCGGTCAGGTTCTGACTCCACGCGGTGACGTGCATGCCCAGCGCGCGGGCCACCGGCACCATCGCCGCGCCCAGGTTGCCGAGCCCGACCAGCCCGAGCGTGGACCCGGCCAGCACGGTGCCCAGCCCACGCTGCCAGCCGCCGGCGCGGATCGCCGCGTCCTGGGCCGGCAGGTTGCGGGCCAGCGCCAGCAGCAGCGCCCAGGTGTGCTCGGTGGTCGAGGCCCGCCCGGCACCACCGCCGGTACCGCACACGGTGACCCCGCGGGCGCGGGCCGCGGCGACGTCGATCGAGGCGTTGCGCATCCCGGTCGTGATCAGCAACCTCAGGTCCGGCAGGCCGTCGAGGAGCTGCGCGGTGATCGGGGTGCGCTCGCGCATGCAGACGACGGCGTCGAAGCCCCGCAGGCGGGCCGTCAGCCGGGCCGGGTCGGCGACGTGGTCGGCGAAGGAGACGGCCTCGACGTCGGCGGGCAGGTCGGACAGCGACAGGGCGACGTCCTGGTAGTCGTCGAGGAACGCGACACGGAAGGGCACGACGGTGATCGTGCCGTACCCGGAGCCTCCGTGTCCGGTGCGGGCCGGGACTCAGCGCGCGGCGGCGGCCTCGAACGCGGTCAGCGCGTCCAGGCTGAACAGGACGAACCGGACCTGCTCGACGCGGGTCTCGGACTCCCGCACGGCCGCCACGGCGATATGCGCGGCATCGGGCATCGGCCAGCCGTAGATCCCGGCGGACACCGCGGGGAACGCGACCGAGCGCGCGCCCAGCTCGTCGGCCACCGCCAGCGACGTGGTGTAGGCCGAGGCCAGCAGCGCGGAGCGGTCCTCGCGCTTCGCGTACACCGGGCCGACGGTGTGGATCACCCAGCGCGCCTGGAGGTTCCCGGCGGTGGTCGCCACGGCCTGCCCGGTCGGGAGCCCGTCGGGGTAGCGCTCCTTCCGGATACGGCGGCACTCGGCGAGGATCTCCGGGCCTCCGCCGCGGTGGATCGCGCCGTCCACCCCGCCGCCGCCGAGCAGCGACGAGTTGGCCGCGTTCACCACGGCGTCGACGTCGGCCTCGGTGATGTCGCCGCGCACGGTGACGATCCGTGTCATGTGTTCGCCTCCTGCAACGCCGCCAGCAAGGGGATCGCCGCGATCTTGGCCGCGGTGAGCGACTCCCACACGATCCCACCCGACGGGCGGGTCCGCCGGTGCTCCCGGCAGTCGACGACCCGGTCCGGGGTGACGATCAGGTCCACCGGGGCGTCGTGCCCGGCCACCGGGATCTCCCCGGCCCCGCGCACCTGCAGCTCGTGGACCGTGGTGACGACGAGCGTGTCGTCGGCGATCAGGCCGGCCTCACGGGCCAGCGC
Organism: Pseudonocardia sp. KRD291; assembly: GCF_019263595.1. Lineage (GTDB taxonomy): Bacteria > Actinomycetota > Actinomycetes > Mycobacteriales > Pseudonocardiaceae > Pseudonocardia. The sequence continues at coordinate 1,995 of NZ_JADQDD010000363.1, read as the reverse complement.
GAACTCCAGGTCGGCGAAACCGCCGCCCTTGCCGAGCCGGGCCCCGTCGGTGCCGACGGCGACGCAGCCGGTCACGACCAGCCCGACCGGCTCCAGGTCGGCGACCGCGACCCGGCGCGCGGACCGGGTCGCGTTCTTGATCGAGACGGCGCGGGCGGGTGGGTCGGCGAGGTCGTCCGGGTCGAGCAGGAAGAACGGGTCCGGCTCGGCGAGCTTCGGCACGGCCATGTAGACGGTCTTGCCGTCCTCGAGTGCGTAGCGGCGGACCGGGAGCTGGGCGGAGTCCGGGTTCGACTTCACCGTGCGGGCGCCGATCCAGGCGTCGGTCCCGCGCAGCCGCCGCGCCGCGGCCTCGGCGCCGACGAAGTTCGAGATGTGGTTGCGGGCGCCGGGGAACCGGGCCGCCTTCGCCTCGGTCAGGGCCGTCCAGGTCTCGTCGCGGAGCTCGGCCTTGCGGGTGAGGACGTCCGGGTCGCCACCGGCGTCGTGGTCGTGGCGGCGGGGCACGGCGTCACTCCGGCTCTGTCTGGTTCGGGGCCGGCCGGACCGCACCGTTGCGGACCCGGACCGGCATCACGGACGGTAGCGCGCGCCGTGGCCCCCGACCGAACCGCCTCACCGGCGAGGCCCTGTCGCGCACCCGATCAGGGTGATCGGAGGTCGAGCAGCTCGGCCAGTCGGTCGAGCAGTGGCAGCTGCCCGCGCACGATCTTGTCGCGGGCCGTGGCCAGGTCGAACCACTCGGCCCGGTCGATCTCCGGGAAGCGCAGCGTTCGCCCGGACCCGCGCGGCCACTCGATCTCCACCCAGGTGCCGTCGTCGGGGCGGTCGGCGACGGCCCCGGCACCGGTGAACCCGCTGCCGTCGAGTGCGAACGCGGTGACGGTCTTGCGCCTCCCGGACTGGGTGACGGTGCCGAGCTCGCGCGGCTCGCCGCCCGGCGGCGCCGCGCCGATCTCCTCGGCGAACTCGCGCCGGGCCGCGTCGAGGGCGTCCTCGTCCGGGCCGTGCTCGCCCTTGGGCAGCGACCAGGCCGCGGCGTCCTTGCGCGCCCAGAACGGCCCGCCCATGTGGCCGAGCAGCACCTCGACGCCGTCCCCGTCGCGCCCATCGGCCCGCCGGCGGTAGAGCAGCAGGCCGGCACTGGTCACGGGTGGCACGGGCGCTCCTCACGATCGGCGACGGCGACCCGGTCGGCCGCCGCCGGCGAGCGTAGCCGCGGGCCGGCGCAGCGCGGCGGCGTGCGGGTCACCGGGGACCGCCGAGCCGGTCCTTCAGACCGGACGCGCGCCCGACCGGGCGTCCGACGGCGGCCCGCACGGCGTCCTCGGTCCCGACCACCCGCACGGCCCGCTCGGCGCGGGTGACCGCGGTGTAGAGCAGCTCCTGGGTCATCAGCGGGGAGTCCGCCGGGGGCAGCACGACGGTGACCTTCTGGAACTGGCTGCCCTGGCTGCGGTGCACGGTCATCGCGTGCACCGTGGTGACCGCGCCGAGGCGGGTCGGGACGAACTCGGTCGCGACGTTGTCGCGCAGGAACACCGCCCGCGGCCCGGCCGCGGTGTGCACGACGACGCCGGTGTCGCCGTTGAACAGCGACAGGTCGTAGTCGTTCACGGTGACCATCAGCGGGCGGCCCGGGTACCAGGGCGCCCCGTCGTCGTAGCCCTCCACTGCCGTGCGCAGCCAGGTCTCGATCTCGGCCGACCAGCGCGACACCCCGTAGGGGCCGCGCCGGTGCGCGCACAGCACCCGGTGCCGGTCGAGCTGTCGCAGCGCCTGCCCGGAGTTCCCGTCCCGTGCCGCGCCGACCAGGTCCCGGCCGGCGGACACGACGTCGGCGCGCAGCCCGTCCAGGCCGGCCGGGTCGGCGGTGGCGACGTCGGTCTCGACGAAGAACAGGTCCGGCGCCCCGGACCGCAGCAGCCGCAGCGCCGTGTCGGCGTCGCCTGCCTGCACGGCGGCGGCGAACTCGGCGATCACACCGGTGAAGCG
>NZ_JADQDD010000362.1 GCF_019263595.1 Pseudonocardia sp. KRD291 | reverse complement strand
CAGCGTTCGCTGGCCAGCGAGCACGCCGCGCTGTGGGCGTACTCGCTGGCGCTGGCGTTCGTCCCCCCGGACTGGGCGACCCGCGCCCGCGGGGACATCGAGGCGCACAAGACACTGCGCGCCCAGGTCACGCAGACGCTGTCGGACCTGGGCAAGCGGCCGGTGTCGGCGCAACCGGCCTACACCCCGCCGCAGCCGGTCGTCGACGCCGTCTCGGCCGGCGCCCTGCTGGTGGCCGCGGAGACCGACACGACCGCGGCCTGGCGTTCGGTGCTGGAACGCTCGACGATCGGCCAGCTGCGCTCGGCCGGGCTCAAGGCGATGGTCGACTCCACCGGCCGGATCGCGTACTGGCGGGCGGTCACCGACCGCGCGCCGGTGATCCCGGTCTTCCCCGGACGCGGCTGAGGGTCCCGCTCCTGCGCCGGACGCCTCAGCGCGGGTCGGGGCCGGTCAGGGCGCGCACCGCCAGGTCCACGTCCTCGCCGGTGTTCGCCAGGTGGAACGACAGCCGTGCCGCCCCGGCCCGGGACGCCACCGCCATGCCCGCCGCGCCCAGCCGCTGCGCCGCGCCGTCCCACGGCACGGAGACGATCGCGGATCCGGCCGGGGGCAGGTCCAGGCGCGCGCACAGGTCGTCGGCGAGCCCGGTGCAGTGCGCCTGCACGGCGTCGCGGTCCAGCCCGGCCAGCCACGGGAGCGCGACCCCGGCTCCGGCCTGCGACAGCCAGTCCGGGGAGACGTCCAGCCCGTGCGCGCCGGGGGCCGGCACCGGGTCGGGGCGGTAGAGGCCGTCGCCCCAGCGGTCCCGGGTGCCGTACCAGCCCGCCGAGTGCGGTACCGGGACCCACGACGGGTCGAGCGCCATCCAGGACGCCCCGCGCGGGCTGAGCAGCCACTTGTAGCAGGCGCCGAGCACCGCGTCCGCCCAGCCGACGTCGAGGGCCAGCCAGCCCGCGGCCTGGGTCACGTCGAGCACGACCCGGGTGCCCGCGGACCGGGCCGCGCGCAGCGGCGCCAGGTCGGCGATCCGCCCGTCCGCGGACTGCACCACCGACACCGCGACGACGTCGTAGGCGCCCGCGTGCTCCCCGAGCTCGGCCAGCGGCACCTCGGTGACCGTGACGCCGCGGCCCTGCACGGCGAACGGGCGGGTCACGCTGGAGAACTCGCCGCGCGCCACCAGCACCCGCGCCCCGTCCGGCACGCTCGCCGCCAGCAGCCCGGCCAGCGCCGACACCGTGGACCCCAGCGCGACCCGCGCCGGGTCGGACCCGACCAGGGCGGCGAACCCGGCCCGGGCGGCGTCCACCGCCGGGTCGAAGTCCGGCGGCCGCGCCGCACCGGAGGCCCAGTCCCGCACCGCGACCGCGACCGCGTCGGCGACGAACGCCGGCGGCAGGCCGACGCTGGCGGTGTTGAGGTATCCGGGTCCACCGGCGAAGTCCTGACCGAATGCGCGCACGTGCCCGACCGTAGCCACTGCCCTATCGTCGCCGGTGTGCACAGCGAGCTGATCGAGATCCGGACCGGGACGCAGGAGACGGTCGTCGACCTGACCGCCGCGGTCGAGGAGTTCCTGGACGGCCTCGGCGGCGACGGCCCGGCCGAGGGACTGCTCAACGTGTTCGTCCCGCACGCCACGGCCGGCGTCGCGGTGATCGAGACCGGCGCCGGCAGCGACACCGACCTGCTCGCCGCGCTGCGCGACCTGCTGCCCGCGGACGACCGGTGGCAGCACCGCCACGGCAGTCCCGGCCACGGTCGCGACCACGTGCTGCCGGCCGTCGTGCCGCCGTCGGTGTCGATCCCGGTGATCGGCGGCCGTCCGGCGCTGGGCACCTGGCAGTCGATCTGCCTGGTGGACACGAACGTCGACAACCCGGTGCGCTCGGTGCGCCTGTCGTTACTCGCAGACACCGTCTGACATTCTCCCGGCCGCGGCGCTGACCTGGCCGGATCCCCCGGCTACCCTCGCCGGGTGACTGTGGGCAACCAGCCGTCCCCGATCGGCCGTCCGGCCGCTGCGCGGGGCGCCCGGCCGGGCGAACCGCGCCGTCCCGCGCTGCGCAGTCCCGCACCGGGACGCGGCCCCGGCCGGTCGCGGGGGAGCCGCATCCTGCTCGCGGCGCTGGTCGTCGTGGTGCTGCTGGCCGGGCTCGGCTACGCCGGGTACCGGCAGGCCGTCGGCGATCCGGAGGCGGGCGCGGAGGTCTCGTCGGCCGGCTACACCGTGACCGTCCCGGACGGCTGGAGCGCGGCGCCGCCCGGCGCCGCGCCGGTGACCGTCTACGGCGTCCCGTTCACCCCGCTCGCCCAGGCCCCCGGCTACCCGTGCCGGGACGCGTCGTTCGCCCGCGCCACGGTGGCCGGTGCGCAGGTCGCGGTGCCCCCGGGCGTGGGCGTGGAGCAGGCGGCGAGCGCCTTCGCCCGCGGCGCGGGTGAGGCGCTCTACGCCGGGTCCGCGCCACAGGTCGCGGTCGGTCCGCCCGCGCCGCGCGACGGCGGCGGGTCACAGGTCGAGGCGACCGTGCGGACCGACGGCCTCGGCGGTTGCCGCGCCACCGAGGCGACCGTGCTGGTCGTCGCCGAGCCGCGTGTCACCGCGGGCGACGGCTCCACCGGGGCCGCGCTGCTCGTCGTCGGCGGCGACACCCGCGGCGGGCCGCCCGCCCCGGAGCCGCTCACCCGCGACACCCTGCTCGGGATCACCGGCACCGCGCGGGCCGCCGGCTCCTGACGCGTGCCGCGCTGGGCGGGAACCGCCCGGGACGGGTGCTCAGACCGGGACGGCCAGGGTGGCGGCGTAGCCGGACGCGACGCCGCCGGTGACGGCGGCCACCTGCAGGTCGTGGCCGTCGCCGAACACGTTGTCCGAGTCCAGCGTCACCTTCGCCAGGTTCGACACGCTGCGCTCGTAGCCCGGCGTCGCGTAGACGGTCTCGCAGACGTCGCGCGGCAGGGCCAGCTGCGTCGTGCGGACGGCGTTGCCGGAGGACGTGGCGTCGGCCTGCGAGGAGTAGACCTCGAAGTGGATGTGCGGCCAGCGCCCGTCGTAGCAGGCCGGGTAGATCGAGGTGAAGCTCAGCCTTCCGGAGGCGTCGGCGACCTGGACCCCGCGCAGGTAGTTCTCGCTCTCGATGCCCTCGGAGTAGAGCGAGTACCTCCCGTCGCGGTCGCAGTGCCACAGGTAGACCGCGGCACCGGCCAGCGGGGTGCCGCCATCGGTCACCGTGAGAGTGATCGTCAGAGGGACGCCCGCGGCGGTGGCGGTCGACGTGCCGAAGCTCGAGCGGATGTCGCGGCGCACGACCCCGGCGTCGTCGAGCACGTTGGGGCCGTTGGAGCCGTCGCCCGGGTACGGGCCGCCGGTCTCCTCGGGGATCTCCCCGGCCGCGGTCTGCGTGCCCGAGCCTCCGGGCGGCGCACCGCCCCCGGTGGCCGCGGAGGCGCACCCGGCCAGCGCGACCGCGCCGGCCCCGGCGAACAGGCCGAGCAGCGCCCGCCGTCCGATCAGCCGGGGCAGGTCGCGGGAGATGCCGCCGAAGTCGTCGTGGTCGTCGTGGTCGTCGCTGCTCACTGGCTGCTCCCGGGTGTGTGGTGGGCGCCGGTCTCCTCCGGCCTCGTCACCACTGTCCGGTCCGTCCCGATGTTGCAGCTGGGTGCCGCCTGTGCGTCGGCTGTGACCCGGGGTCAGCTGCGGACGATGCCGGCGACGTGGGTGGCAGCGGTGTCGCGGGCGATCTCGACGCGTTCGCCGGTGGCGCGGTCCTTGAGCTCGACGACGCCGGTGGCCAGGCCGCGCCCGACCACGACGATCGTCGGCACGCCGATCAGCTCGGCGTCGGCGAACTTGACGCCGGGCGAGGCCTTGCGGTCGTCGAGAATCACCGACAGGCCTTGTGCCTCGAGCTCGGCGGCCATCGCCTCCCCGCCGGCGAGCAGCTCCTCGCTCTTGCCCGCGACCACGACGTGCACGTCGAACGGCGCGACGCTGCGCGGCCAGAGCAGCCCCGAGTCGTCGTGGCTCTGCTCGGCGATCGCGGCGACCAGGCGCGAGACCCCGATCCCGTAGGAGCCCATGGTGATCCGCACCGGCTTCGAGTCCGGCCCGAGCGCGTCCAGGGAGAACGCGTCGGCGTACTTGCGGCCGAGCTGGAAGATGTGGCCGATCTCGATGCCGCGGGCGGCCTCGAGCACGCCGGTGCCGTCCGGGGACGGGTCTCCGGCGCGGACCTCGGCGGCCTCGATCGTGCCGTCCGGGGTGAAGTCGCGGCCCGCGACGAGGTCGACGACGTGGTGGTCGGCCTTGTCCGCGCCGGTCACCCACGCGGTGCCGGTGACGATCCGCGGGTCGACCAGGTACCGGACACCGTTCGCGGCCAGCGCGCCGGGCCCGATGTAGCCCTTGGTCAGGAACGGGTTCTTCGCGAAGTCGGAGTCCTCGAGCAGCGCGACCTCGGCCGGCTCCAGCGACGCCTCGAGCCGCTTCATGTCGACCTCCCGGTCGCCGGGCACGCCGACGCCGAGCAGGTCCCACTCCGTCGCGCCGGGCGCCCGGGTCTTGAGCAGCACGTTCTTGAGCGTGTCCGCCGCGGTGAAGGTGCGGCCGAGCCCGGCGCCGTTGAGGAACGTCACCAGCGACTCGATGGTCGGGGTGTCCGGCGTGTGGTGCACCTGCGCGGCCGGGAGCCCGTCCAGCGGGCGGGCCGGGGGCGCAGGCGTGGTCACGGCCTCGACATTGGCCGCGTAGCCACCGGGACCGCGGACGAACGTGTCCTCACCGGTCTCGGACTCGGCCAGGAACTCCTCCGACGCCGACCCGCCCATCGCCCCGGACGTCGCCGCGACGATCACGTAGCGCAGCCCGAGCCGGGTGAAGATCCGCTGGTAGGTGTCGCGGTGCTTGCGGTAGGACTCGGCCAGTCCCTCGTCGGTCAGGTCGAACGAGTAGGAGTCCTTCATCAGGAACTCGCGCCCGCGCAGGATGCCCGCGCGGGGACGCTCCTCGTCGCGGTACTTGTTCTGGATCTGGTAGAGCACCGCGGGGTAGTCCTTGTACGAGGAGTACTCGCCCTTGACAGTGAGCGTGAACAGCTCCTCGTGGGTGGGCCCGAGCAGGTAGTCGGCGCCCTTGCGGTCCTTGAGGCGGAACAGGTTCGGGCCGTACTCGGTCCACCGGTTCGTCGCCTGGTACGGCTCGCGGGGCAGCAGCGCGGGGAACGCGATCTCCTGGCCGCCCATGGCGTCCATCTCCTCGCGCACGATGTTCTCGACGCGGCGGAGCACCTTGAGCCCGAGCGGCAGCCAGGAGTACACCCCCGGCGCCACGCGTCGGACGTAGCCGGCGCGGACCAGCAGCTTGTGGCTGGGCACCTCCGCGTCGGCCGGGTCCTCGCGCAGGGTGCGAAGGAACAGCGACGACATCCGGGTCAACAC
>NZ_JADQDD010000361.1 GCF_019263595.1 Pseudonocardia sp. KRD291 | reverse complement strand
GACGACGACGCGCTCAACGTCCGCGCACGGATCGAGAACATCTACGCCAAGCGCGGCTTCGACTCGATCGACCCGAGCGACCTGCGCGGCCGGATGCGCTGGTGGGGGCTCTACACGCAGCGCCGTCCGGGCGTCGACGGCGGCCGCACCGGCGCGCTGGAGCCCGAGGAGCTCGAGGACCGCTACTTCATGCTGCGGGTGCGGCTCGACGGCGGCGCCGTCACCACCGAGCAGCTGCGCGCGATCGGCGAGGTCTCGCAGACCCACGCCCGCGACACCGCCGACATCACCGACCGGCAGAACATCCAGTACCACTGGATCGAGATCGAGTCGATGCCGGCGATCTGGAAGCGGCTCGAAGGCCTCGGCATGCTCACCACCGAGGCGTGCGGCGACTGCCCCCGGGTGATCCTGGGCTCGCCGGTGGCCGGCGTGTCCGCCGACGAGGAGATCGACCCGACCCCGGCGATCGACGCGATCGTCGAGCGCTACATCGGCAGCACCGAGTTCTCCAACCTCCCGCGCAAGTTCAAGTCGGCGATCTCCTGGCAGCAGGACATCGGTCACGAGATCAACGACATCTCGTTCGTCGGGGTGAACCACCCCGAGCACGGGCCCGGCTTCGACCTGTGGGTCGGCGGCGGGTTGTCGACCAACCCGCGGATCGCGGAGCGGCTCGGCGCGTGGGTCCCGCTCGACGAGGTCCCCGACGTGTGGGCCGCCGTGGTGTCGGTGTTCCGCGACTACGGCTACCGGCGGCTGCGTCACCGCGCGCGGATCAAGTTCCTGATCGCCGACTGGGGCCCGGAGAAGTTCCGCCAGGTGATGGAGGACGAGTACCTCGGCCGGAAGATGGTCGACGGCCCGGCGCCGGTCCTCGCGGAGCGCGCGATCGACCACGTCGGCGTGCACAGGCAGAAGGACGGGCGCAACTACGTCGGCGTCGCGCCGGCGTCCGGCCGGGTCTCGGGCACCACGCTGGTCGCGGTGGCCGACGCCGCGGAGCGCGCCGGGTCCGCCCGGGTCGCCTTCACCAGCCAGCAGAAGATCGTCGTGATGGACGTCGCGGACGCGCGCCTGGACACCCTGGTCGCCGACCTGAACAAGCTGGGCCTGCAGGCCGAGCCGTCCACCTGGCGTCGCAACACGATGGCCTGCACCGGCATCGAGTTCTGCAAGCTGGCGATCGTCGAGACCAAGGAACGGGCGATCCGCCTCGTCGAGGAGCTGGAGAAGCGCCTGGCCGACGTCGTGCCGGACGCGCCGATCTCGCTGCACCTCAACGGCTGCCCGAACGCCTGCGCCCGCACCCAGACCGCGGACATCGGGCTCAAGGGCCAGATCGTCACCGACTCCGACGGCAACCAGGTCGAGGGCTTCCAGGTGCACCTGGGTGGCGGGCTCGGGCTCGACGCCGGGTTCGGCCGCAAGGTCCGCGGCCTCAAGGTCACCAGCGCCGAGCTGGGCGAGTTCGTCGAGCGCGTCGTGCGCCGGTTCGCCGAGCAGCGCACCCCCGACGAGCGCTTCCCGCAGTGGGTCGCGCGCGCCGACGAGAGCGATCTGAAGTGAGCCGGCGATGAGCGAGCGCGCGGTCCCCTTCTACTGCCCGTACTGCGGCGAGGAGGACCTCCGGCCGGCCGAGCGCACCGAGAAGGTGCCCGGGGCGGCGTGGTGGTGCGCGGGGTGCGTGCGCACGTTCGTCGTGACGTTCGTGGGACTCGGGGTTCCCGACACGACGGGGACCCCGGACAGAACAGGAGCTTGAGCCGTGAGTGTGAGTGTCACCGAGGACCTGAAGGCCGTCGCCGAGCGCGGCGCGGAACAGCTCGGCCCGGAGGCCACGGCCCAGCAGCTGCTGACCTGGGCCGCCGAGACGTTCGGCGACCGGCTGATCGTCGCGTCGAACATGCAGGACGCCGTGCTGGTCGACCTGGCCGCGAAGGCCAGACCGGACGTGGACGTGCTGTTCCTCGAGACCGGCTACCACTTCGCCGAGACGATCGGCACCCGCGACGCCGTGGACGCCGTCTACGACGAGGTCCGGATCGTCAACGCCCGTGCCGACCAGAGCGTCGCCGAGCAGGACGCGAGCGAGGGCAAGGACCTGTTCGCCCGCGAGCCGGACCGCTGCTGCGCGCTGCGTAAGGTCGTCCCGCTGCAGCGCACGCTGGCCGGCTACGACGCCTGGGTCACCGGCGTCCGCCGCGTCGAGGCGCCGACCCGGGCGAACACCCCGCTGGTCACCTACGACGAGAAGTTCGGCCTGGTGAAGATCAACCCGATCGCCGCGTGGAGCGACGAGGAGATGGACACCTACATCCACGACCACGGGATCCTGGTGAACCCGCTCGTCGAGGCCGGCTACCCGAGCATCGGCTGCGCCCCCTGCACCGCGAAGCCGGCGCCGGGCGAGGACCCGCGCTCCGGTCGCTGGTCCGGGCGCGCCAAGACCGAGTGCGGGCTGCACGCATGACACCGGGCGTGACACTCGACGCGCTCGACGCGCTGGAGTCGGAGGCGATCCACGTCTTCCGCGAGGTCGCCGGCGAGTTCGACCGCCCGGTCATCCTGTTCTCCGGCGGCAAGGACTCGACGCTGCTGGTGCACCTGGCGGTCAAGGCGTTCGCGCCGGCGCCGGTGCCGTTCCCGCTGCTGCACGTCGACACCGGGCACAACTACCCGGAGGTCATCGCGTTCCGCGACGCCCTGGTCGAGCGCCTGGGGCTGCGGCTCGAGGTCGCGAAGGTCGAGGACTACCTCGCCGACGGCCGTCTGGTCGAGCGCGCGGACGGCATCCGCAACCCGCTGCAGACCCAGCCGCTGCTCGACGCGATCACCGACAACCGGTTCGACGCGGTGTTCGGCGGCGGGCGCCGCGACGAGGAACGCGCCCGGGCCAAGGAGCGGATCATGTCGCTGCGGGACGCGTTCGGCCGCTGGGACCCGCGCAAGCAGCGTCCCGAGCTGTGGAACCTCTACAACGGCCGGCACGCCCCCGGCGAGCACGTCCGCGTGTTCCCGATCTCGAACTGGACCGAGCTCGACGTCTGGCGCTACATCCAGCGCGAACGGATCGAGCTGCCCGACATCTACTTCGCCCACCAGCGCCAGGTGTTCGCCCGCGACGGCATGTGGCTGGCCGAGGGGCCGTGGGGCGGGCCCCGTGGCAGCGAGACGCTGGAGTCGAGGACCGTGCGGTACCGGACCGTCGGCGACGGGTCGTGCACCGGCGCCGTCGAGTCGAGCGCGACGACGCTGGACGAGGTGATCGCCGAGGTGACCGCGTCCCGGCTCACCGAGCGCGGCGCCACCCGGGCCGACGACCGGATGTCCGAGGCCGCCATGGAGGACCGCAAGAAGGAAGGCTACTTCTGATGGTGGACCCGCATCGTCCCCGCGACACCGGTCGCCCGCGCGACCTGCTGCGCTTCGCCACGGCGGGCTCGGTCGACGACGGCAAGTCCACCCTGGTCGGGCGGCTGCTCTACGACACCAAGTCGGTGCTCGCCGACCAGATCGAGGCCGTGCAGCGCGCCTCGGTGGACAAGGGCCTGAGCACCCCGGACCTGTCGCTGCTCGTCGACGGCCTGCGCGCGGAGCGCGAGCAGGGCATCACGATCGACGTGGCCTACCGCTACTTCGGCACGCCGACCCGCGAGTTCGTGCTCGCCGACACCCCGGGCCACGTGCAGTACACCCGCAACACGGTGACCGGGGCGTCCACCGCCGAGCTGGCCGTGCTGCTCGTCGACGCCCGGCACGGCGTGGTCTCCCAGACCCGGCGGCACGCCGCGGTGCTGGCGCTGCTGCGCGTCCCGCGCCTGGTGCTGGCCATCAACAAGATCGACCTCGTGGACTACGACGAGGGCGCGATCACCGCGATCGCCAAGGACTTCGGCGAGCTGGCCCGCTCGCTCGGGTTCGCCGACTCCGACGTGCAGACCATCCCGGTCTCCGCGCTCGTGGGCGACAACGTGGCACAGCGCGGCGCGCACACGCCCTGGTACGAGGGTCCGACGCTGCTCGAGCACCTGGAGTCGGTCCCGGTCGAGGGACCGGACGCCGGTGCCCCGTTCCGGCTCCCCGTCCAGTACGTGATCCGGCCCCGCACCGAACAACTGCACGACTACCGCGGCTACGCCGGCCAGGTCGCCTCGGGCACCGTGCGCGCCGGCGACGAGGTCGTGGTGCTGCCCGACGGCATCCGCACCACCGTCGCCGAGGTGCGCACCGCGGACGGTCCGCTGGCCTCCGCGGGCGCCGGGCTGTCGGTCACCGTGCTGCTCACCGACGACATCGACGTCTCCCGCGGCGCCATGATCGCCGCCGCGGGCGACCCGCCGCCGGTCTCCGACGAGATCGACGCGACGCTGTGCTGGCTCGCCGAGAAGCCGCTGGTCCCCGGGGCCCGGCTGCTGCTCAAGCACGGCACCCGCACCACCCAGGTGATCGTCGGCGCGCTCGGGTCGCTGCTGGACCCGGAGACCGTCCGCTTCGTCGACACCCCGGAGCAGCTGGCGATCAACGACATCGCCCGCGTCTCGCTGCGCACCGCCGACCCGCTCCCGGTCGACGCCTACGCCCGCGTCCGGACCACCGGAGGGTTCCTGCTGATCGACCCGCCGACCGGCAACACGCTCGCCGCCGGGCTGGTCGGGGACCCGCTCGCGCTCGCACCCGCCACGGGCTGAGACCGATGGCACACGGGGACGACACGCCGGTCCTGGTCGTCGTCGCGCACGGCAGCCGGGACCCCCGATCCGCGGCGACGATCAGCGCCCTGGTGGACCGCACGCGCGCCACGGCGCCCGAGCTGGACGTGCGCCCGGCGTTCCTCGACCTCAACCTGCCCCGGCTGCCCGACGTGCTCGCCGCCGTCGGGTCCGGGCCGGCGGTGGTCGTCCCGCTGTTGCTCGGGTCGGCCTTCCACGCGCGGGTCGACGTCCCGGCCGCCGTGGACGCCGCCGTGGGCCGGTTCCCGCACCTGCAGGTGCAGGTGGCCGACGTCCTCGGGCCCGACCCGCTGCTGATCGGCGCGGCCCGGCGCCGGTTGGCCGAGCAGGGCTGCACCCCCGACGATCACGGGCTGGGCGTCGTGGTGGCCGCCGCCGGCTCCGCCCGCGCCGGCGCGAACGACGTCGTGCGCCGGATCGCCGCCGGCTGGCCGCTGGCCGGGGCCGCGTTCGCCACGGCGGCCGAGCCCGACGTCACGGCCGCGATCGCGGACCTGCGCCGGCGCGGCGCGCACCGGACCGCCGTCGTCCCCTGGTTCCTGGCCCCGGGCCGGCTGCTGGACCGGGTGCGCGACGGTGCCCGTGCCGCGGACCCGGACGTCGTACTGGCCGAGCCGCTGGGCGCCGAACCCGCCGTGGTCGACGTCGTGCTGAGCCGCTACACCGCCGCCCGGGCGCTCCTGGCGCGCGCCGCCCGTCCGGACGCGTCCGC
>NZ_JADQDD010000360.1 GCF_019263595.1 Pseudonocardia sp. KRD291 | reverse complement strand
GCCGTTCGCTGCGGTTCTCCATGCGCCGCAGCACCCCGCGGGCCAGCTCCAGCCGGCCGCCCCGGTCGCGGGGCGGGTGGGGGACACCGCGCGGAGCCGGGTCGCGGGAGGGCCCCCGCCCGTCCCGCGACCCGGCTCCGGGGTCCGGAGACGCGGCACCGGGCTCCCCAGCCGTCGCCGCGTACTCCTCGACGTCGACCGGCCCCACGGACCCGACCGCCGCATCGATCACCGAACGCCTCCCCGCCTCGCCACCGCCGTCCGGACGCCGCGGGGAGACGGCATATCGAACTGATGTTCGAAGTCTAGGTCAGGCGTCGAACACCCTCAAGCCCCCGTCCGGGGGATGGGAACACCATGACAGCGACCCCCGACAGAACCGGCGCACCGACGTCAGCGCGGGAGTGGCGAGCGGTCACCCACCGGGTACTCCGGCAGGTCGATCGCGTCCGCCTTGGCGAAGATCCGCTCCATCATCGGCCGCATCGGCCGGCGGGTGGCCCACCGCATCGACGCCCGGGCGAGACGGATCCGCAGCGGGGTCAGCGGCGCGTAACCGTCCACCCCCGACGGCGGCAGCTCCTGGCCCTGCTCGACGTAGGGCCGCAGGACCCGCTCGTAGGCGTCGAACGCGGCGGCGTGCCCGCCCGGGCCTGCCGCACCCAGCTCGCCGGCCAGCACGTACGCCCCCACCAGAGCCAGGCTGGTGCCCAGCCCGGTGAGCGGGGTCGGGCAGTACCCGGCGTCGCCGAGCAGCACCACCCTCCCGTGCGAGAACCGCGGCACCCGGACCTGCCCGACCGAGTCCAGGTAGAGGTCCTCGGCGGTCTGCGCGGCACGGACCAGCCGGGGCGCCTCCCACCCGACGCCGTCGAAGTGCCGGACCAGCAGGGCACGCTGGGCGGCGACGTCGCGCCGGTCGAACGACTCCCGGGTCCGGATGCTCAGCCCGGCCTTGTGCTCCCCGGGCAGCCGGCCCGGCCGGAGCGAGGCGACCCGCCCACCGGGCGCGTTGTGCATCAGGTACCAGCCGTTCAGGTCGACCTCGGCCGGCATCGTGAACCACGCCGTGAGCAGCCCGAGCGGGCGCACGCACTCCGACTCCGGCCCGAACGCCACCCGGCGCACCGCCGAGTGCAGCCCGTCCGCGCCGACGACGAGCGCGAACCGGCGCGCAGCGGCGTTCTCGAACGTGACGTCCACGCCGTCGGCGTCCTGCACCAGCCCGGTGACCGTGTCGTCGAACAGGAACTCGACCCCGGGACGTGCGGCCACGTGCAGCAGTCCGGCGAGGTCGCCGCGCAGCACCTCGTCGCGGGAGACGATCCCGCGCCCGCCGAACGCCTCGACCCCCATCTCGGCGCGCCGCTCACCCCGGGCGTCCACCCAGGCGATCCCGCGCTGATCGACCGTCACCCGCCGGACCCGTTCCAGCAGGCCCATCCGGTCGATCACGGTGCGACCGGCACCGCGCAGGTCGACGGTCTGACCGCCGGCCCGCGGCGCGGGCGCCCTTTCGACGACGGTCGGCGTGAAGCCGTGTTCGCGTAACCAGTACGCCACGGCGCAGCCGGCGATACCGGCCCCCGCGACGAGTACGTCCGCGTTCTCCATGCGCTCCATGTTTACGTCGTACGCTGCACCAGTCAACATGTATTTCCGCAGTTCAGCTCACTGTTGAACGGACTGCACTAGTACGCATACCGCGCGGTGACCGGGTTCGCCCAGCGTGTCGGATACTCTCTCGCCGAGAGTGGTGCACTAGTACGGGAGCGAGCATGGACGAGCAGTACCGCGCGGGGGGACCGGCCTCGGTCCGGGTCGCCGACACACTGCGCGAGCGCATCCGCTCCGGCGCCCTGGCCCCGGGTGAGCGGGTGCCCTCCACCCGGGAGATCAGCCGGGAGTGGGGGGTCGCGATGGCGACCGCGACGAAGGTGCTCGCGGCCCTGCGGGCCGACGGCCTGGTGCAGCCGGTGACCGGCGTCGGCACCGTCGTGCGGGACGGGCCCGCACCGGGACCTCCGCCCGGACGCGCTCCGGCGGGCGCGGCCCGGACCGTCCGGTCACGCCCCCACGGCACCGGTCCCCGTACCGGGGCCACCGCGACCGGGGCCGGTTCCGAGACCGGCCTGAGCACCGGGCTCGTGGTGCGCACGGCCCTCGCCGTGGCCGACGCCGAGGGCCTGGCCGCCCTGTCGATGCGCCGGGTCGCCGTCGAGCTGGGGGTGGCGACGATGTCGCTCTACCGCCACGTCGCCGACAAGGACGACCTGCTGGTCCGGATGTTGGACGCCGCGTTCGACGAGTGGGTGCCGCCGCCGCCCCCGCCGCCCGGCTGGCGGGCCGGGGTGGAGCAGGTCTGCCACGCCCTGTGGTCGGGGTTCCGCCGCCACCCGTGGATGGCCTCGGCGCTGTCGCTGACCCGGCCGCAGGCGCTGGCCGGCGCGATGGTCTACAGCGACCGGATCCTCGGCGGGCTGGCCGAGCTCGGCCTGTCACCGACCGTCGCGTTCGACACCCAGCTGATCCTGTTCAACTTCACCCGCGGGGTCGCCATCAGCCTGGAGTCCGAGCAGCAGGCCGAGGCCGACACCGGCCGGACCGCCGACGAATGGGTCGACGAGCACCTGCCCGACACCAGGGCCGCCCTGGGCACCCGCGACCTGCCGGCGCTGCGCCACACCCTGGACCGGCTGGTCGACGGCTACGACCTGGACCTGGACCACCTGTTCACCACCGGTCTGGCGCACCTGCTCGACGGCATCGCCGCCCGCCACACCTGAGCGCCCGGCTCAGTGCGCGAAGTGCCGGGTCCCGGTCAGGTACATCGGGACGCCTGCCTTCTCCGCGGCCGCGATCGAGAGCTCGTCACGAACGGAGCCGCCCGGCTGCACGACGGCCGCGACACCGCCGTCGAGCAGCACCTCCAGACCGTCGGCGAACGGGAAGAACGCATCCGAGGCGGCGACCGAGCCGCGCGCGCGGTCCCCGGCGCGGGCGACCGCGAGCCTGGCCGCGTCCACCCGGTTGACCTGCCCCATCCCGACCCCGACGGCCGCGCCGTCGGAGGCCAGCAGGATCGCGTTCGACTTCACCGCGCGGCAGGCCCGCCACGCGAACGCGAGGTCGGCCAGCACGGCGTCGGGGACCGGGTTGCCGGTGGCCAGCTTCCAGGCGGCGGGGTCGTCGCCGTCGGCGTCGACCAGGTCGCGCTGCTGGACGAGCAGCCCGCCGGAGATCGGCCGCAGCTCGGTGCCGCCGCGGACGTGGCCGCCCGGCCCGGATGACGGATCGAGCCGCAGCACGCGGACGTTCTTCTTGGCCTGCAGTACCTCCAGTGCGCCGTCGGCGTAGGACGGCGCGAGCACGACCTCGGTGAAGATCTCCGCGACCTGCTGCGCCATCTCGACACTGACCTCGCGGTTCACGGCGATGACACCGCCGAACGCGCTCGTCGGGTCCGTGGCGTGGGCCTTGCGGTGGGCCTGCGCGACGTCCGCGCCGACCGCGATCCCGCACGGGTTCGCGTGCTTGATCACCGCGACCGTCGGCTGGTCGCCGTGGTCGTGCGCGGCGCGCCAGGCGGCGTCGGAGTCGACGTAGTTGTTGTAGGACATCTCCTTGCCGTGCAGCTGCTCGGCGCCGGCCAGTCCCTCGGTCCGCGTGCCCAGGTAGAGCGCGGCCGCCTGGTGCGGGTTCTCCCCGTAGCGCAGCGTGCGCTCGCGGGTCCAGGTGGCGCCGAACCAGGACGGCAGGCCCGCGGCATCGGCGGCCTCCTCGCCGTCGGCCGCGAGAGGAGCGTCAGCGGAACGAGAATCAGCACCGAGGGTCTCGCCCATCCAGGACGCGACGGAGACGTCGTAAGCGGCGGTGTGCCGGAACGCCTCGGTGGCCAGGCGGCGGCGGTCGGTCAGGACGAACCCGCCCGCGCCGACCTGCTCGAGCACCCAGGAGTAGCGGGCCGGGTCGACGACCACGGCCACGCTCTCGTGGTTCTTGGCCGAGGCCCGGACCATGGCCGGCCCGCCGATGTCGATCTGCTCGACGGCTTCGTCGGAGCTCGCCCCGGACGCGACCGTCTCGGCGAACGGGTAGAGGTTCGACACCAGCAGGTCGAACGGCGCGATGCCGAGCTGCTCGAGCTGGGCGAGGTGCTCGGGCTTGCGGGTGTCGGCCAGCAGCCCGGCGTGCACCCGCGGGTGCAGGGTCTTGACCCGGCCGTCGAAGCACTCCGGGAACCCGGTGACCTCCTCGACGGCGGTGACCGGCACCCCGGCGTCGGCGATCCGCTGTGCCGTCGACCCGGTGGACACGATCTCCACCCCGGCCGCGTGCAGCCCGGTGGCCAGGTCCAGCAGACCGGCCTTGTCGTAGACGCTGATCAGGGCCCGGCGGACCGGCCTGCGCTCACTCATGACTCACCTCGTGGTTCGTGCCTTCTCCGGCGCGCCGCCCGGGGTCCGGGCAGGTCCGTGCGACCCCTGCGGGTCAGGTCTGGGGTTCTCGCGACGCCGTGGCGGCGTCCGCGCGGGCGAGCCGCCGGATCACCTCCACGAGCAGCCGCCGTTCCTGCGTCTTGATCCGTTCGTGCAGCGTGGTCGCGGTGTCGCCGGGGCGCACCGGGACCTCGGCGCGGCCCAGCACCGGTCCGGTGTCGAGGCCGGCGTCCACCCGGTGCACCGTCGCACCGGTCACCGCCACCCCGGCGGCCAGCGCGTCGCGCACCGCGTGCGCACCGGGGAACGCCGGGAGCAGCGACGGGTGGGTGTTCAGCATCGGGGCACCGATCCCGTCCAGGAACGCCGCCGAGACGACCTTCATGAACCCGGCCCCCACGACCATGTCCGGGGCGTGCGAGCGGACGCGGCCGAGCAGCGCCCGGTCCCAGGACGCCCGGTCCGGGTGCTCGCCCATGCGCTCGACGAACGTCGGCAGCCCGGCGCGGCGGGCCCGCTCGACACCTTCGGTCCCGTCCCGGTCCGCCCCGACCGCGACCGCCGCCGCCGGGTACCCGGGTTCCGCGGCGGCGTCCAGCAACGCCTGCAGCAGGGTGCCCGTCCCGGAGACCAGGACGACGAGCCGGCGCGGTGCGGGCAACCACGGCTCCTCTGGGGGATCGGGGGCGGCGCCGCGACGACGCCGAACCCTCTGACCGGCGGCGGGCGGTACGCGCTGAGCGCGACCGACGGCGCCGGTGGGCCCGGTGGGACCCCCACCAGGGTAGGCGGGGACCTGGCTCACACGCCCGTCGGCCGTCCGACCTGCGCGGACCGGGCCCGGGAACGGCCCGACCGACGCACCACGGCACTCCGCCGGTCCGGACGGGGACATGGCGCGTCTCTCGACGTGCCCGGTCCGGGGCTCGTACCGGAGCGTCAGTCCTCGTCGGGGGGTGGATCGGCGGCCGTGCGCTCCCGTCGCGCCACCAGATCGGCGACGGTGC
>NZ_JADQDD010000036.1 GCF_019263595.1 Pseudonocardia sp. KRD291 | reverse complement strand
GTGCTCCGACCAGCAGGCTCGCGCCGTCCACCGCGACGGCGTGGAACGGCACCGGGCGGCCCGCGGGCGAGTCGCCGGAGCCGGGCGCGACGTGGCCGGGCAGGACGGCCGTGGCCAGGCCTGTCACGACCGTCGCGGTGTGCCCGTCCGACGGCCGGATCCGGGTGAGCCGCCCGGCCCGCGCCTCGACGCAGTAGACCCACCCGTCCAGCGCGGCCAGCCCCTCGGGCCCGTCGAGGCCGTCGGCGAGCACGGCGCCGTCGTCGACCCGCACGACCCGGCCGTGCCCGGACTCGCTGACGTAGCAGGCCCCGGACGCGTCCCGGACGACGTCGACGGGCCGGTCGAGCCCGTCGGCGAGCACGGTCACCGTGTCGGCCGTGTCGACGTGCAGGACCCGCCCGGCCCCGGTCTCGGCGACCAGCACCC
The DNA here is from genome assembly GCF_019263595.1 of Pseudonocardia sp. KRD291. GTDB lineage: Bacteria > Actinomycetota > Actinomycetes > Mycobacteriales > Pseudonocardiaceae > Pseudonocardia. Next base: position 30,468 of record NZ_JADQDD010000036.1, on the reverse strand, counting down.
CGCCGTCGCCGGCCGCGACGACGCCGCCGGGCTCACGCAGGCCCGCGGCGCGCCGGCGCATCCCGCGCTCGGGGTCGCCGGCGTGCAGCTCCCCGAGACGCGTCGTGACCTGCAGTTCCCCGCCGGCGATCGCGATCCCGCGGGCACCGAGCGGCGTCGTGGCGCCCAGCGCTCCGAGCTGGGCGGGCGCCCCGCCCGGCACCGCGACGCGCAGCGCGAACTCGTCCGCGACGACGGTCCGGCCGCGGCCGTCGACGGTGATCCCGAACGGGCCGTGCAGCCCCTCCGGCACCAGCGAGCGGGGCGCGTGGCCGTGAGCGAGCTCGACGATCCCGCCGCGGAACGCGCCCGAGACGAACAGCCGCCCGTCCGCGCCGACCGCGACGTTGTCCGCGCCCCCGACCCCGGTCTCGACGACCGTGCGGGCGCCGGTGTCGAGGTCGAGCCGGAGCAGCTCACCGGTCGCGTTCGAGAGCACGAGCAGTGCCCGGTCGCGGTCGAAGCGCACCGCGACCGGCCGGTCGAGACCGTCCAGCACGAGCTCGGGACGCGGTGGGCCGTCGATCGCGACCCGCCACACCTCGCCGCCGCCCAGATGCGGGTAGTAGAGCTGCCCGTCCGGCCCGGCCTGCATCGCGTTGCCCATCACGAGCCCGCCCGCGAGCACCCGCGGCGGGCCGCCGTCGAGTTCGATCTCGAGCAGGCGACCGTCCGGGACCAGCTCGTTGACGAACAGCCGCCGCCCGACGCAGGCGATGCCGTCCGGTGCGGCGATCCCGTCGGCGACGACCGGCAGCGAGCCGTCCGGGTCGCGGCGCCGGACCAGACCCGGGGGCAGGTCGACGACGTACATGGTGCCGTCGGCGTCGAAGGCCAGGTCGTCCGGAGCGGTCAGCGGCGCGTCGGCGACGACCGCGGTCTCCCCGGTGTCGACGTCGAGGGTGCTGATCCGGCCGCCGGTGAACTGCGCGACGTAGAGCAGGCCGTCCGGGCCGAACGCGATCCCGTTGGACCCACGCAGCGGGTTCGCCGCGACCACGTGCTCGGCGCGCCACCCCGGCGACAGGCCCCTCATCCGTGCCTCCGTCCGTGCCGGGTCAGTACGGCCATGATCGGGTGGGCCCGGCGCCCGCCCGGAGACGGGCACCGGGAGTCCACTCAGGCAGAGACCTCGTTGAGCTTGCCGGTCGCGACGTCGAACACGAAGCCGCGGATCGAGTCCTTGTTCGGGACGAACGGGTTCGCCCTGATCCGGGCGATCGACTGGCGGACGTCGGTGTCGAGGTCGCCGAACGCCTCGGCGGACCACTGCGGCTTGATGCCGGTGTCGTCCTGGATGGAGGACTTGAAGCCGTCGTCGGTGAAGGTCAGCATCCCGCAGTCGGTGTGGTGGATCAGGATGATCTCTTCTGTGCCGAGCAGGCGCTGGCTGATCGCGAGCGAGCGGATCCCGTCGTCGGTGATGACGCCGCCGGCGTTGCGGATCACGTGTGCCTCGCCCTCGGCCAGGCCGAGCACGCCGTAGACGTTGATCCGCGCGTCCATGCAGGCGACGACGGCGACGCCCTTGGCGGGCGGCAGGGGCAGCGGTCCGGAGAAGTTCGCGGCGTAGTCGGCGTTGTTCGCGAGCAGGTCGTCCGTGACGGACATGGGTTCTCCCGTGAGAAGGGTGTTCGGAGCAGTCGGATGCCGTCGCGAGCACGTGCCCACGACGGCGGTGGGACGTGAGTGGCCGCGCGGCGGCCCCATCCTCCTGCCGGGCAGGCGGAGGGCCGCGCTACGCGGCCGGGCGACAGAACTCGTCGAACTGCACGATGCGACGGCTGGGCCAGAAAGCCTCGAGCCAGGTGCGCATCACAGCATGAGTAGATCGTGATCCGGTGCCGCTGGCAAGTCGCCCGCTCAGGGCTTGAGCCAGGTGTGCGCGGTGCGCCGCGACACGCCCAGGGCGCGGGCCATCGCGCTGATCTCCAGGCCCTGCTCGTGCCCGGTCGCGAGCAGCGCCTTCTGCTCCTCCCGCGACGGCGGCTCCTGGGCCGCGACCTCGCGCATCCGGGCCAGCAACGCCTCGGCCCGGTCACTCGCACCGGCCCGGCTGCGCCCAGCCCCGGGCCGGGGGAAGGCCCGCACCTCGTCGGCGTCCCAGCGTCTGCGTCGACGGTCGTCGGTGCCGGGCAGCGGTGCCGGTGCCTGGTCACGGCTGACGTAGCCGAGCCACGTCGTCGTCTTCACGCCCCAGTGCTCCGCGCACTCGTCGCTGGTCCACGTCTCGGCGATGACGTCCACCCCTCGTCCTCGGCACCGGCCGGTGGCCGGTCCGGGTCAGGCTAGGCCCGCCCGCCGTGCGGGTGGTCCGCCGGTGCAGCGAACTCCGCGCGGACCCCGAGCAGGCGCACCGGGCGGTCCGGGGCCATCGCCTCCAGAAGTTCGATCGCCACCCCGGCGATGGCGTCGCCGTCGCGTCCCGGTGCGGTGATCGCGGCGCTACGGGTGTGGGTGCGGAACGGCGCCAGGCGCACCTTCAGCCCGACCCGGGCGACGTCGCGGTCCTCCTCGGCGACGTCCGCGGCGACCTGGTGCGCGAGCGTGGTGACCTCCGCGCGCAGCCGCTCGGGGTCGTCGATGTTCTGCCCGAACGTGGTCTCGCGGCTGCGCGAGCGGGGGATGTAGCGGCCGGTCTCGAGCTCGGTGCGGCCCATCCCGCGCCCGAGCGAGACGCAGTACGGGCCCATTCGTGGGCCCAGACGTGCGGCGACGTCACCGGGGCGGGCCTGCGCCAGCGCGGTCACCGTGGTCAGCCCCAGCTCGGCGAGCTTGCGGGCGGTCCGGCGTCCGATCCCGGGCAGCGCCTCCGGATCGCGGTCGCCCATCGTGGCGAACCAGTTCCGCGCGGTCAGCTCGAAGACCCCGCCGGGCTTCCCGAAGCCGGTGGCGGTCTTCGCACGCAGCGTGTTGTCGCCGATCCCGACCGCGCAGGACAGCCGGGTGTGCTTGGCGACGTCGCGTCGGATCCGGTCGGCGAGAGCGCGCGGGTCGGCGTCGGTGCCGACGAACGCCTCGTCCCAGCCGATCACCTCCACCGGCTCCCCGGTGGCCCGCAGCACGTCCATCACCTCGTCCGATGCGAGCTGGTAGGCGTCGGTGTCCGAGGGCAGGAACACCGCGTCCGGGAGCTTGCGCCGGGCCAGGCGCATCGGCGTCCCGGACCCGACGCCGTGCTCGCGCGCCTCGTAGGAGGCGGTCGCGACGACCGCGCGCTCGTCCGGCGAGCCGGTCCCGCCGACGACGACCGGGCGTCCGGCGAGCTCGGGGCGGCGCAGGATCTCGACCGCGGCGATGAACTGGTCGAGGTCGACGTGCAGGATCCAGCGAGACACGGCGAGCGTGGGAACGGGCTACGGCGCGGCCGGTGGGCCGCTGCGTAGGACGGCGGCCACCCAGCGCGTCGAGGACCGGTCGGTGCAGCTGGCCAGGAGTTCCGCCTGCTCGCGGGCGGCACCGTCGACGCGGCGGTTCTCGAACTCGGCCCGCAGCGCGTCCGGGTCGGAGACGGCCTCGCCGGACAGGACGGTCGCCGGCCCGGGGAGCGCGAGCTGGGCGACGAGCAGCCGGAACGTGCGGAAACCGAGCACCCGCATGCCGGGGGAGAGGACCTGGCCGCCGACGGCCGGGTCGCGCGGGGCCACCGCGACCGAGGCCACCGAGATCACGCCGCCGTCGAGCAGCGCCCACGCGTCGACGGCGGGCAGGTGCGGTTCCCGGCTCGACGCGGCGGGCAGGCCGTGCGCGGCCAGCCAGCGACGCAGGCGGGGCCGGACGTCCCACCGCACGTCGAAGATGCCGGCCCCGAGGTCGGAGCCGGTGAGCACGTCGTCCCACGCGGGCCCGTCGCGCAGGCCGCCGACGTCGCCGGTGTCGGTCTGGATCGCCATGAGGGCCCCCCGGAGCCACAGGAACTTCGCCCGATGCGGAGGATCGGAGTCCCAGGATACGGGGCTGCGCGAGGCCGGACAGTGCGGAGAGCTGCCGGTCACCCGCACGGATGACGTCCGTACCGTCCCCGGTTCCGGCAAATGGTCGATCCTGAGCGCCGACCTGCATGTTCTCACTCTGAGTAGTCTCGATCATCAATATTGCGGGAGTATGTGACACGATCGTGCTACCCCGAGGGGAGCGGTAACGAGGCAGGATGTCCCCAGCGATCCACAGATGACGACAGCGTGGAGGCGACATGGACAGCCAGAACGACACCGCACCGGCCGCGAACCCCGGGATGATCCCGGCGGCGCGCAGGCCGGTGGAGGGTCTGGAGTCGCTGCCCGGTGGACGCGGGATCGCCGACGCCGAGCGTGGCCGGGTGCTGGTCCGCTACGCGCGGCTGATGCGCAGCGGGCGCCCGGAGGTCTGCCGCCCCGGCCGGCGCGAGCTGGAGGGCGACCCGCGGATCCAGGGCTTCGGGAGTGACGGCAAGGTCATCTACCCGGACCGGGACTCGGCCGAGTGCTCGGCACGCGAGCTGGAGAGCCTCGGGAGCCGCCCGCAGCGGGCGTACCTGTGCCGGCGTTCGCGTCGCGGGCATTTCCACCTGACGACCGACCTGGCGGTCGAGCGCCGTCGCTCGTCGCTGGACAGCATCATCCCGCAGCAGCGCGCCTCGCACTGAGCTCCGTCCGCCCGCCGGCGTGATGCGGGACACAGGAAGATCGTCTACCGTGGTTGTGGCGGCCGTCACCACCGGCCGCGTGCACCGTGCCGCCCGGAATCCGACCGGACGGCCCCGGACCACCACCTGCGAGGTCGTGCCCGTGAACCCTCACCTGCTACAGGAACGCGTCGCGTCGGTGTCGGAGGCCGTCGAGGGCACCGCGCTGTCCCGCCTGGCCGCGCACAAGGCCACGGCCGACGCCTGCCGCGAACGGGCCCGCGAACGCCGCGGTGAGCTGGAACGGGTGCTCGCCGGTGCCGACGGCGCGTGCAGCGCCCTGGATCTGATGCTCGAGCTCGACGCGCTGGAGCGGGTACAGGACCGGATCGACCACCGTCTGGCCGATCTGTGCGACGCGTTGAGCGAGCCGCGCAGCCCGCGCTACGGGGACGCGCAGCCGGCCTGACCGCGCGCGGAAGAAGCCCTGCCCGCACACGGTCTCCCCGCGTGATTCGATGGCCCGAACGCCGTCGATGATCGTGACGGCCCGTGGTGGTAGTCCGGGAAAGGGGAGCACGTGCGCGCTGTGCAGGTCGTCGAGCTGGGAGGGCCGTCCGCGGTCCGGGTCAACGAGGTCGAGGCGCCGGCCCGGGAGGACGGGCACATCCTGATCGACGTCGCCGCGGCCGGTGTCAACTTCCCGGACCTGCTGCTGACCAAGGGTATGTACCAGTACAAGCCGGACCCGCCGTTCACGCTCGGCTCCGAGTGCGCCGGCACGGTGCGCGAGGTCGGCGAGGGCAGCCGCTACGCGGTCGGTGACCGGGTCGTCGCGTTCACCATGTCCGGCGTGTTCGCCGAGACGGTGTCGGTGCCGGAGTGGGCGGTCCTGCCACTGCCGGAGAAGGTCGAGTTCGCGGCCGGTGCGTGCCTGCCGATGAACTACCTGACCGCGCACTTCACGCTCGTCACCCGCGGGGAGCTCCGGGAGGGGCAGACCGTGCTGGTGCACGGCGCCGCCGGCGGTGTCGGCACCGCGGTCGTCCAGCTCGCCGCCGCGCTCGGGGCGCGGGTCATCGGGGTCGTGTCCACCGAGGCGAAGGCGCAGGCCGCGCGTCGGGCGGGAGCGCACGAGACGGTGCTCGCCGAGGGGTTCAAGGACGCGGTCAAGGAGCTGACCGGCGGGGCCGGTGTCGACGCCGTCATCGACCCGGTCGGCGGCGACCGGTTCACCGACTCGCTGCGCAGCCTGGCCCCGCTGGGCAAGCTGCTCGTCGTCGGGTTCACCGCGGGCGACATCCCGACCGTGAAGGTCAACCGGCTGCTGCTGAACAACATCGACGTCCGCGGCGTCGGCTGGGGGGCGTTCGCGCTGCCCCGCGAGGGCTTCGTCGCCCACGAGTGGGACGAGCTGACCCCCCACATCCTCTCCGGCGCGCTGGACCCGCTGATCAGCGAGCGGTTCCCGCTGGAGAAGGCCGCGGACGCGCTGGCGCGGATCGACGACCGCGTCGTCACCGGGAAGGTCGTCCTGGAGGTCTAGGAGATCGGCGCGGCCTCAGCCGGTCGGTTCGAGGTCGCGCCGCAGGGCCGGACGCGGGTGCGTCCCGGGCCCGGTCCGCTGGGCGGGTGCCGCGGCGTCGGCGCCCGGGCGGCGGTCACCGGACTCGTGCCGGACGGGCCGGTGGCCCGCGGCCGGACCCGGCCGCCCGGTCTGCTCCAGGGCGTGCAGGGCCATCCCGCGGTGGCTCGCGACGTCGCAGCGGCGCAGGAACCGGTCCAGCTCGCGGGCGGCGTCGGCCGGGCGGCGGGCCTTCGCCCACGCGGTCAGCTCGGCCTCGGCGACGTCGGTGCGGACCCCGGACAGGCGCACGCAGACGTACTCGATGTCCTCGTCGGCCAGCTCGCCGGGGGCCGGCACGTGCAAGCCCCGCTCGACCAGGTGCTGGTGCACCGCCCACAGTCCCATCGGGGTCAGCGTGACCACCGTCGGATCCGGGTCGTCGCGCTGGGCCAGCTCGACCAGGGCATCGAGCTCGTCGGAGTCCAGGGTCTCGCCGAGCTCGATCGCGCCGAGAAGCTCCATCGCGTCCAGCAACGCGGTCACGTCGCGGCGCCAGAGCCGCTGCTCGACGTCGCCGGCGAGGTCGTCGACGACGCAGCCGCAGTCGGCGTTCACGGTGTCGCGCACCAGGCGGTGGAAGCGCTCCAGCGGCACCGGGCCGCCGCCCGCGGCGTAGAGGCCGACCCACAACATCGGCAACGCCTGCGCCAGCGACATCCCGAACAGCGACGGGGCGCCGAAGACGTCGGTACCGCCGAGGTTGTCGCCGAGCCGCCCGACCGACTCGAACACCCGCTGCCACAGCTCGATCGGCCGGTTCAGCACCGGCGCGGCGCTCTTCACCGGCACCAGCCGCCCGCGCACCGGGCGGACCAGGCGGGCGGCACGCGCCCAGCGCAGCAGCAGCGAGACCTCCGGAAGGTCGTCGCTGGTGCGTGCCTTGTCGCGGTAGATGTGGTCGAGCTCCAGGTGCCGCGCGAGGTCGAGCGCGTCGGCCCGGTTGAGGCGCCCGTCCGAGGTGAGCCGGCGGCCGGCGCGGACCCACCGGGTCAGCTTGCGGAGCTGATCGAGGGCGACGCTCTGCTCGGCGGCGCGGACCAGGGTGGCGGCGCCGGGCAGCAGCACCGGAGGCAGCTCCGGGTCCGGGTCGGTGCCCGCCGGGACGTCCGCGTCCCGGCGCATGATCTCGGCCAGCGCGTGCCGGTCGACGTCGGCCTCACCGGAGCCTGCCCGGTTCAGGAAGCGCTGGACCGCCGAGGGGTCGGCCGGGTCCACCCCGTGCCGGTACAGCTGCACGCCCCAGAACTTGCCGAGGTCGTAATTGCGCTCGTCGGCGATGCCGTCGTGCAGGGCCGGGGTGGAATGACGCACCTGCTCGTGCAGCGCGGCGGGGGCGTCCGACTGCGGGTCGAGCCAGTCGTGCGCGGCCAGGAAGTCGATCAGGGCGTGGAACGCGGGCGGGACGTCGTCGGGCTCGAGCACGGTGACCTTGCGCGGGAACCACATGCCCAGCGCGTCGGCGACGTGCGAGCGGGCCCAGCGGCCGAGGCGGCGGTCGCGCGCGTACTTGTAGTCGACGGCGGCGGCCACCAGGGCGGTGTCGACCTCGACCCGGTGGCGCCGGGCCCAGACGTGGAACTGCTCGAGTAGACCGTGCCGGGCCTCGGCGTACCCCTGGTCGTCTCCCGGGGTGAACACGAGACGCATTCGGCCCACTGTGTCAGGTCCCTCCGTGTTCTCGGCCCGAGGGGGCGCATGATCGATTCACGCGGCGCGTGCGACGATCACCGGCCCTCGTGGGGTGCTGCCCGGTGTCGTGTCCGGGCCTCCTCTGCTCAACGACCGTGACCGCGTCGGGTCACACCTGTCGCCGGTACCGGATCGGTGGATCCTCCGGCCGTCTCCGGTCTGCAGCAGCGGGTCAGTCGCCCGCCACCGGTGCCCGCCCGGGCTTCTCGGGGGTCTCGCCCTCCGCCTTGACGGCCTTCTCCTCGGTCGTCTCGGGCGGCGGTGCGTCGGCCTCGGGGTCGCCGGGCTCGGTCATCGTGTAACCGGGCCCGGTCCCGGGGCCGTTCTTGCTGCCGTTGCGGTTCCCGGCGCCGTCGGACGCCTCGTCGTCCTCCGGGAACGCGCGCACCCGCAGGTAGAAGTCGTCACCGTGGCGTTCGGTCGCGTAGTCGACCGCCTGCTCGATGACCTCGGAGCCCTTCTGGTCGCGCAGCATCATCGGGTCCCGTCGCAGGTCCTTCGCCAGCGCGAAGCACAGCAGGACCATGACCACCACGAACGGCGCGGCGATCAGGATGGTGAGGTTCTGGATGCCGTCGAGCGCGTTCTCGCCGCCGGTGACCAGCATCAGCACGGCCACCGCGCCCATCACCGAGCCCCAGAATACGACGATCCACTTGCTGGGCTCGATGGTGCCGCGCTGCGACAGCGTGCCCATCACGATCGACGCGGCGTCGGCGCCGGAGACGAAGAAGATGCCGACCAGCGCCATCACGAGCAGGCCGGTGAACGTCGCCAGCGGGTACTGCTGCAGCACCTGGAACAGCTGCACGTTCGAGTCCTCGGAGAACTGCGCGCCGCCCTGCGCCTGGGTGATCGCGGTGCCGCCGAAGATGCAGAACCAGACCAGGCTGACCAGGCTCGGCGCCAGGATCACGCCGCCGACGAACTCGCGGATCGTGCGGCCGCGGCTGATCCGGGCCAGGAACATGCCGACGAACGGCGTCCAGGAGATCCACCAGGCCCAGTAGAAGACCGTCCAGGAGGACAGCCAGGTGAGCATCGGCTCACCACCGGTGGCCTCGGTGCGCCCGACCATCTCGAAGAAGTCGGAGAAGTACGCGCCGATCGACGTCGGGATCAGGTCCAGGATGATCACCGTCGGGCCGACCACGAACACGAACAGGGCGAGCAGACCGGCCAGCACCATGTTGATGTTGGAGAGCCACTGGATGCCCTTGGCGACACCGGAGACGGCGGACAGGATGAACGCCGCGGTGAGCACCACGATGATGATCGCCAGGATCGCCGGTCCGGGCCGGCCCTCGGTGAAGCCGCCGGCCTGCAGGCCGCCGCCGATCTGGTAGGCGCCCAGGCCCAGCGACGCGGCCGAGCCGAACAGGGTGGCGAAGATGGCCAGGATGTCGATGGCCTTGCCGATCCCGCCCTCGGCGGCCTTCTTGCCGATCAGCGGGACGAACGCCTGGCTGATCAGCTGGCGGCGGCCCTTGCGGAACGTCGAGTAGGCGATGGCCAGGCCGACCACGGCGTAGATCGCCCACGGGTGCAGCGTCCAGTGGAACAGCGAGGTCGCCATCGCGACCTGCAGCGCCTCGGTGGACCCCGGCGCGGCGGCGCCCGGAGGCGTGTCCGATGCGAAGAACGAGAGCGGCTCGTTCACGCCGAAGAACATCAGGCCGATGCCCATGCCGGCCGAGAACATCATCGCGATCCAGGACACCGTCCGGAACTCGGGCTGTTCGGCGTCGGTGCCCAGGCGGATCTTGCCGAAGCGGCTGAACGCCAGCCAGAGCGCGAAGACCACGAAGCCGGTCGCGGCCAGGATGAAGCCCCATCCGCCCCCACGGATCAGGCCGTCGAGAAGGGTGCTGACCGTGGACGACAGCGACTCGCTGGCGAACAGGCCCCAGAGCAGGAAGACGAGGACGAGGGCGGCGCCGACCGCGAAGATCGTCCAGTCGGTGCGGGGCCGGTCGCCCGCACCGTCCGGCGCGGGCTCGGCGGCCCTGTGGTGTGGCTCTGTCTGTGTCATGACTGGATACGCCCGGTGGGGCGTTCCTCCCCTCCCCGGTCAACGTTCATAAGGATTGCGCGCATTGTTCGGAGAGTGTAGGTAACTATCTTCCATTTGTCGTCGGGATGGGCGGATGGTCCGATTGTTCCCCCTGGTCAGGGCGGTGCGGGCAAAGGTGACGATTCGGTCTCGACCGGTTTCAGCTGCCCTGCCAGCCCTCCGGGGCGACCCCGCCGGGCACCGGGGCCGCCGGGTCGTACGGCGTCCGCGTGAAGACGAACGTCGCCAGGCTCAGCGCGGTGTCGCCCAGGCGCAGCGTCTCGCCGGCGAAGTAGCCGTCCAGGCCGACCCACGTCCCGTCCGGGCCCGGGCGGAAGCGCGAGGACCGACCGGGACGGCCCAGCCCGCCCAGGTGCAGCATCCCGCCGGGTACCGCGCGCAGCACGTACGGCGACGGGCCCCAGAACCACGGCCCGAGCAGCTCCGGGGAGACCGGCGACGGTTCCGGGCGCCACGGCTCGACGATCCGCGGCTCGGCCGCGCGCAGGTCGGCGAGCATCGCCGCCGCCAGGCCGCCGTCCAGGCCGGACGTGGTGTTGCCCATGGCCAACGCGCCGGTCTGCTCCTCGCGGTCGACCCAGAGCCCGGCCAGGAACCCGGGCATCGACCCGCCGTGCCCGACCAGCGTCACGCCCGGCGAGCCGCCCTCGGACAGACGCATCACCTGCACACCGAGCCCGTAGGCCATCCATCCCGGGTTCGCGGAGTCGATCCCGGCGGGCAGCGTCATCTCCTCGACCGTCGCCGGGGACAGCACGTCGCCGGTGTCGCCGAGCAGGAACGCCCCGAGCCGGGCCAGGTCGGTGGCGCTCGACCAGAGCTGACCGGCCGGGGCCATCACCCCGGCGTCGTGCTCGGGTTCGGCGAGCACCGTCTCCGACCACGGGTGCACGGCGAACCCCTGCGCCGCCGGCCCCTGCGGGCGCGGTGTCGTCCGGGTCATCCCGAGCGGGAGCAGCACCTCGTCGCGGGCGACCTCGCTCCAGGCCCGCCCCCGTGCGCGCGCGACCAGCTCGCCGAGCAGGCCGAAGCCGAGGTTGGAGTAGTGGAAGCGGCGCGCGGCCGGCAGCACCCGGTCGGCGTCGGAGAGGCCGAGCTCGGACAGCGTCCCGCCGGGGGTGCGCTCCCACCAGCCGCCGGGGCTCTCCGACCCGGCGCCGCCCAGGTGCGAGAGCAGCTGGCCGACGGTGCGGTCGCCGACCGGGGTGCCGGGCAGGTGGCGGTCCAGCGGGTCGTCCAGGTCGAGAAGTCCCTCGTCGCGCAGCCGCAGCACGGTCACCGCGGTGACCGTCTTGCTGATCGACCCCAGCCGGTACGCGACGTCGTGGTGCGGCTCGGCGACGTCACCGCGGCCCGTGGACCAGGCGAGACCGCCGTCCCGGACCACGCCCGCGACCAGCGACGGGACGCGTCCGTCGCGCTGGGCGCGGGCCACGCGGGCGAGCAGGGTGCGGGCGGTGGAGGGGAGCAGCTCGGGCACGGGGCCCCACGCTAGTACCCGATCACCGGGCGGCCCGGGTCAGGACGATGTCGGCGTAGGAGCTCAGTCGTCGCCCGTCGGCTTCGGCTGGTGCGGGGGCGCCGGGCGCGGGCGCGGGGAGCCGGTCCGCGGCGACGAGCGGGCCGAGGTCGAGGCCGGTGAGCTCGCCGACCCGGGCCACCGGGACCTGGAACGTCCGGAAGGGCCCGAGCGGCGGCGGGTCGCCCTCGGCCCGTTCGGTGACGTCGCCGACCTGGGGGGTCTGGTCGAGCAGGTAGGCGGTGGTGGCGAGCGCGCCGCCGTCGAGGAACGCGGCGACCTTCCAGAACCGCAGCGGGAGCGCCAGGCCGCGGTAGGGCGGGTCGTCGTCGGCGAGCACCGGGCCGGTGAACACCACCAGCCTGCGGTCGTTGTCGCCGGCGTTGTCGAGCAGGTAGTCCTCGAGTCCCGCCCACAGCTCGTGGTCCTGGTTGAAGTCCGCGGCCTGCGGGGCGGCGTTGGTGTAGTGGAACGTGTCCGTGTTGGCCCGCTCCGCCTCCTCGGGAGTGCCCCACACCGGGTCGTTGCGGCGGACCAGGTGCCCGCGGTCCAGGTCGTTGTCGGCGTAGACGTCCTCGCCGGCCTGCTCTCCGGCGGGGACCCGCTCGTCGAGACGCCAGTCGTCGCTGCGCTCGACGCTGCGCAGCGTGGCGCCGTCGATCCCGACGGCGGTGGCCGCGGCCAGGCGCCGGTCGGGGCGGTGCAGCGTGGAGAAGTGCGTGTAGGCCAGCGGCACGGTCGGGGTGCCGGACAGCGTGGGCATCGGCGTCGCGACGCCGAGGAAGTCCGGGTCGAAGCCGGCCGGGGCGGGGGAGCTCACGGTCGTCGACCGTAGGGCCTCACCGGTGAACGCGCGGCGACCTCACGGCGACGACTCGTCGCTGCCGGCCAGGCGGTGCAGCAGCGGGGCGGTGCGGAACCCCACCAGCGAGCGCATGACCAGCGACGTCGTCGTGCGCTCGACGCCGTCGGTGGCCAGCAGCTGACCGGCGATCCGGTACAGGTCGTCGGTGTCGGCGGCGACGACGTGCACGAGCAGGTCCTCCTCCCCGGACAGGCCGTGCACCTCCAGCACCTCCGGCACCCGGTCCAGGGCCGCGGCGACCGCGGCGAGCTCGCGCTGCACGACCCGGACGCTGACGAACGCGGTGAGCGGGTAGCCCAGCGCCGCCGGGTCGATCCGCCGCTCGAAGGTGCCCAGCACGCCGCGCTGCTCGAGCCGGGCCAGGCGGGCCTGCACGGTGTTGCGGGAGAGCCCGATCCGGTCGGCGAGCGCGAGCACCGTGGCGCGCGGATGCTCGGCGAGTGCGAGCAGCAGCTGCGCGTCGTGGGCGTCGAGATCGGTGTGCACTCTGCGCGCTCCTGTCCTGATCGGGGCGGGCCGGTCGAGCAGTCTGCACTGTCGTGGCGCCCCCGCTTGTGCACAGATCATCGTGGTGGTGGGCTGAGTGAGCAACCTGCGTATGTCGACCCAGGGGAGTCCCCGATGAGCACCGCCGCCACCACCACGACCGAGCTCGAGGTGTTGCGCGAGGTCGAGCGTCGGGTGCTGTGGCTCTCGACGGCGATCATCGACCACGCGAACCGCAACCGGTCCGACCCCAGCGGTCTCAAGATCGGCGGTCACCAGGCGTCCAGCGCGTCCCTGGCGACGATCATGACGGCGCTGTGGTTCTCCCATCTGCGCTCCGGCGACCGGGTCTCGGTCAAGCCGCACGCCTCTCCGGTGCTGCACGCGGTCAACTACCTGCTCGGCGAGCTCGACGAGCGCTACCTGACGACGCTGCGCGAGTTCGGCGGGCTGCAGAGCTACCCGTCGCGGTCGAAGGACCCGGACCCGGTCGACTACTCCACCGGGTCGGTCGGCATCGGGGCCACCGCACCGATCTGGGGCGCGCTGGCGCGGCGGTACGTGTCCTCGCGGTTCGGTGGGGTGAGTGCGGGGCGCCAGTACTCGCTGGTCGGCGACGCGGAGCTGGACGAGGGCGCGGTCTGGGAGGCGATCCTGGACCCGATGGTCTCCGAGCTCGGCGAGGTCGTCTGGATCGTCGACCTGAACCGGCAGAGCCTCGACCGGGTGGTGCCCAAGATCGGCGCCCCGCGGATCGAGGGCATGTTCGCCGCGGCCGGGTGGCAGGTGCTGACCGTCAAGTACGGGCACCTGCTGCACGAGCTGTTCGCCCGTCCCGGCGGGGACGCCCTGCGCACCCGGATCGACGGCATGGGGAACCCGGAGTACCAGCGGCTGCTGCGCTGCGACGCGGCCGAGGTCCGCGACCGGCTGCCGGTGGGTGACGAGTCGTTGTCCGCGCTGGTCGCCGAGCTGGACGACGAGACGCTGCTCGCCGCCGTCCGGAACCTGGGCGGGCACGACATCGCCGCGCTCGGCGACGCGTTCGGCGAGATCGACGACTCGCGGCCGACGGTGATCCTGGCCTACACGGTGAAGGGCTACGGCCTGGCCACCGCAGGACACCCACAGAACCACGGCTCGGTGCTCACCGAGCCGCAGATGCAGCAGCTCTCCTCCGACGTCGGGGTGCCGCTCGAGGACCCGTGGCGGCGCTTCGCCCCGGACTCCGACGCGGGCCGGCTCTGCGCCCGCACCGCGGAACGCCTCTCTCGGGCGGACAACGGGTCCGGGCAGGTCGCGGCGCTGCCCACCGACATCGGACGCACCCCGAGCGGGCGGGCCACCACCCAGGCCGCACTCGGGCGGGCGTTGCTCGACCTCACCCGCGAGGCCCCGGAGGCATCGTCGCGGGTGGTCACGCTGTGCCCGGACGTGTCGTCGTCGACGAACCTGGGCGGCTGGGTGAACAAGGTCGGGGTGTGGTCCACGGCCGAGCGCAAGGACTGGTTCGACGACGACCCCGAGACGATCCTGCACTGGCGCGAGCGCCCGACCGGGCAGCACCTGGAGCTGGGCATCGCCGAGGGGAACCTGGTCGGCGCGCTCGGCGAGCTCGGCGCCACCTGGTCCCGGTGGGGTCAGCCGCTGCTGCCGATCGGGGTGCTCTACGACCCGTTCGTCGAGCGCGCGCTGGAGCCGTGGTCGTTCGGGATCTACGCCGGCGGGCAGTCGATCCTGGTCGGCACGCCGTCCGGGGTGTCGCTGGCGGCCGAGGGCGGCGCCCACCAGTCGATCACCACGCCGTCGGTGGGGCTGGAGCAGCCGGGCTGCGTGACCTACGAGCCCGCGTTCGCGATCGACGTCGAGTGGACCGTGCTGGCCTCGCTGGCCCGGCTCGGGCGCCCGGACGGGACGTCGGCCTATCTGCGGCTGTCCACCCGGCCGGTGGAGCAGGCCCTGGCCGCGATCCCGTCCGACCCGGCCGCACGGGAACGTCGCCGCCGCCAGGTCGTCGCCGGCGCCTACCCGGTCCGCCGCGCGGCGGGGGAGCGAGCGGACCTGACGATCGCGGTGATGGGCGCGATGGTGACCGAGGCCCTCGCCGCCGCCGACCGGCTGGCCGAGCAGGGGACCGAGGCCGACGTCGTGGTCGTGACCAGCCCCGGCCTGCTCTTCGACGCCGTCCAGGCTCGCGCCGGTCGACCGGTGCCGGGGCCGTCCGAGGGCTGGGTGCTCGACGCCGCGTTCCCCGCCCGACGGGCAGCGCCGCTGGTCACGCTGCTCGACGGGCACCCGCACACGCTGGCGTTCCTGGCCGGGATCAACCAGGTCCGGGCCACCCACCTGGGCGTGACCCGGTTCGGGCAGTCCGGCGACCTGGCCTCGGTGTACCGCCACCACGGCATCGACGCCGACTCGGTCGTCTCCGCGGCGCTGGACCTGCTGTAGGTCAGCTCTCGGGCGGCGGGAAGCCCGGCGCCGGCGGCTCGTGCGGCGGGTCGTCGGTCTCCGGCTTGCCCTGCGCGGAGTCGGAGAGGAACTTCTCGAACTCCGCGGCCAGCTCGTCGCCGCTGGGCAGCTCGCCGCCCAGGCCCTGGCCGAGCCCGCCGTCCTCGCGTGCGGCGACCACCTGGTCGTACTGCTCCTCGAGCGCGGAGACGATCTGCCCGACCTCCTCGGACTCGCCGACCTGCTCGGCGATCTCCTTGTCCGCCTGCTCGGCGGCCTTGGAGAGCTCCTCGGTCGGCAGGTAGAGCCCGGCCGAGAGGCCGGCGTGGTCGAGCAGGATCCGCGCCGCCTGCGGGTAGGCCGAGCGCGCCAGGTAGTGCGGCACGTGCACGGCGAAGCCCATCGCGTCCTGCCCGGCCTGCCCGAGCCGGTACTCCAGCAGCGCCGACGCGCTGCCCGGCACCTCCGCGGTGGTGAACCACGGCGTGTGGTCCTCCACGAGCTCGCTGCGGGTGGCGTGCGCGGTCACCCCGATCGGACGGGTGTGCGGCGCGGCCATCGGGATCCCGCCGAGGGTGATCACCAGCCGGATCCCGAACTCCTCGACCAGCAGGCCGACCGCGGCCACGAACCGCTCCCACTGGGTGTCCGGCTCCGGGCCGGAGAGCAGCAGGTAGCCGGTGTCGCCGGTGTCGGTGAGCGCGACAACATCGAGCGCGGGCGGGGTGTAGCCCGCCCAGTGGTCGCTCTCGAAGCGCAGCGGCGGGCGCCGCGAGCGGTAGTCGACGAGCTGGTCGATGTCGAAGCGGGCGACCGGGACGGCCTCGCGGCCCTCCTTGAGCGCCTCCACGGCCAGCGCGCCCGCGTTGCCCGCGTCGACGAACCCGTCGAGGACCACCACCAGGACCGGTTCGGTCAGGTGCGGGGCGTTCGGATCCACCTCGTAGAGCTGAGCGGGGTCGAGCACCACGTACCTCCGTGCGTTGCGGACGCGGGAGAGCTGCTCCCGCCCGTCGTGATTGTGGTCGCCTCGCGCGCCACGGCGTGACCCGACCCTATGGCCTTGCGTGCTCACCCCGACGGACATCACAACGTGAGGCGCCCCGCAGACCCTCGGCGGCGGGCGGCGGCCACGCGAGAATGGGGGCCCTATGCCGCCGTCACGTCGCGCTTATCTCGTCTGGTCCGCCGGTCTTCTCGCCTACCTCGTCGGCGTCATGCAACGTAGCTCGTTCGGGGTCGCGGGCCTCGACGCCGCGGACCGCTTCGACGCCGCCCCGGCCGTGCTGTCCGGGTTCATCGTGCTGCAGCTGCTGGTCTACGCGGCGCTGCAGGTCCCGGTCGGGCTGCTGCTGGACCGTTTCGGCGCCCGCCGCCTGGTGCTGGTGGGTGCACTGACGATGGCGGTCGCGCAGGTGATGCTGGCGCTGGCCACGGCGCTGCCGCTGGCGATCGCGGCCCGGCTGCTGGTCGGTGTCGGCGACGCGCTGACGTTCATCAGCGTGCTCTCCGTCGTCTCGGCGTGGTTCCCGGCGCGCCGGGTGCCGCTGATGACCCAGCTGACCGCCCTGCTCGGCCAGCTCGGGCAGGTGCTCTCGGCGATCCCGCTGGCCACGGTGCTGCACGGCGCCGGATGGACGCCGGCGTTCCTGTCCGCGGCCGCGCTCGGCGTCGTCGCCGCGGTCGCGGTCACCGCCGTGTTCGCCGACCGCCCACCGGGCGCGCCCGCTCCCGGCCCGGCCGCCGGACCGCGCGAGGTGATCGACGGCCTCAAGGCGTCCTGGCGCGAGCCCGGCACGCGGCTCGGGCTCTGGACCCACGCCGGCACCCAGTTCTCCGGGATGGTGTTCTCGCTGCTCTGGGGCGTGCCCTATCTGGTGGCCGGACAGGGCATGTCCCCGACGGCGGCCAGCGTGCTGCTGACCGTCCTGGTCGCGGCCGGTGCCGTGGCCGGCCCGGTGTTCGGCGAGTTCACCGCCCGGCACCCGTTGCGCCGGTCCTGGCTGGTGCTCGGCGTGATCGCGGTGACGGCCGGGGCCTGGACGGCGGTGCTGCTGCTCCCGCCGCCGGCGCCGTTGTGGTTGCTGGTCCTGCTCGTGATCGTCCTGGCCTGCAACGGGCCGTGCTCGGCGGTCGGGTTCGACTACGCCCGCACGTTCAACCCCGGGCACCGGCGCGGGACGGCGGTCGGCATCGTCAACGTCGGCGGGTTCACCGCGTCGCTGCTGGTCACGCTCGGGGTCGGAGCGGTGCTGGGGGCGCTCGGCGGGTTCACCCCGGAGGCGTTCCGGGCGGCGTGGACGGTGCAGTACCCGATCTGGGCGCTGGCCACGGTCGGCGTGCTCGTGGCCCGGGTGCGGGCGCGGCGGGCGATGGCCGCCGACGGCGTGGTCGTGCCGCCGCTGCGCGAGGTGCTGGCGCGAGAGCAGCGCCAGCGGAACGAGAATCGACTCAGCCGGCGCGGGTGATCCCCCGGATGGATCACTCGATAGTGAGAACGGATACCGTTACCGTTGTAACCGGACGATGACGGAGGGCAAGCGGTGCGGATCGCGTTCGTGGGCAAGGGCGGCAGCGGGAAGACGACGACGGCGGCGATGTTCGCCCGGCACGTCGCCGGTACCGGGGCGCCCGTGCTCGGCATCGACGCGGACATCAACCAGCACCTCGCAGTGGCCCTGGGGGCCGACCCGGACGCCGCCCCGCCGCCGTCGCTGGCCGCGGACATGGCGTGGCTCAAGGACCACGTGCGCGGCGCGAACCCGCGGATCGGCTCCGCCGCCGAGATGATCAAGACGACGCCGCCGGGGCCCGGCTCGCGGATGCTGGGCCTCTCCGGCGACGACGCGGTGCTCGCGCGCCTGTCCCGGGTGCAGGGCGACGTGCGCTACCTGGTGACCGGCGAGTTCACCGAGTCCGACATCGGTGTGTCCTGCTTCCACTCCAAGACCGGCGCGGTGGAGCTCTACCTCAACCACCTCGTCGACGGGCCCGGCGAGTACGTCGTCGTCGACATGACCGCCGGGGCCGATGCGTTCGCCTCCGGGCTGTTCACCCGCTTCGACCTGACCGTGCTGGTCTGCGAACCGACCCGGCGCGGTGTCGGGGTCTACCGGCAGTACGCCGAGCACGCGGCCGCGCACGACGTCGCGCTGCGGGTGCTCGGCAACAAGATCGCTCCCGGGGCCGAGGGCGCCGAGGACGTCGAGTACCTGCGCTCGGAGGTCGGCGACGCGCTGGTCGGCTGGCTCGGGCAGTCGGCGTGGGTCCGCGCCGCCGAGCGCGGGCGGGCCCGCCCGGTCTCCGAGCTGGAGCCGGACAACGCCGCGACCTGCGACGTGCTGCTCGCCGACCTCGACGCCCGCACCCGCGACTGGGCGGCCTACCACCGCGACACGGTCGCGTTCCACCTGCGCAACGCGCACTCCTGGGCCAACCGCGCCACCGGCGTCGACCTCGGCGAGCAGGTCGACCCCGACTTCGTCCCGGGGCTCGCCGAGTCCCGCGCCTGAGCCGTTCCGCCCCATCAGGAGGTCTCACCATGTCCCTCGACGTCCCCACCGCGGTGATCGACGCCGCGCAGCGCCGCGAGATGGACGACGCGCAGTTCGTCGCCGTCGTCCGCGACTCGCTGCCCTACGCGTGGACGGTGGTCTCGGCCGCCGCGGAGGACCGCACCGACCGCCCGGACGCGCCGTTCGGCGAGCACGAGGTCCCGCCGCCGTCCGAGGCCGAGCGCGGCCAGCTGCTGCGCGCGCTGGCCAGCAACGCGATCCGCGGGGCGCTGGAGCGGCACTTCGGTGTCGTGCTGGCGTTCCAGAACTGCCACCGGGTGGCCGCGTTCGCGCCGTCCGCGGTGGACTCGGAGATCTACCGCGAGTTCATCTCGCCGCGCGGCCAGGTGCTGAACCAGACCCCGGAGCTGCGGGACTGCTAGACCGCGCACGACGACGAAGGCCCGGTCCCCTCGGGGGCCGGGCCTTCGTCCACGTCGGGGACGGTTACTCGGCGAGCAGCCGGTAGATCGACTTGCGTGCCTCGGTGATCGAGGCGGTCGCCGTCGCGATCTGCTCCGGCGTGCCGGTGGCCATCACCTGCTGCCCGGCGGCGTGCAGTTGCCCGAGCTCCTGCCAGAGGCCGGCGGCGGGGTCGTCCTCGCCGTCGTCGGAGTCGAAGGCGGCCCACACGGCGTCGAGCTCCTCGCGGTGCTCGGCGACGTAGGTGGTGCCGGACTCGGTCAGGTGCACGACGCGGCGGCCCTCGGTCTTCTCGACCCGGACCAGCCCCTCGTCCTCGAGCTGCGACAGCGTCGGGTACACCGAGCCGGGGCTCGGCTTCCACCGGCCGCCGGTGCGCTCGGTGATCTCCTGGATGATCTCGTAGCCGTGGCGCGGGGCCTCGGCGACCAGGGCCAGGACGGCCGACCGCACGTCACCGCGGTTCGTGCGCCGCCCGCCGCGCCGGCCGAAGCCGCGCGGGGGACCGGGCGGGAAACCGGGGCCGAACCCGCCGGGGCCGAAGCCCGGACCGAATCCACCCGGGCCGCCGCGCCGGCCACCGCGGCCGTGCGGGCCGCCGCGCCGGGCGTCGCGAAGCCGGCGGACCCGCGGGTCCTCGTCGTCGGGTCCCTCGCCCATCGCCTCTCCTGCTGCCATCGCGGCCTGTCCCATCGCTGCGGCCATCTCCGCGAACGGCGGCCGGCCCCGGCGCGATCCGCGCCCGCCTCGTCCGCCGCCCCATGGTGTGTTCATGGCGTTCATGAACGTACTCCTCTCGTGGTGAGCCTCCCTATCCGATCGGCTCGCGTGACATCACGATATATCGCGACTGCTCACGATGCAACCATGGGCTGTCGCCGGGCCCCACCGTTCGGTCGTGGCCGCGCACGTCCGATCCGGCGTTCAATGGAGGGTGAGCGGGACGACGCAGGGGTCGGCCCCGGTGCGGGAGGTGCGTGGTGGCCGGTCGGAAGGATGCGGAGCACGGGGTCGTCGACCACGGGCGGCAGGTCGTCGACGTCACCGACCTGTCTCCGCGCGAGATCCGGGCGCGGATCGCGGACCTGCAGGACGAGCACGTGGTACAGGTCGAACGGGCGCGTGACGACCTCGCCGTGAGCATCGACCGGCTCCGGGTGGGCGTCGGGCTGCTCCGCGACCGGCTGGCGGCGAAGGCACGGGCCGCGCTACCGGTGGTCGCGGGTACGACGGCGGTCGGGGTGACGGCGGTGGTGCTCGTGCGCGTCGGTTCGAACCGTTCCGGGCGGCGCTGACGGCCGTCGGTCGATCAGGGGTTCGGGAGATTGCCGTCGTGCTGTTGGACGGCGCGATCGACGAGGAGCGCGACCTCGAGGGTCGTCAGCAGGTCGGTGCGGACGGTCACCGTGAACCGGTCCCAGATGCGGCGCAGCTCGCGGTCCGAGCGGTTCCGGTCCCGCCGCCCCGCCCCGTCCGTCCGGAGAGAGATCCGGGCCCGCGTGGGGTCGAACGGCCCGTGCAGGAGCACTGTGAGCCAGTCCGGTGACTCGCGGGTGAAGGCGTCGAGCGCTGCCGTGGTGTCGAGGGTGACGACCGGGAATCGGCCGGAGTCCCGGATGCCATGCAGTCGTCCCCTGTCGTAGAGGTGCGCGGCCCCGTTCCGCGCGACGTCGTGCAGGGTCTGCGCCCAGGACCTCAGCTCGGCGAGGTGGCCTGCCGTGGCGGTCTCGATGTCCAGGGTGCCGGTGCGTGCCGTGGTCAGGGCGGGCAGACGCTCGTAGCGCCGCCCGAGAGTGGTCAGGGCGAACGCGGTGGTGCGTTTGCCGGTTCCCGGCGCGCCGGCGAGCACGACCCCGGACCAGCCTTCCCGCTGCTCCTGCACGTCGTCCTGCCCCTCGTCCTCCCCGGCCGCGGTCAGCTCTGTGTGCGGAGCGCGTCCCGGACCCGCATCAGGGCGAAGCCGAGCAGGTTCTCCCCGTCCCACTGCCGCGGGTCGGTGGCGGCCGGGTCGTCCAGGGCGCGTCCGACACCCCATACCCGGTCGTCCGGCGAGGCTTCGACGAGGACCGTGTCGCCGGTCGAGCGCAGGTGCTCGGCCAGTGCGTCGTCCTGGCCGAACTTGGCCTCGTTGCCGCGCACGACGATGTCGAACCGGTGCCGGCGCCAGGTTGCGGAGTCGAAGCCGCGGGCCTCGCGTCCGAGCTGCTTGGCCTCGGCAGGGGAGTCGGCGTCGAGGATCCGGGCGGCCGTGGCCGTGTCGCCGAACAGGTCGGCCTTGCGCTCCATCATGTACTGCTCGGTGCTGCGGTACATCTGGCCGTCCACAGTGAACCCGGCCGGCCACCACTGGCTGAACAGCCACGGCCCGGCCGGGGTGCCGGGCTCGGCGCGGTGGCCGTAGAAGGGGAGGTAGGAGAACTCGCGACCCGCCTCGATCGCGGTGAGGAGCTCGGTCCGGTCGTGGGGTGGCACGAGCGTCAGGGTAGGCGGTCGTCGGTGGATGTGCGGTCGAGATGACCGTGGCGGGACGGGCTCCGCTCACGTTCATCTCCGCCGTCTCGGCCTGGACGTGTCTCGGCATGGAGGTGCGGCGCAGCCCGTCGAGAAGCACGGCACGTGCCACGCGAATGTCCTGCGAACAGGGTCGGTGCGGGCCGGAAGATTCCTCCGAGACGCTCGAATTCACGATCGCAAACAGTTCCTCGTGTTCGATCATCTGTTCGAATAGAATGGGTGCATGACCGCGGTCGACGACATCACCACCGTTCCGGGCGGCTCCCGCCCGGAACCCGTGATGCCCGCATTCGCACCCGTCGACCCGACGCTCGTGTGGCTCCTGGCCGAGCAGGACCCGGGTGTGGTCGATGAGTTGTGCGCCGACACCAGCCTGTCGGAGGCGGGTCTGGTGGATCGGATCTCGGTGCTGGAGTCGTTGCAGCAGCGGGTCGCGGCCCTGCAGTCCGCGGCGATCTACGCCTTCGCCCGCCGCCACGCCGCGGTCCGCACGGCGGGTGGGGTGGTGGAACCGGAGAAGCTCGAACGCAGCATCGCCGGACAGATCGCGCTGGCGTGTCGGGTCTCTCCCGCCGAGGGCGGGAAACGGATGCGGATGGCCCGCGACCTGCGCAACGGGCACGACCGGGTGCACGCGCTGTTCACCGCGGGTGAGTTGAGTGCCTACAAGACGGCCACGATCACCGCCGCGACCGGCGATCTCGATGCGGTCGAGCGCGCGGAGGTCGACCGCCGTCTCGCCGCGCACGACATCGCGCACCTGGGCGTGGGCCGGATCCGGACCCTGGTCCAGGCGCTCGCGGCGCAGGTGGCGCCGGAGAGGTTCCACGCCCGCTCCCGCACCGCGCGTAAAGCGCGGCGGGTGTCGCTGCGCCCGGCCCCGGACGGGATGACCGACCTGATCGCGCACCTGCCCCTCGAACAGGGCGTCGCCTGCTACGCCGCCCTGGCCAAAGCCGTGAACGAGGCCGCGGTCGGCTCGGAGCCGGTGACCCGCGGGCGGGGGCAGATCATGGCCGACACCCTGGTCGAACGGGTCACCGGACAGGTCACCGCGCCCGATGTCGCGGTCGAGGTGCAGGTGGTGGTGCCGGTCGAGGCGTTGATCGACCCCGACTCACCGCTGCCGGCGCACATCCCCGGGCACGGCCCGGTCCCGCTCGACGTCCTGGCCACCGGCAGCGGCCGCAAGACCCTGCGCCGGCTACTGACCCGGGCCGGGATCGTGATCGGCGGGGACTCGCGGCAACGCCTGTTCACCGGGGTGCTCGCCGAGTGGATCAGGGCCCGGGACGGGTACCGGTGCAGCGAACCGTACTGCGACGCCCCGATCCGACATCTCGACCACATCCGACGATCCGCAGACGACGGCATATCCGAGTTCGACAACGGCAGAGGTGTGTGCGAATTCCACAACTATCTCCGCGAAACACCCGGGTGGAGCGTGGAAAGGACCGAAGAGGGCGTCCGGACCACGACGCCGACCGGACACACCTACACCGCACCACCATGGCGCACGACCGACGACGATGGAGCGCGCCCACGACCGACGACGCCTTCCCCGCACGAATCGACGCCGCCGTTCCCGCGTGAATCGACGCCGCCGCCCGCGCGCGAATCGACGCCGCCGCCCCCGCGCAGGTCACCGCCGCTCCCGCGCGATCCGGGTGATGTCCCGTGACCGCGGACTGCGCCCCGTCGAGGCACCGCGGTCGGCCCGGACAGCGTTCAGCCCTCGTTCCACCGTGGCGAGGTGGTGCGCGGCGGCAGCAGTCGGGCGCCGACGCGGATCAGGTGTGGTGCGCCGGAGGCGACCGCATCGATCAGGGCGGCGGCGAGGTCGGGACCGATCGTCGCGACGTCGGTGCCGGCCATGCCGAACGCTCCGGCCAGCGCGACGAGATCGGGGGTGTGCAGGTCGACCCCGGCGTGTGGGTGGCCGGCACGGTCCTGGTCGTAGCGCAGCATCCCGTAGCCGGCGTCGTCGACGACGAGAACGGTCACCGGCAACCGCTCCCCGACGACGGTGGCCAGCTCGCCCAGCCCCATCGCCAGGCCGCCGTCGCCGACGACCGCCACCGTCGGCACCCCGGTCGCGGCGACGCCGATCGCGGCCGGCAGGCCGAACCCGAGGGTGCCCCAGCCGACCGGGTAGGCAAGCCCGCGCGGGCCCCCGACACGGGCGTACCCGCCGACCCAGTAGCCGGCGACGGCCATGTCGCAGACCAGCGCCGCACCCCGCGCCGCGACCGACTCGACGCACTCGACGAGCGCGAACGCGTCGGCCGATGCCGGATCGTCGCGCAGGCGGGCGCGGACCCGCGCGACGAGATCGGGCGGCGTCCACGTGGCGCGGGGCGGAACCCGGTCCCGCAGCCGGTCCAGCAGTGCGGGCACCGGGCCGGTGAGTGCCGCGTCGGGGGTCCACTCCGGAGGGTCGATGGGCGCGGCCGCGTCGACGGTGACCAGCCGCGGAGGGCGGGGCATCGTCCAGTTGCGCGTGTTCATGCCGTCCAGGTCGCCGCCGACGGCGAGCAGTACGTCGGCTGCGCCGATCAGCTCGGCGAGCTCGGGCTCGTGCGGTGGGACACCGACCGCGCCGGGAAGCCCGTGCGCGTGGAAGGACGGCACCAGCAGAGCGCCCAGGCGGGTGGCGAGCGCCTCCACCTCAGGCGCGGCATCGAGCGCCCCGGACCCCGCCCAGACGACGACGGAACGGTCCCGCAGCAGGTCCGCGACACGGTCCAGGTCGGCGTCCGCAACGAGTGCATCGGACCCCGCGAGCACCGGCGCACCGGAGGGCACTGGCGCACCGGAGGGCACTGGCGCACCGGACGGCATCGGCGCACCGGCGGGCATCGGCAGGACGTCGGCCGGGACGTCGAGATAGACCGGCCCGCGCGGTGCGGTCAGGGCGAGGGTCGTCGCCGCACGCACGTCACGGGCCGCCTCGTCCGGTGTGCGTGGCGTGAACACCGCCTTGGCCAGCGGCGCGAACAGCGCGGCCTGGTCGCGCGACTCGTGCAGCACGCCACGCAGCCGGCCCTCACGGCGCAGGCGTTGCGGGATCTCGGACGCGACGAGCACGATCGGCGACCCGGCCGCGGCGGCCTCGCCGAACCCGGTCAGCGCGTTCGTCGCACCCGGGCCGGTCGTGACCACGGCGGCGCCGAGCACGCCGGTGCGCCGCGCCCACCCGTCGGCGGCGTAGGTCGCCGCCTGCTCGTGCCGGACCACCAGCGGCGACCGCGGACCGGTCGAGAAGAACGCCAGGTTGTGCACGCCGGGCAACCCGAACACGGTTGCGGCGCCCGCCTCGCGGAGCACGTCCAGCACGTCGTCGGCGACCGTGCGTGCCTGATCCACAGTGCATGTCTGGTCCACGGGTCGACCGTAGGCGGTCAGGCGGTCAGGCCGGGGTCTCGCGTCCGGCCGCGGCGACGGCCCGCAGTGCCGGTCCCGCGGCGGCGAGCTCGCCGGAGGGCACCCGCCCGAGGATCCGGACGATCTCCTCGCGGCGGCGGGCGTCGACGTCGTCCACCAGGCCGCGGCCCGCCCCGGTCAGGTCCAGCGGTCAGCAGCCGCGCGACGTCCAACGCCGCATCCACCACGTCCAGGTCGGTCTCGTCCGCCTGTGGTCCGGTTCGTTCCACCTGCCCGGTCTGCACCGGCGCGCCCCGTAGGTCAGGTATGTGCGTTTGCGCAATCAATGCCATGAGGCAAGAATAGGTGGCGTTCGAACGACATGGACGAGGACAGGAGCTGTGCGATGAAGGTGGCCGACATCCTCAAGATCAAGGGTGACGCGGTGCGGACGGTGCCGTCGCGGACGCCGGTGCCCGAGGCCGTCCGGCTGCTGGCGGGGCCGCCCCCGATCGGAGCCCTGGTCGTCTCCGACGACGAGGGCCGCACCGTGCACGGGATCATCTCCGAGCGGGACCTCGTGCGCCGGCTCGGTACCGACGGCACGCGCCTGCTCGAGCTCACGGTGGCCGACGTGATGACCCGCCACGTGGTGACGTGCACTCTCGACAACACCCTCGACGAGGTGATGGCGGAGATGACCCGCCGCCGGCACCGGCACCTGCCCGTGGTGCGCAACGACCGGCTGGTCGGCCTGGTGAGCATCGGCGACGTGGTGCGCCACCGCCTCGCCGAGATGCGCACCGAGACCGGCGTGCTCCGCGACATCTACCTGGCCAGCCACTGATCCGCGCCGGGGCCCGGGCCGGTCCGCCCGGGGCCGGTTCGCCCGGGGCCGGGCGCGGAACGAACCGGGCGTCGCGGACGTTGACGGGGATATGAGGGCAGCCACGGCACTGACCGCCCCGCGCCGGATCGCCGCGTTCCGGGCGCTCTGGCGCGCCCTGTCCCGTCGTGCACGCCCGGGCGAGCCCGGCACCGCGGAGCGCCTGCAGGCGTTGCCGAAGATGGTCGGCGACTCCGCCACCGGCACCTACCCGCACCTGGGGAAGGGCCGGTTGGCGCTGTTCGCGATGGCCCTGGTCTACCTCGTCTCACCGGTGGACCTGGTGCCCGAGGCGTTCCTGACCGTGTTCGGTCTCGGCGACGACGCGGTGATGGCGATGTGGCTCGGCGGCGCGCTACTGGTCGAGGCGGACCGCTACCTGGGCTGGCAGCGGCAGCGTCCGACGATCATCGACGAGCTGCCCCGACCGGCGCTCAGCAGGTAGAGCGCACGTAGTCGTTGATCCGGCCGGACGCCGCGGTGTAGGCCGGGTCCGAGGCCTCACGCGCGACGTCGGGGTCGCGGGCCAGCGCGAACGTGTCGCCGCCGTTGGTCTCGAGCTGGCGCAGCTGACGCTCGACCAGCGCGTTGACGCGCTCGAAGTCGGCCCGGAGCTCCTGCGGCGACAGGGCCGTCACCTGCTCGTTCGCCGCGCGGACCCGGTCGGCGACGCCGGCGATGTCGTCGACCCGCCGCCCGGTGCCCAGCTCGGTGACCGGCCGCGCCGAGGACCGGCTGTTCTCCACCGCCTCGCAGAACGGGCTGACGGCCTGGGCCTGCGTGGTCGTCACCGTGCGCGAGCTGCCGCGGTCGGCGACCGAGCCGCCGCATGCGGACAGCACCACGAGACCGACCGCGACCGCCGGAAGGGCGAGGGCGCGGTACCGGTGACGGGCGCAGGTTCGATGACAGGCACTGATTCGATGGAGGGCACAGGGCCGGACCGAGGACATGAGGCGCTGATCGTATCCGGCAGGTGATCCACTCCGTGCGACCGGCCGACCCGTGGTGCCGTCCGGGCGGCTACGCGCTCCGGCCGTAGAACAGCTCCTGGGTCAGCCGGTTCATCCGGTCGCCGGGGCGCTCCGAGTAGGCCAGTACCGCGTTGATGCGCACCTGGTCCCCCCGCACGGGCGTGACCCGGTGCAGGGAGTGCCGGCCGCGGAACAGGCTCAGGGTGCCCGGCTCGTTCGGCAGGGTGATCCGGCCGGGCAGGTCGTCGCGCACGGCCGCGCGGAGGGCCTCGGAGTTCTCGTGGTCCTCGCCGCGCAGGTCGTGGTGGTACTCGTAGGCCCCGCCCCGGGCCGAGGGCTGCACCATCACCGTGACCGCGAACGGCGAGCGGTCGAAGTGCCACCCCAGCTCGTCGCCCTCCTCGAAGACCATCAGCGACGCCGATCCGAGGGGGTCCGCGTAGCGGTGCAGCTCGGCGACGCCCAGTGCCCGTCCGAGGAAGCCGGTCAGCTCGTCGGACCCGTAGGCCAGGCGCAGCGGCGAGTCCGCGTCGACGAGGTCCCAGGCGATGGCCGACTTGGACGAGTGCTGCAGCAGCGAGAGCGTGTCGTCGCGGGCCGCGGTGGCCGGGACGTCCTCGAAGTAGACGTTGTGTGTGGCGTCGGTGCGGTAGGCCCGGTCCCGTTTCGCCTGGGTCTCGGCGACGAGCCGCCGCACCGCCTCCGGGCGCAGGAAGCCGGGCAGCTGGCACGCGCCCTCGAAGGCGAGCGAGGCGCGGCAGAACTCCACCATGGCCCGGCCCCGGGGGCTGTCCAGGAGGTCGACGGGGTAGCGGTCGAGGTCGATCACCTGCGAGAGGGCGGTGTGTGTCTGCGTGGTCGTCATGGGGTCCTTCCCACGTCGGGAGCGTCTGCTCCCCGAGGTTGGCCGCACCCACCCATGAACACCAGCGCGAGTTCTGCGTGGTGAATATTCCATTCGCTCATAGGATGGGCCGGTGACGACGTCGCTGTGGGCCCGGCTCGACGTCCGCCACGTCGTCGCCCTCGGCGAGGTGGTGCGCACCGGATCGTTCACCGCGGCGGCCGCGTCGCTCGGCTACACGCAGTCGGCGGTGAGCCAGCAGATCACGCGCCTGGAGACGGTGATCGGGCATCGGGTCGTGAACCGCTCCGCGGGCGGGCGGACCGTCACCCTGACCCCGGCGGGACGGGTGCTGCTGGGGCACGCCGAGGCGTTGACGGGCGTCCTGGCGCGCATCGCGACCGACGTCGCGGCGCTCGCCGAGGGCACGGCCGGGATCCTGCGCGTGGGCTGTTTCGAGAGCGTCGGATCGAGCTTGCTGCCGTCCGCCCTGGCGCGTTTCACCGCGGCCTTCCCGAAGGTCCGGGTGGTGGTCGAGGAGCTGCCCGACGACGGGGACCTGCTCGGCCTTCTCGAGACGGGCGACCTCGACCTGAGCTTCGCCGTCCTGCCCCTGCCCGAGGGCCCGTTCCGGGTACGGGCGCTGATGGAGGACCCCTACGTGCTGGTGACCGCGGCCGGGGCGTCCGTCCCCGCCGGGGACGGGGAGGTGGATCTCGACGACCACCCGGACCTGCCCCTCATGGCCTACGCCGGGATGCGGCCCGTGCACGCCATCGAGTCCCGTCTCGGCCGGCCGGGCCTGCGTGACCGGGTGGTGTTCCGCAGCAACCACAACTCCACCCTGCTGGGGCTCGCGGCCCAGGGGTACGCCGCGGCGGTGATCCCGTGGCTGGGCGTGGACCACGCGCGGGCCGGGATCCGGATCCACGGGTTGTCCAGGGTCGGCCCCCGGGTCGTGGGTATCGCGTGGCGCGGTCTGCCTGGCAGGGACCCGGCCGCCCGCCCCCTCGACGACGCCGCCCAGGGCTTCGTCGATGCCGCCGAGGCCGCCGCCCGGGAACGGGAGACCCACCTGCGCGACGTGCTGGACGCCCGTCCCACGTGAGCGTCCGGCACCGGTCGTCACACCTGCGACCACCCGGGGTCGGCGACCAGGGCGGCCGCCGCGGTCAGGTCCTCGGCGAGCGGGCGGTCGTCGGTGCGACGGTCGAGGAGCTCGTCGGCGCGGCGGAACGCGGGTCCCAGCGGCAGGTGCGACGGGTCGTCGCCGCGCATCCGCAGCGCCCGGACGGCGGCGACCAGCTCGCAGGCCAGCACGCGGGTGTAGGCGTCGGCGACGTCCCCGGTGGCGCGGGCGGCCTGGGTGGAGAAGCTGGCGTGGTCCTCGAGCCCGCGCGAGACGACCGCGGTGCCCAGCGTCGCCGGCAGCGCGGCCTGGCGCAGCGCGGCCAGGGCGTCGTGCGAGACGTACTCCAGGATCATTACCCCGGAGCTGCCTGCCGGGCCGTCGGCGAGGAACGCGCGCAGCCCGCTCTGGTCCGGTTCGACGAGGTCGCCGAGCCGGGCCGCGGACAGCTCCGCGACCTGGTGCACCCCCGCGCGGGTCTGGTCCAGCGCGGTGGCCACGTAGGCGGTGTGGAAGTGCGCGTGGTGGTAGGCGTCGGCGTGCTGGTGCGAGATCAGCGGGTTCTCCGACCCGGCGTTGATCTCGATGTCGAGTACCCGGTGCAGGTACTCCAACGCGTCCAGCGCGGGGCCGTTGACCTGTGGGAACGCCCGCAGGCCGAACGGGTCCTGGATGCGGCGGCCCTTGGCCGGGGTGTCGCTCATGCCGAGCAGGTCGCGCATCCGCTCCGCGCAGCGGACCTGCCCGGGGTGCGGGCGGGCGCGGTGCACCGGCTCGGCGTAGGCCTCCGGGCTGCCCTCCAGCGCGAGGTAGGACAGCGCCGCGACGACGTGGCTGGCCGCCAGGATGACGTCCAGGCGGGTGGCGGCGATCGCGGCGTCGCCGAGGGTGGCGGCGTTGCTGCTCAGGAACGCGAGCGCGTCGCCGCCGTCCATCGCGACCGGGTCCGGGGCGGGACCGTCCCAGGCGCCCTCGCCGGCGAGGGCGAGCGCGATCTGGGCGAGCGGGGCGAGGTCGCCGGTGCCGATCGCGCCGAGCCGGTGCACGACCGGCAGCGCCCCGATGCGCAGGGCCCCGGCCAGCGCGGCGGCGACGGCCGGGGACACCCCGGAGTGCCCGGTGAGCAGCTGGTTGAGCCGGACCAGCATGGCCGCACGGACGTGCGCGGTGTCGAGCCGGTTGCCGGTTCCCCCGGCGTGGCTGCGCAGCAGGCGCAGGCCGTGCCCGGTGAAGTCGGCGCCGTCGGCCTGCTCGACGCGGTTCGCCCCGACACCGGTGGTCCGCCCGTAGACGACGCGCCGGGTGCTCAGGTCGGCGGCGAGCGCGGAGGCGAGACCGACCCGGCCCATCGCGGCGCCGTCGACGACGAGGTCCGGCGGGCCGGGCGCACGGGCGACGTCGCCGACCGTGCGCGTGGTCAGCGACGCC
>NZ_JADQDD010000359.1 GCF_019263595.1 Pseudonocardia sp. KRD291 | reverse complement strand
CCGTCCCGGGCCGCCTGCGAGCGGCTGCGACGGGCCATCCTCCGTCCCGGGCTCCGTCCGGTCGGACTGCGCTCCGTCCGCGGCCGGGGCGGCCACCGACGCGTCGCGGTCGGTCACCGGCACACCGGCGTCGGCCTCCGGTCTCTCCCCGGCGTGCCTGCGCGACGGGGCATCGAGCTCGTCGCGAGGCCCCTCCGGCCCGGTCAGCCCGCGCAGCACGCCGTCTCCGACGGGACCGGTCGTGTCGTGCACCCGCGATCGCAGCGTCGTCTCCGCCGGCAACCCGCCCCGGCCGACCCGTCCCGCGACGTAGCCGACCAGCGACTGCGCCCACAACATCGCCGTCACCCGGTCGGCATCCGGCAGGACGACCTCGACCCGCCCCGGGTCGGCCTCGTCACCCGTGCCGTCACCCGTGCCCTCGGCCGTGCCCTCGCCCATGGCGTCGCCGCGGTCGTCGACCAGCCCATCGCCGCCGGCGGGCGACTCCCGCAGGCGGATCTCCCCGCGAGGTGGGACCAGCCGACCGGCCCGCTCCGCGACGTCGCGCACCACCGCGGCCGCGGACGGGTGCCGCACCGGCCGGTCGCCCTGCCACAGATCGAGCACGACGAGGTAGTCACCGACGTCCACGACCGCGCCGCCGGACGACTCGGCGCCGCACCCCGTCGACGCATGGTGCCCGTTCCGGGCGGAGGACGCGGTCGCCGGATCGGACGCCACGTCCGCGCCGGGCGTCGGCTCGTCGTCCCCGGTCACGACCCGGCCGTCGAGCCGCTCCGGACCCGGACCGTCGTGCCCGTTGACGTGCGGCGCCGCATCGGTCTCCGGGTGGACGAGCCACGCTCCCGGCATCAGCGCGGCCCACGGTTCGCGACGCATCGGCGTCGCCTGCTCACCGGTCGACCCGTCACCGTCACCGCGCGCTCCGGCCACCGGCCCGAGCGGCTCGTCAGCGACCGGCCCGAGCGGCTCGTCAGCGACCGGGCGGGAACCGGACCCGTCGCTGCCCGGGTCGGAGGTCGGAGCGGCCGGTCGCGACGCCGCCTGCCGCAGCTCCTCCACCATCGCGTCCGCGAGCGGTGCACCGCTGTCGGCGGTCGCGTCCGGCCGACCGAGCCGACCCGGGCCGTACCAGGACCTCTCGGCCCACTCCAGGAGATGGCCCCGGATCTCGTCGGTCCCCTCCGGCGACGGCGACGGACCCGGTACCGCATCCACGACGTCCCCGGCCCCGCACTCGTCCGGCCCACGCTTCGCAGGCGCGTGCCCCTCGGTCCGACGCTCGTCCGGTCGGTGCTCGTCCGGTCGGTGCTCGCCCGATCGGCGCTCGCCCGGCCCGTGCTCGACCGGCCCGTGCTCGCCCGATCCGTGCTCGACCGGTCCGCGTTCCTCTTGTCCAGCGGTCCACGGACGAGCCGCATCGGCCGCGTCGAGTGCGCCGACGGCACCCGCAACGGTGCCGTGCCGGCCGCGACGGCGGGGCTTCCCCGAGCCCTCGTCGATCCGCGCCGCACCGATGTCGTCGACCGGCGAGACATCGAGAAGGCCCGCGCCCGGGAGGGCCACGTCGGCCGGGCGCGCCGGCGGCACGGTGCCCGCGTGGAGTCCGCAGACGGAGGTGAGGGCATCCCGGAACCGCTGTGCGCTGCTCCGGTCCACCCGCTCCGCGACCGTGCCGGCCCGCAGCGCGGCGAGCGCCTCGCGGTACTCGCCGATCCCCTCGTGCACCTCGGCCTGGGTCGCACGGCACGCCGCCTCGAGCGACGGCGCCCCGGCGTCGGCCGCCCGGTCGGCGACGTCACGCAGCGCGGCTGCCGTACGCGCCGCGGTGTCCGGCAACGCGCGGGCGAGGATCAACCGCAGCAGGACCCCCTGACGGCCGGTGTCGACCTGCTCGTGCTGATCACGGACCGCCCGGACCGCCGTCGACACCTCGGCGGACGACGCGTCGTCGAGCAGCGCGGTGATCCACTGGCTGAACAGCGCGGCAGCGAGATGCGGTGAGGTCGGGACGGCGTCGGGGACATCCGGGGTCCAGCCCAGGTTCGCGAGGCCGTCGAGTGCCGACTCCACCGCCGCCCGGCCGTCACCCGACGACCGGTGGATCGACCCCACGAGCAGGTCGGCGAGAGCGGCCGGCTCCGCGCGCAGCCGGCTGCCGAGCACGTCGACGGACCGCTTCAGGTCCGGCAGTTCCCCGCCGTCGCCGGCGAGGGCGCAGCGCACCAGTACCGCGAGCCGGTCGAGCTCCAGCTCGCTCGACTCGACCCCGGGTTCCTGCCGGGCAGGCCGGGCATCGGCGCCCGCAGGCCCGGCCACCAGCGACCGCGCCTGCTCGAGGTCGCCGTTGCTCTGCGCGATCACCGCGAGCTCGACCCGCAGGCGCGCCGCGTCCGCGTCGCCGATCCGCGCCCCACCCGGGAACGCGTCCCACGCCGTCAGGGTCTCGACGGCCGCGCCGCGCGCGTCCTCGGTCGCGGCCCGCCCGTGCAGGTACCACCCGGCCGCACGCAGCCAGAGCGATCCGTCACCGGCGGCCACCGCGTCGTCGACGACCTGCCGGGCGAGCTCGGCGGTGAGCCGCGGCCTGCGCCACCGCAGGGCCGCCGCCGCCTCGAGCATCTCCGGTCCGCTCGTACCGGACCGGCCGCCACCACCGCTTCTCCCGGACGGGCCGTGCCGATGACGCAGCTCCGACGTCACATCGCCTCCTGTGACACCACCGGCCCGGCCGCCCTGAGACGCGGCTCCCCCACCGGGAGGCGGGGAGCGCCCGGTCTGGTGGTGATCAGTCCCGGGTGAGCTTACGGTGCGTGACGCGGTGCGGTCGCGCGGCGTCCGCCCCCAGACGCTCCACCTTGTTCTTCTCGTAGGACTCGAAGTTGCCCTCGAACCAGAACCACGAGGCCGGGTTCGAGTCGCCGCCCTCCCAGGCCAGGATGTGGGTACACACCCGGTCCAGGAACCAGCGGTCGTGGGAGATGACCACGGCGCAGCCCGGGAACTGCTCGAGCGCGTTCTCGAGCGAACCCAGCGTCTCGACGTCCAGGTCGTTCGTCGGCTCGTCGAGCAGGATCAGGTTCCCGCCCAGCTTGAGAGTCAGTGCCAGGTTCAGCCGGTTGCGCTCACCGCCGGAGAGCACGCCCGCCGGCTTCTGCTGGTCCGGGCCCTTGAAGCCGAACGCCGCCACGTAGGCGCGGGAGGGCATCTCGACGTTGCCGACCTGGATGTAGTCCAACCCGTCGGAGACCGTCTGGAAGACGGTCTTCTTCGGGTCGAGCCCGCCACGGTTCTGGTCGACATAGGACAGCTTCACCGTGTCACCGATCCGCACCTCACCGGAGTCGGCGGGTTCCAGACCGACGATCGTCTTGAACAGCGTCGTCTTGCCCACGCCGTTCGGGCCGATGACGCCGACGATCCCGTTGCGGGGCAGGGTGAACGACAGGTCCTTGATCAGCTGACGGCCGTCGAAGCCCTTGTCCAGGTGCGAGACGTCGACGACGGTGCTGCCCAGACGCGGCCCCGGCGGGATCTGGATCTCCTCGAAGTCGAGCTTGCGGTGCCGATCGGCCTCGGCCGCCATCTCCTCGTAGCGGTCGAGCCGCGAACGGCTCTTCGCCTGGCGGGCCTTCGGGTTCGACCGAACCCAGGCCAGCTCGTCCTTGAGGCGCTTCTGGAGCTTCTGGTCCTTCTTGCCCTGGACGGCGAGGCGCTCGCCCTTCTTCTCCAGGTACGTCGAGTAGTTGCCCTCGTACGGGTAGGTGCGGCCGCGGTCGATCTCCAGGATCCAGCCGGCCACGTTGTCCAGGAAGTACCGGTCGTGGGTGACGGCCAGGACGGCGCCCGCGTAGCTCGACAGGAACTGCTCCAGCCACAGGACGCTCTCGGCGTCCAGGTGGTTCGTGGGCTCGTCGAGCAGGAGCAGGTCGGGCTTGGAGAGCAGGAGCTTGCACAGCGCCACCCGGCGGCGCTCACCGCCGGACAGGTGCGCGACCTCCGCGTCGCCGGGGGGACACCGCAGCGCGTCCATGGCCTGCTCGAGCTGGGAGTCCAGCTCCCACGCGTCGGCGTGGTCGAGCTCCTCCTGGAGCGCGCCCATCTCCTCCATCAGCTCGTCGGTGTAGTCGGTCGCCATCTGCTCGGCGATCGCGTTGTACCGGTCGAGCTTGACCTTGATCTCCCCGACGCCCTCCTCGACATTGCCGAGGACGGTCTTCTCCTCGTTCAACGGGGGCTCCTGCTGCAGGATCCCGACCGTCGCGCCGGGCGCCAGGATGGCGTCTCCGTTGTTCGCGTGCTCGAGCCCCGCCATGATCTTGAGCACCGTGGACTTACCGGCCCCGTTGGGCCCCACGACACCGATCTTCGCGCCCGGCAGGAAGCTGATCGACGCGTTCTCGAGGATGACCTTGTCGCCGTGCGCCTTGCGCACGTTTCTCATCGTATAAATCAGGTCCGCCACGTTTGCAATGGTAGTTCGCCCACGCTCAGGCATCAGCGGCCGGTACTGCCACCAGGGGACGTGAGTCCGCGAGCTCCGCCTCCTCGCCCCGGTACGACCGCGCTTCCTCGCCCTCACCAGCACGGGGCTCGGGAACGTCGGCCCCGCCGTCCGCCACGACCGGGGACGCATCGGTGGCGTCGACGGCCGGCCGCGTCGTGCGGCGCACGATCGCCCGCGACCGTCCCAGGTCCGGCCCGACCGACTGCGCCTCGAGCTTGAGCTCCGACCGGAGCGTGCCGTCGGCACGTGTGTACTCGCGGGTGGAGAACCGCGCGTGCACGAGCACCGGGTCACCCCTGTGCAGGCTGTCCAGCACGTTCTCCGCGAGCTTGCGCCAGCACGTGACGGTGAAGAAGCTCGCCTCGCCGTCCTCCCACAGCCCCGTCGACCGGTCCTGCCTGCGGCTGTTGCAGGCGAGACCGAACTCGACGACCTGCACACCGTCCTTAGTGCTCCGCGAGACGGGCTGGTTGGTCAGGTTGCCGGACACGGTGATCAGGGTTCGCATGACGATCTCCTCGAGAGGCTGCGGTGGAACTGTCCTGTCCAGCATCACTGCGCCACCGCGAGATGCACCCGCGCTTCGAGATCTGGGGACGGGCCGCGCAGGTTGTGGACACCCACGACTCATCCGGAGCAACCCGACCCACGACCGTCGGACGTCGGCACTCACCCGGCCGAGGATCACTCCGGCCCGGACACATCCACGCCCGGACCGACGCCGCGGCCGGCCGGCCGGCCGGCAACAGATGTCCGGCCGTCACGTAATGGTCGGCCTGAGCGCCATTACGTGACGTTCGGCGCGACACCCCGGACCGGAAACAGACCGGGCGTCACCTCCCGGACCCGCAACCAACCATTCCGTGACGCCCACCCGCGCACCGCAATCAGCACAACGCAAAAAAGGAGAGGGCCCGCACAGATCACTCTGTACGGGCCCTCTCACATT
>NZ_JADQDD010000358.1 GCF_019263595.1 Pseudonocardia sp. KRD291 | reverse complement strand
TCCGGCGCACGGGCACCGGCCTCGACGCCTGCGCCGCGGCGATGCGCGCCTGCGCCACCGCGTGGTCCGCGTCGGACGACGCCGTCGCCGCGACCCTGCGGACGGGCTGATGCCGACCTTCGCCGAGCTCGCCGAGACCGACCCGACCCGGTGGCTGCACCAGGCCCGCGGGTGGGAGCGCCTCGGCCGCGAGCTCGGCGCGCAGGCCGGGCGCCTGGACGCCGCGTTCGCTCCCCTGGACCGGTCGTGGGCGGGCGGGGACGCCCGGGCGGCGTCCGCGAGCCGGGACCGGCTGCGCACCGAGCTGGCCGCGGCCGCGCAGCGCGGCGCGGAGGCGGCGGAGATCCTCGGCCGGCACGCCGGCGCCGTCCTGGCCGCGCAGAAGCGGCTGACCGACGTCGTTCTCGGCGTCAACCCGGCCACCACACGGATCGACGCCGACGGCACCGTCCACCCGCACCCGGTGATACTGGCGCCCCCGTTCCTGTTCCTCGCGCTCGGGCTGCGGTCCTACCTGCGGGATCTGGACCGGGTCACCCGCGAGATCGCCGCCGCACTGGACGAGGCCACCCGCTCCGACCGCGAGACCGCAGCCGCACTGGCGGAGCTGGCGGCCCGGGTCGCCCCGGCCGGGCCCCCGGTGCTCCCGGCGGCGGCGGCACCGCCCGAGCCGGGCACGTCTCCGTCCGGCGTCCGGGACTGGTGGGAATCGCTGCCGGCGGCGGTGCGCGAGCGCACCCTCGCCGAGCACCCGGACCGGGTCGGCGCGCTCGACGGCGTCCCGGCACGGGCCCGGGACACGGCCAACCGCCTGCGCCTCGACGCCGAGCGCGCCCGGCTGCTGCGCCACCGCACGCGCCTGCAGGACCGGGACGACGTCGCATCGGCCGAGCGCGTCGACGAGCTGCTGCGCGGGATCGACGCCGTCGGACGGCGGTTGCGGGCCGGGGAGCCGCCCGCGCTGCTGCTCGGCTTCGACACCGACGGCCCGGGGCACGCGATCGTCGCGGCCGGGGACCCGGACACCGCGGAGAACGTCGTCACCTACGTGCCCGGCACCACCGCCCGGCTCGGGACGGTCGAGGCGGACCTGCGGCGCGCGGACACCACGGTGGCCGCCGCCCGGGCCGCGGACCCGCGGGCCGTCACCGCCGCCGTCACCTGGCTCGGCTACGACGCGCCACCCGACGTGCTCCGGGCCGCGGCCGGCGGCTACGCGCAACGGGCCGCCGAACCGCTGGCCCGGTTCCAGGACGGGCTGCGCGTCACGCACCGGGGCCCGCCGGCGCACCGGACGCTGATCGGGCACAGCTACGGCTCGACCGTGGCCGGCTACGCCGCACGGCTCGACGGGCCGGTGGCCGAGGACCTCGTGCTGGTCGCCAGCCCGGGCGCGGGCACCCGCCGCGGCGTCGCCGACCTGAACATGGACCCCGCGCACGTGTGGGCGACCACCGCGGGGAACGACCCGATCGACGACCTCACGCGGACCGATACTTGGCGCACCTCCGCCCCGCTGGTCGACCGGGAGACGCTGCGGCACGGCCTGAACCCGGTCGACCCGTCGTTCGGGGCCCGGGTGTTCCCCTCCGACCCCGGCACCGTGGCGCCCCGTCCGGACGACCCGTCGACCGCGGCGGACGAGTCGGCCCCGATCGCGTCCCACAGCCAGTACTGGGACCAGGGCTCCCGCTCGCTGGAGGCGCTCGGCCGGATCGCGGTCGGCCGTCAGCCGATCGGCTGACGGCGCACCGCGCGGACCGGGCCGGGACGGGGCGGTCCGGACAGGGCGGCCCGGGAGGGCGGCGCGGCAGGGCGGCGCGGCAGGGCGACCCGGGAGGGCGGCGAGGCGACACCCTGCCGGCGCTACGCTGAGTCGTCGCCCACCGAGGCGACTATGCGTGAGGCCGTGCTGTACCCCGACCGAAGGAACCCTCCGTGACCGAGAGCAAGCCCGCACGACGGACCGGCAGACCACCGCTGACCGATCGGGCGACGCTGCTGGCCGCAGCCCGGGAGATCGGCCTCGCCTCGCTCACCGTCGGTGCGGTCACCTCCCGTGTCGGAGTCAAGTACTCCACGTTCTACCGCCACTTCTCCAGCCTCGAAGCGCTGCTGACCGCGGTCGTCGACGAGATCTACTCCGAGGCCGACCTGCCCGACCCGCGCGGTCCGTGGCAGGAGTACGTCCTCGAGCTGTCGGAGGCCCTGTTCGAGGTCCTGGCCCAGCACCCGGGCCTGGCGTTGACCGTGCTCCGGCTGCCCGCGCTCCCGGAACGCGCCGTCGAGGCCTACCGCCGGCTCACCGAGTGTCTCGTCGCCGCCGGGTTCGACCCGGACGAGGCCGTGCTCGGCGCGACCACCATCCTCGAGGTGGTCATGATGCCGTGGCTCACCGCCTCGGACGGGAGCGTGCACAAGCAGGACCGCGAGTCGCAGATCAGGTCCACCTCCGAACCCCTCGACCCCCAGGTGCGGGCCGCGGGCGTGGGAGTGGTCGACGATCCGCCGCGCCGGTGGACGCGCCGCAAGGTCGAGCTGGTGATCAACGGTCTGGGGACACCGGCGTCCCCGGTGGCGACGTCGGGCCGGCCGACCGGTCCCTGAGCCCCCGGGCACGGACAGGGGCGTGCCGCGGCCCGCCGGTGCGGACCGCGGCACGTCGCCCGGTACGGGTCAGAGCACGTCCCTCAGGACGGGACGACCTGGTCCGCCTGCGGGCCCTTCTGGCCCTGGGTGACCTCGAACGTCACGGCCTGTCCCTCGTCGAGCGAGCGGTAGCCGGAGGACTGGATCGCGCTGAAGTGCACGAACAGGTCCTGGCCACCCCCCTCCGGCGTGATGAAGCCGTAGCCCTTCTCCGCGTTGAACCACTTGACCGTTCCCTGTGGCATCCGGGTGTCTCCTCGAGCGTTCTGCCGATGTCGTACCGGTGCGACGCTACCCGTTCGCGACCCGTTCACCTGCACGAACTTCCGCCGGATCCGCTCATCGGGGCAGTGATCGGTGATCGAGTCCCTCCGGCGTCGCGCGCCAGGCGACCAGCCGTCGTACGGTCACCACGACCGGCTGCGAGAACGTCTCGAGCCACTGCCCGATCGGCTGCTCCCCGAGCATCGGCAGGTACTTGCGCTCGAACTCGGGGAC
Organism: Pseudonocardia sp. KRD291; assembly: GCF_019263595.1. Lineage (GTDB taxonomy): Bacteria > Actinomycetota > Actinomycetes > Mycobacteriales > Pseudonocardiaceae > Pseudonocardia. The sequence goes on along the minus strand of NZ_JADQDD010000358.1, from coordinate 2,323 downwards.
CACCGGCGCGACGTCGGCGAGGGACACGAGGCCGGCGTCGCCCTCGGCCAGCACGATGTCGGCGCCCTGCGCCGCGCTGTCGAGCGACAGGCTGACCGCGGGGTTGCCGCGCAGCCGGCGCACCTTCGCCGTGCTGGGCCGGCTGAAGATCGTGACGAACGGGTCGGCCCAGTGGAACCACACCGGCACCGAGTGCGGACGGTGGTCGGCCGAGACCGTCGTCACCCAGATGATCGGCTCCCGGTCGAGGCGACGCGCGACCGCCGCGTCGCCGTCGTCGCCGGGGGTGAGCAGGGCAGGGGTGGCGGGACCCGTCATCCGTCCGACCTCAGCACCACCGGGCGCCGGGCACAAGCCCGACGCCCGGGTCGGCTAGCGGATCTTCTCCGGGATGTGGTCGAGGGCCCGCAGGATCTTCTCGGCGAGGGTGGTCGCCGCCGCGTCCGGGACGTCGGTGCTCTGGCGCAGCTCGGCGGCGACGAGCGAGAGTCGCAGGTCGTAGGGACTCAGGTAGGTGGGGGCGGTGGCGACGGCGGTCATCGGAGGTCCTCGTCTGTGGTCGGGGTGCGGAGAAGGTCGTCGACGGTGTCGGAGTTGCCGGCGCGCCCGGCGGCCGCGAGCGCGCGTTCGGCGTCGCGTGCCGGGGTCTCCGGCGGGATGACCAGGATCGTGCGCCAGCGCCCGCCGTCGAGGACGTTCATCGTGTGCGGCGGCAGCGTCCGGTACCGCCCGAGCTTCACGACCGAGCCGTCGACGACGGTCCGGCGCGGGGTGGTGTCCCAGTCCGCTTCGGAGTAGCTGACACGGTCGACCCGGCCGGCGTCCGGCTCGGCCACCAGTGAGGGCAGCTCGGCGACGAGGTCGCGCGAGTGTGGCCACCACGCCCCGTCGACGTGGCCGGTGACGGCCGGTGCCCCGGGCTTGATCGTGAATCGGCGGCCGTCCGGTGCGGCGGTGTCAGGGGGCGGAGGCGATGCCTCGGCGAGCGACGTCATGGGGTGGTTCCGTCCCCCGGACGCCGATGAGACGTCCGGTGTGGACTGTCATCGAGGACGACGGGGCGACTGCCCGCGTGCAGGGTGCTCGACTGCCCCGATACTACTCCGATCGGGGCCCCCGGCGGAGCCGTGCCGAGGTCGCGGTCCGCCGGCTCAGGCGCGGGTGAGCCGGACGGGCAGCGCCCCCCAGGCGCGCATCGTGTTGTTGTGGTGCCGACGCGGTGTCCCGGCGAGCTCGATCCGCCCGACTCGGCGTGCGAGCGCGGTGAGCAGGGCCTCGGCCTCGAGCCGGGCCACGTGCTGCCCGACGCACTGGTGCAGCCCCATCCCGAACCCGACGTGCCCGGACGGGTCCCGGGACAGGTCGAAGGAGTCCGGGTGCTCCCAGCGCCGGGGGTCGCGGTTGGCGGAGCCGAGGAACATCAGGATCTTGTCGTCGCGCGGGACGAGGGTGCCCCCGACGACGATGTCGTCCTCGGCGACCCGGAAGAACGTCTGCACCGGGGACTCCCAGCGCACGGCCTCGTCGAACGCGATCCGCGCGAGGCCGGGGTCGTCGCGCAGGCGCTGCCACTGCTCCGGGTGGGTGGCCATCGCGTGGAGGCACGCGCCGAGACCGTGCACGGTCGTGTCGACGCCGGCCGAGAGCAGCGAGCGCACGATCAGCGGCGCCTGCTCGGGCGTGATGTCCGCACGGTCGGCGGCCTCCCAGATCCGCGCGCCGAACCCGTCCGGGCTCAGTGTCTCGCGGGCGCACTGGGCGTTCACCCAGGCCGAGAGCTCACCGATCCGCCCGGCGCCCTGCGCGACCAGGTCGTTGTCCGGGCCGAACGCGTTGAACAGGTGGTTGCCGTAGGGCAGCAGGTTCTCCCGGCCGTCGCGGCCCAGCCCGACCGCGTCCGGGAACACCCGCAGCGGGAACGTCTCGGCCAGCTCCGCCATCGCGTCGAGCTCGACGGTGTCGCCTGCGCCGGTCAGCACCGTGTCGACCAGGTCCTCGGCGTCGGCGAACCAGCGCTCGCGCAGCAGGCGCAGCGCGCGCGGCGACAGGATCGGCTCCAGCACCGCCCGGGGCGCGTCGTGGTGCGGCGGGTCGGTCTCGAGCAGCAGGCTCGGCGGGCGCCACGGCTCCTCGTGGCGCCAGTTGCTCATCCCCACCCCGGCCCCGGACGGGAAGCCCTGCCAGTTCGTCAGGGCCGCGTGGACGTGCTCGTAGCGGCCCATCGCGTAGATGCCGTAGCGGTCCAGGTGCACGACCGGGCCGGCGTCGCGCAGCGCGGCCTGGAAGGGCAGCGGGTCCTCCAGCACCTCGTGCGAGAACGGGT
>NZ_JADQDD010000357.1 GCF_019263595.1 Pseudonocardia sp. KRD291 | reverse complement strand
ACGCCGGTGCTGCAGAGCAGGATCAGGCCGGCTCCGAGCAGGGTGCGGCCGGTGAAGGGCTGCCCGGTGGCCAGCAGCAGCCCGGTGGACACCAGCGGGGTGGCGTAGCTCAGCGGGATCAGCCGGTCCGCTCGGCCATCAGCCATGGCGTAGGTCCACAACGCGTAGCCGGCGGCCATCGGGCCGAGCCCGATGTAGATCGCGCCCGCCCATTCCGCGAACGCGGGCCAGGCCTCGCCGCGGACCAGGCTCAGGCCCAGGGCGATCACGGTGCCGGTCACGGTGGCGGGGATCAGCATGTTAAAGGTCGACCCGGTGGCCCGTCCGGAGGCCAGCGAGTAGAAGGCCATGCAGGCCGCGGAGGCCAAGGCGAACAGGTAGCCGATGGCGACCTCGCCGATTCCGGCGCCGTCGGTCAGCACGACGAGGACGCCGCCGAACCCGATCAGCGCCAGCGGCATCCCGATGAGCGTGTGCCGGGATGGGCGCCGCGCCGCGACCCACAACGCCGCGATCAACCCGTCGGCGTAGCAGATGACGTTCGCGCCGACCAGCGGCGCGGTGTCGAAGGCCAGGTACTGCAGGAAGATCGTGGCCGTCAGCCCCAACACCCCGACGGCCAGCGGAACGACCACCGTGGTCCGCCGCCCAGACCCCGACTCACCTCTGACCTCGGCAGGTCGTGCGATCGGGCCTGTACGGCTGCGGAGCAGGACAGCCCTGACGACGATCAGTGCGACCGCGGCCGCCCCGTACTGCACGGTGAGCAGCTGCAGCACCGTCGTGCTGGCCAGCACCTCACCGGCGGCGTAGGCGTTGGTCGACCACAGCAGCACCGCGCCGACCGCAGCCGCCGGACCAGCAGCAAACCGAGCACCCATCCACCGCAGTCTACAAGCTAGTTAGCAGTATTGCGATATAGCGCTGAGCTTCTCGGGTGGTGGTGGTGGTGGTGGTGGTCCACAGTTGCCGAGGCCCGAGCGATGCTCTTTCAGGTGCGCGACATGATTCGCTGGCCACGGCCAGCGAGCTGGTAGCATCGCTGGTTAACTATGTTGCGATCGACTGATCAGCGGGATCTCACCTCGGAGACCGAGACGCTCAAGGCGCTGGCCTCCGAGATCCGGCTGAGCATCCTCGAGTGGCTCCGGGAGCCCCAGTCGGTGTTCGTCTCGCAACGCGAAGGCGATCTCAGTGACGACGGCGGCGTGTGCGTGTCCCTCATCGCCCAACGTGCCGGCATGTCCCAACCAACCATCTCGCGTCACCTCGAGATCCTGCGCAGAACAGGCCTCATCTACACCCGCCGCGTCGCGAACTGGAACTTCCACTACCGCGACGACGCCGGCATCACCCACGCACGTCACATCCTCGACACCATCTGACAGCGGCCGGAAAGGGTCCGCTGGAAGCGACTCAACGCCGGACCCGGGAGTTACGGAACATCCCGGCAGGATCCGGCAGCTAAGCGAGCACTCTCCGAGGTCAGCCCTTCGTGTGCTCGTTCTTGCTGAGGTGGCGGTAGATCGTGGGGCAGGTGACGCCGAACTCGGCGGCGATCTGGTTGACGGTGTAGCGGCGCCGTTCCTGGTCGTCGGTTTCCTCGTACATCAGCCGGGCGAGGTGGGCCTGGCGCGGCCCGCGATCGAGGCCGGGGACCAGTCATCACGCAGCTGGGCGCACACCACCGCACGCAGGCGAGGGGAGCGCTCCACCGCGAACAGCTTGGGCCGCTCCCGCGCCGCGCCCGCCGCCACGTCCGTGGCCGCCACCCGGTAGTCCCCACGGCCGCCGTGCCGGGCGACGTCACGCGACATCACCGACGAGCCCCGGCCAAGCCGCAACGGCTCGTTGTAACGCAATCCTTCAGCGAGACCGTGGGAGATCTCCTCGCGATCGACCAACATCAACGTCTTGCGCGCGGCGCATCCTGGCTCACCGGCTCGACAAGATCGAATGCACGACCGGCCGAGCCCAAGCTCCGTGGGCAACATCAACATTGCGCGCACAGCGGGCGTCCTGCTCCACCGAACAACCAAGATCCAATACTGCGACCGGCCGAGCTCACTGTCTGGAGTGCAGAATAGCTACGCAACGAGTACTCCACGCAACGAGCAGTCCAGTCCTGGATTGTTGTGCCTGCGGTTGAGCGGCACGATTCCATGATCCAAGTGACTAACTTCAGACGTCGGAGAGAATTTATTGTAGTTCGTTCTCAGCGTGGATCCGAGCAGCTGATGACCGGGTCGTATCCGCTGATTGAACGGCAAGTGGACCAGTCGGCCCGGGCGGTCCGTCTCTACTTGCTTCCGAAGGTCAAATCAGGTATGTGCGCAGGTCAGATGCGTCGTTCAGGCGCATTCGGGGAGGCAGGGAGGTAGCTGATCAAGCTTCGATGGCGAACTCCGTTCGTGTCGCCCATGGTCACTCGGGGGCCGGTGATCGCGACCGGCGGGTCGTCGGGCGGGTGCACGCGGACCCCCGAAGGGTCCTTCCGCCTCGCCCTAGATCGAGAGCGATTAAGGGTTGGCGTCGCCAGATCCAGCATGTAGCTTCAGTCTCGCTCGGTGCATATCGTCGGATCATGTAGTTCGTGAACGATCGATCGACTCACGGCTTCACACATGAGACCGCTCGGAAGATGTCGAAGGCGATGTCTCGCAACGAATGTGCTCCGTGGCAATTGTCGATGATGACACAGATGTGGACGTGTTTGACCTTCGCATCTCCAAAGATGTCAGTCATCTGTCGACTGTCACATACATGATCGTTTCACGATGTGCAGGAGGAGTTTTCTGATGCTGCTCAGATTCGCCAGGCCCGGAACCGACATCTGGGGACGGTGCATCTCGCTGGTGCAGAGCCGCTACCGGTCCGACTACGGGGCCGAGATCGACCCGGATCCCGATCTGTTCGTCATGCTGACCGCGGCGTCGTCGGTCGAGACGGCCGAGATGGCGGTGGCCGGGCTGTCGTTCGGCGCCCGGGACTCGTCGTTGTTCTGTGAGCACTACCTCGGCGCCGCAGCCGAGGACGTCGCCACTCAGGTGACCGGTAGCGATCGGACCGTGGGACGCGACGCCCTGATCGAGGTCGGTCCGCTCGCGTCGTCGAAGGCGGGGCTGGGCCGGCGAATGATCGAGGTGCTCCCCGGACTCTGCTGGTGCAGGGGCGCCGCCGCGATCCTGTTTACCGTGACGCGACCGGTCGCGTCGCTGATCAGGGCTAGCGGGACCGAGTTGCACGTCGTAGGCGATGCCCGCCTAGAGGCGCTGCCGGCCGACGAGCAGCCGCGCTGGGGCAGCTACTACGACAACGAGCCAGTCGTCGGAGTGGTCGACCTGGCCCGGTTCGGCGCCGAGCTCGCCGTCCGGCCCTCCTCGACATCGAGCCTGAGCCCGGTAGGCATCGTCGCCGGGCCGATCCCGGAGGGAAGCGTCCATGCAGCCGTGTGAGCGGGCGGGCGACGTCGTGGCGTTCGACGAGGCGCTGGACCATCCCGGGTTCGCCGACCGGGTACTCGTCGAGCAGGCCGCTGCCGACGGGCACGACCGGACGTGGACCTACCGTCAGATCCGGAGTGCCCGCGACCAGGTGCTGGCCACCCTGGCCGGGCTCGACCTAGATCCGGGCACCCGGGTCGGGCTGGCCGCGGAGAACAGCCCGGAGTGGGTCGTCGCTGACCAGGCGTTGCTGCACTCCGATCTGGTCGAGGTCCCGGTGCCCACCGCGTTCAGCGCCGAGCAGGCCGAGTCGCTGATCGGGCACTGCGCGGTGTGCCTGGTCGACCCGGCCGGTGCCCGGCGGCTCCGGGAATGGGGTCTGGCCGAGCGGATCCCACACCTATTGGTCGGCCTCGACGGTGGGCCCGCCGAGGTGGCGGCCGTGCCCGGTGCCGGCGACCGCATCACGAAGGTCATCCACACCTCAGGCACCACCGGCACGCCGAAGGGAGTGATGATCCGCCGTTCCGGACTGCGGGCGGTGATCGGGTCGCTGCGGACGCTCGTCGCGCCGGGAACGTTCCGCCGCTACGTGTCGCTCGTGCCGCTGAGCCTACTCATCGAGCAGATCGCTGGGGTCTACCTGCCGATGGCCGAGGGCGGCCGGGTCGTGCTGCTGCCACCCGAGGTGCCCCTGCTCGGGACCCGTGGGTCCACCGCCCGCGAGGTGCTCGACGAGCTCTGGCGCGCCCGGCCGTCGGCCACGGTCCTCCCGCCCGCGCTGGTGGCTCTGCTGGCCGAGCAGGTCCGCGACGGGACGCTGCCGCTGCGGGCGGCCGGCGAGGAGACGCCCTTCCTGATGACCGGTGGGGCGCCGGTGAGCCCGGACGCGCTCACTCTCCTGCTCAACGCCGGGCTGCCTGTGCACGAGGGCTACGGGCTGAGCGAAAACACCTCCGTCGTGACATGGAACCCGCCGGGCGCGCTGCGCCCGGGCACCGCCGGACCGCCGTTGCCGCACTGCGAGGTGCGCTTGTCCGACGAGGGTGAGCTGCTCGTTCGGTCCTCGTCCCTGCTCGCCGGGTACGTCGGCGAGGACCCGACCAGCCGGGCCGTCGACGACCAGGGCTGGTTGCACACCGGCGACCGCGCCCGGATCGACGACGCGGGCTACGTCACGGTCGAGGGCCGGATGAAGAACGTGATCATCACCAGCCACGGCCGCAACGTCTCCCCCGAGTTCGTGGAGGGTCGGATGCGGTCGCTGACCGGCGTCCGGGAGGCCGTGGTGTTCGGTGACGGCCTCGAGCATCTGGTGGCCCTCGTCCTGGTCGATCCCGCGGATCCCGGGCTGCCCGCCGAGCTGGAGGACCAGGCGCGTGCTGCGTTCTCCGACACCGACCTCCCGGACCGGTTCCTGCCCCGGGCCGACACCGCCGAGTTCCGGTCCGCCTACTTCACCGTCACCGGCCGGCCTCGGCGGGACCTGCTGTGGAGCGACGTCGTCCTCCCGGCCCTCTCGCACGCCGAGCCGATCACCCGTCACTAGAAAGACCTACCAGTCGATCCACGACCGGAAAGGACACCCACCGTGTCGACCACTACGAACTTCACCACCCCCCTCGACGGAGTGTCGGTCACCGGCCACGGCACCGGAACCGGGCTGATGCTCACCCCGTCGACCCGCACCGCAGCTCTCGAGGACCTGCTCCACACCGACCTCCTGGGCCTGCTGGCCGACGCCGGACACCTGCTTCTGCGCGGATTCACCGGCGACGTCGACCAGTTCAACCGGCTCGTCGCCGCCCACAGCGGACGGCTGAGCCTGGACCCGGCCCGCGAGTTCCACGGAGATGTCGCGCAGAAGGTCGACTCCGGCACTGAGGCGATCGGCCTGCACCTGGAGAACGGCGCCACACCGTTCGTTCCGGACCTGGTCTGGTTCTACTCGGTCAAGGCCGCAGCCTCCGGGTCGCAGACCACGGTATGCGACGGCTACCGGGTCTGGGAGGCCCTGAGCGGCGCGGCCAAGGACCGCTTCCTGGGC
>NZ_JADQDD010000356.1 GCF_019263595.1 Pseudonocardia sp. KRD291 | reverse complement strand
CCGGTGCGTTCGCCGCGCGCCCGCCGCGCGACGCCGTCGCCGACAGCGGCCCGCCGACGCAGTTCGGTGCGCCGCCGCTCGACGACGAGGGCGGACCTCCGACCCAGCTCGGCGGCCCGCCCCTGCGCGACGACGTCGACGACGACATCGACGACAGCGCGTGGACCGGCCGTCCGGACGACGGCGGGCCGCCCACCGAGGCGTCCGCGTTCGGGCCGGCCGACCTCGCCGGCCCCGATTCCTACGGCCCCGACGACTACGGCCCCGACGACTACGACCCCGACGACTACGACGCCGACTACCGTGCCGACGACTACGAGGACCACGGCGAGAGTGCCGCCGACCTCGCGGACCGGGACGAGGACCCGGCACCGCCCGAGCGGGCGGCCGGCACCGGCCAGGCGTGGGCGATGGTCATCGCCCAGTGGATCGGTGGCGCCGTCGTCGGCGCCGGGGTCTGGGTCGGGTTCCGGTACCTGTGGTTCTCGTTGCCGGTGGTCGCGCTGGCGCTGGCGGTGGTGCTCACCGTGGGCCTGGTGCTCGGTGTCCGGGCGCTGCTGCGCAACGACGACCTGAAGACGACGATGTTCGCCGTGCTGGTCGGCCTGCTGCTCACGGTGTCCCCGGCGATACTCGTGCTGCTGGACCGGTAACGATGCGCGACGCCCGGACGACAGCACGTGATGTGAGTGTCGTTCCGGTTGCGCTGTCCACCGCGTCGGTCTACCCGGAGGGCGTCGAGGCGGCCTTCGCCATCGCTGCGGAGCTGGGCTACGACGGGCTCGAGCTGATGGTCTGGACGGACCCGGTCAGCCAGGACGTCCGCGCGGTCGAGCGGCTCACCCACCGCTACGGCGTGCCGGTGCTGGCGATCCACGCACCCTGCCTGGCCGTGACCCAGCGGGTCTGGGGCGCGGACCCGATCGCACGGATCCGCCGCTCGGTCGACGCCGCCGGCAAGCTCGGTGCGCGGACCGTCGTGATGCACCCGCCGTTTCGCTGGCAGCGCCGCTACGCGGCCGCGTTCGCCGACGAGGTGGCCCGGGCCGGTGAGTACCAGGGGATCGCGCTGCCGGTGGAGAACATGTTCCCGGTGACCCGGGGCGCGATCAGCACGGTGCCCTACGCGCCCGGCTACGACCCGACCGAGGTCGGGCACCGCAACTACACGCTCGACCTCTCACACACCGCCGCCGCGGGTACGGACGCGCTGGAGATGATGCGACGGATGGGCGGGCGGCTCAACCACCTGCACCTCACCGACGGCTCCGGCAGCCCGCGTGACGAGCACCTGGTGCCCGGCCGCGGCACCCAGCCCTGCGCCGAGGTGTGCCAGGCGCTGGCCGACGGCGGGTTCGCCGACGTCGGTGGCGTCGTCGTGCTGGAGGTCAGCACCCGCCGCTGCCGCACCCGCCTGGAACGCACCGGGCTGCTCGCGGAGTCGCTGCTGTTCGCCCGTCTGCACCTGGCCCCGACGGCCGGCTCGGCCCGTCCGGTCCGGCAGGTGCCGGAGCCGCAGGTGCCGGAACCTGCGGGCCGGCTCTGACCGGTCCCCGGGACAGATCACATCTCGCGGCGTGGTCGCGGACGGTGTCGGGGTGATAGGTCTGTCGGGCATGAGCACCGCCGACGCGCTTTCTTCCCGGGGAGGCGGCATGAGTACCGCACAGGTCCGCACCGGACGCCCGTTCTCCGACGCCCACGTGCTCACCGACCTCGGCGGGGGCCGCTACCGCGCCGTTATCGACGACGTGTGGGCGGTCGGGCCGAAGGCACACGGCGGCCTGCTGCTGGTCCTGCTGGCCCGGGCGGCGCTGTCCCGGCTGGCCGCCGAGACCGGGTCCGATCTCGACCCGCTCGCGGTGTCCGCGGACTTCCTGCGGGCACCCGACCTCGGCCCGGTCGAGCTGGTCACCGAGCCCCTCAAGATCGGTCGCACGGTGTCGTCGTGCGCGGTGCGCCTGGTGCAGGGCGAGAAGCTGATGCTGCACGGGACGATCACCGCCGGGGTGCTCCCGGCCGACGTTCCGCGGTGGTCGCAGGAGTCGGACCGACCGGCCGAGCCGACACCGGACGCGGTGGACCCGAGCCCGCCGGACCGGCCCGCCCAGGGCCTGTCCGGGGCCTGCGAGCTGCGCTACCCGCCGGAGGCCAACGCGTTCGTCCGCGGCGAGACCGGCCCGCCGGTGATGAGCGGCTGGGTGCGCCCGCGCGGCGAGGAGCCCGACGTGCTGTTCGCGCTGCTGGCCGGCGACATCCTGCCCCCGACCGTGTTCAACCTGGGCGGCAACGCCGGCTGGGCGCCGACCGTGCAGCTCACGGCGCTGCTGCGCGGGCACCCGGCCCCGGGGTGGCTGCGGGTGGACTCGCGGTCGGAGTCGGTCGTGGGGACGTGGTTCGACGAGGACCTCTCGGTGGTCGACTCGTCCGGGCGCCTGGTCTGCCAGGCCCGCCAGATCGCGCTGGCGCCGCTGCCCCGGTCCTGAGCACGGAGCCTGCGGAGCTGCGCCCCTGCACTGAGCACGGAGCCTGCGGAGCTGCGCCTCTGCACTGAGCACGGAGCCTGCGGAGCTGCGCCTCTGCACTGAGCACGGAGCCTGCGGAGCTGCGCCTCTGCACTGAGCACGGAGCTGCGCCCCTGCACCGACCGGCTCCCCGCTCTCCCTACGATCCGCCCATGACACGTATCGCGGTACTGGGTGGCGGGCGGATCGGTGAGGCGCTGCTGAGCGGTCTGCTCGCGGCCGGGCACGAGCCGGGCGGACTGGTGTTCAGCGAGCGCTACCCGGAGCGCGCCCGCGAGCTCACCGACCGGCTGGGGGTGGCCGCGGCGCCGCTGGCCGAGGCCGTCGCCGGCGCCGAGACCGTCGTGGTCGCGGTGAAGCCGCAGGACATCGCACCGCTGCTGGCCGAGACCGCCCCGGTGCTCGGGTCCGGTGCGCTCGTGGTGTCGCTGTGTGCGGGGCTGCCCACGTCGCTGTTCGAGGGAGGGCTGCCGGACGGGACGCCGGTCGTGCGGGTCATGCCGAACACCCCGATGCTGCTCGGCGCCGCGATGTGCGCGATCTCCCCGGGACGCCACGCCACCGACGCGCACCTGGACACGGTGGAGGCGATGCTGGCCACGGTCGGCGCGACGCTGCGGATGCCGGAGTCCCAGCAGGACGCCGCGACGGCGTTGTCCGGTTCCGGACCGGCGTACTTCTTCCTGGTCGCCGAGGCGATGATCGAGGCCGGGGTGGCGCTGGGGCTGGCGCGGACCGCGGCCACCGAGCTCACCGTGCAGACCGCCCTGGGCGCGGCCCGGATGCTGCGCGAGTCCGGGGAGCACCCGGGTGTGTTGCGGGAGAACGTGACCTCGCCCGCGGGCACGACCGCGGCGGCGCTGCGCGAGCTCGAACGGCACGGCGTCCGCTCGGCGTGGATGGACGCGATCGTGGCGGCGCACGGTCGGTCGGTGGATCTCGGCCGAGCCCTGGGTTGACCCGTTCGCCATATCGGGTGACTTATTGTCACCCTGACGCGCCGCGTATTGCCTCGAACGGATGTCCCCACTGGATGCCGATCGTCACACCCGCCCCGGTACCCTCGTCAGGAACATCGCGTGGCGCCGGAGTGGACTCCGGGGGCCGCCGGTGCGGAGACGGAAGGCGGTGTTCGGATGCCCACCGAGCGTCCCGAGGCGATGCGCCCCAGCCAGGTGCAGTTCCTGACCGTGGCCGAGGTCGCGTCGATGATGCGCGTGTCGAAGATGACCGTGTACCGACTCGTGCACTCCGGCGAGCTGCCCGCGGCGCGGGTCGGTCGCTCCTTCCGGGTTCCGCAGCGCGCCGTGGAGGACTACCTCCGCAACGCCTACTTCGACGCGGGCTGAGTCGTTCGGCCGCCACCCGGGCCACCCAACGGTTCGCCCGTGCGGACCGGTAGAGTGACGATTCGGCTGTCGACCCTCGCCGGTCGTGCGGTCCGCGGGTATCTGCGCGGACGTTGCCGGCCCCTCGGCCACCCGGTGCGCAGGGTAGTGCGGACGATTACAGACGACACGTAGAAGGAGCGCTCCATGGGCTCGGTCATCAAGAAGCGGCGCAAGCGGATGTCGAAGAAGAAGCACCGCAAGCTGCTGCGCAAGACCCGGGTGCAGCGGCGCAAGCTCGGTAAGTGATCCGTACCGGTCGCGTGCGCCCGCGGGTGCGCGCGACCGGTACGCGGTCGTGACGACGGACCCCACGGGTCCGGCAGGCCACACCGCCCGTCGCGGCGACCGGCACCCCTCAGCTCAGGCGTTCCTCCATCCGATACTCCTGCGAGGTCGCACCCGTGTCGCAGACACCCCCTTCCGTCGTGCTCGTCACCGGCGTGAGCGGGTTCCTGGGCGGCCACCTGGCCGCCCGTCTGGCCGCGAACCCGGACATCGACCGGGTCCTCGGCGTGGACACCGTCCCGCCCCCGCGTGACCTGCTCAAGCGGATGGGCCGCGCGGAGTTCGTCCGCGCCGACATCCGCAACCCCCTCATCTCCAAGGTCATCTCCTCGGCCTCGGTGGACACCGTCGTGCACGCGTCGCTGTCCGCGAGCCCCGGCTCCGCCGGCGGTCGGGCCACGATGAAGGAGATGAACGTCATCGGCACGATGCAGCTGCTCGCGGCGTGCCAGAAGGCGACGACGGTCCGGCGGGTCGTCCTCAAGTCGACGACCGCCGTCTACGGGTCCAGCCCGCGCGACCCCGCCGTGTTCGACGAGGCGACCGGGCCGAAGGACCTGCCATCGGGTGGCTACGCCAAGGACGCCGCCGAGATCGAGGGCTACCTGCGCGGCTTCCGGCGCCGCCGCCCCGACGTCACGACGACGGTGCTGCGGTTCGCGAACTTCATCGGCCCGCGGATCGACACCGTCCTCACCCGGTACTTCGCCCTGCCGGTGGTGCCCACCGTGCTCGGCTTCGACGCCCGGGTGCAGCTGCTGCACGAGGAGGACGCGCTCGCCGTGCTCGAGCGTGCCGCCACCCACGAGCTGCCCGGCGTGTTCAACGTGGCCGCCGACGGGGTGCTGATGCTCTCGCAGGCCATCCGCCGGGCCGGCAAGGTCGCGGTCCCGGTGCCCAGCAGCGCCGTCGGGCCGGTCAGCCGGATCCTGCGCGGGGCCCGGGTCGTGGACTTCTCGCCGGAGCAGATGCGCTTCCTGAACTTCGGCCGGGTGGTGGACCTGCAGCGGTTGCGCGAGGAGTTCGGCTTCGTGCCGCGCTGGACGACCACCCAGGCCTTCGACGACTTCGTGCGCGGTCAGGCGCTGAGCCCGGTGCTCGGCGCCGAACGCATCGAGGCGATCGAACGTGGCGTGCTGAGCGTCGCCAGGGCCCTGCGGTGACCCGGAAGCACCGATGACCCGGAAGCACCGATGACCCGGAAGCACCGATGACGCCGCGCGGCGGCCGGAACAAGCAGGGGGACGACGCGATGACCGAGGCCCGGGTGATCCCGATCCGGGGCAGCCGTGGTCCGGCCCGGA
>NZ_JADQDD010000355.1 GCF_019263595.1 Pseudonocardia sp. KRD291 | reverse complement strand
GTGATGCTCGCGCCCTTCGGCTTGGCCGCCTCGGGCTGCTCGTCGGCCAGGTGCTCGGGCAGGGTCAGCGGCAGCACCGTCCGCGGCGGGTAGGGCAGCTTGCCGCGCACGACGATGACGCCCCGCATCACACGGCGCAGCTCCACGTCGAGCGCGTCCACGGTCTCCAGCGACGCGGTCGCCACGCCGTAGACCATCCAGCGCGGGCCGTCGGCCCCGATGAACACCGACGCGGCGTTCTCGGTGCGGGCGTGCAGCTCACGGCCCCAGTCACCCTGCGCGTTGCGTACCCGCGCGCCACCGTTGCGCAGCGATGCCTCGATCTCGGCGGAGAGCTCGCGCCAGAGCCCGGACGACCGTGGCGCGGCCAGCGCGCTGACCGCGATCCGGCCCTCGGGCAGCATCAGGTGCACCGCCTGCGGACGGCCGCCGTCGGTCGGCTCCAGCTTCAGCTCGGCCCCGTAGGGCACCGGCACCTGCATCGACCCGAGGTCGACCCGGGCCAGCGCGTCGGTCATCGACGGGTCGAGCTCCTCGACGTCGGCCGGGCCGAGCGGGCGCCCGTCGCGGCCGGGCGGCGGGACCGACAGCGGCGCGTCACCGACGCCGTACTCGTCGTCGTCGTAGCCCACCTCGTCGGGGGCGTCGTCGCGGTCCGGGTCGTCGCGGTCCGGGGCGTCGTAGTCGTCCGCGTCGTCGTGGTCGTCCAGGGCGTCGTGCTCGTCCGCGTCGTACTCCTCGTAGCGATCGTCCCGGGCCGGCGGCGCCGGTCGCACCGCGGCCCGGCCGTTCGCGGGCCGGCCGTTCGTGGGCCGGTGGCGGGGGTCGTCGTCGGGGTCCCCGAAGTCGTGGCCCTGCGGGGCGTAGTCGCGGGCGTAGAGAGGTTCGTCGTCGTACCGGCCGCCGTCGCCCCGGTCGTAGCGGTCGTCGGCGTACCGGTCGTCGCGGTACGGCGCCGGACCGCGCCCGGTCGCGCCGGGCCGGGCGCCGCGCGGGCCCACCGGCCCGGGTCCGTTGCGGGGTCCGTCACGCCCGGGCCCGCGCAGAGGGGTCGACTCGCGCTCGCGGGAGTCGTGGTCGTCGTACACGTCGCCCGGCTCGGCGGTCTCGTCGTAGCCGGGGTAGCCGGGGTAGAGCTCCTCGCCGGTGTCGGTCTCCGGCCGGACGTCGAACATCGGCCGACCTCGTGAGCGTCCGGGCATCAGCGTCCCCCTCCCACATCCAGGCCGGCATGACCGCCGGTCGAGCCGTGGCCGCCGGCCCCGCGCGCCGACGACGGGAGCTCGGTGACCTCGACGAAGCGGGCGTGCTCCACCCGCTGTACCACCAGCTGCGCGATCCGGTCGCCGCGACGCAGCACCAGCGTGACGGCCGGGTCGTGGTTGATCAGACAGACCTTGATCTCACCGCGGTACCCGGCGTCCACCGTGCCCGGGGCGTTCACCACCGACAGCCCGCTGCGCGCGGCCAGCCCGGAACGGGGGTGGACGAACCCGGCGAACCCGGGCGGGAGCGCGATCGCGACGCCGGTCCCCACCAGGGCCCGCTCCCCCGGCGCGAGCGTGACGTCCTCGGCGGTCGTCAGGTCGGCACCGGCGTCCCCGGCACGTGCGTACGAGGGCAGCGGGACATCGGGGTCGAGCCGGGTCAGCAGCACGTCGACGGACGGCGCGACCAGCGGCTCATCCAGGGGAGCGGGGACGGGACCGGGCACGGCGGGCGACGCTACCCTGGGTTCGTGAACAAGCAGCCGTCTCCGGTGGGTTCTGCGACGTCCGGCCCCACTGCGTTCGACGAGCGGTTGTCCGTGCCGCTGTGGTGGTACCTACCGGCCATCGGCGTGGGAGCGCTGCTCGGCGCGGAGATCCATATGGGGTATCCGGGCATCCGGTCCTGGATCGGCTACCTCGTGCTGGTCCCGCTGTGCGCGCTGTTCCTGTGGCGGCTCGGCCGCAGCCGGGTGCGGGTCCACGGCGGAACGCTCACCGTGGGTGACGCCTCGGTCGCGCTGGCCCACGTGGGACGCACGGACGTCGTGTCCGAGAAGTTCGCCAAACAGGACGCGCTCGGCCCGGAGCTGGACCCGACCGCGACGGTCCTGCACCGCGCGTGGATCGGCACGGTCGTCCGGCTCGAGATCACCGACCCCGCGTCCGACGCCCCGTACTGGGTCGTCAGCACCCGCCGCCCGGACGACCTCGTCGCCGCGCTGGCCGGCGCCGGCCCGGCACCGGGTGCTCCGGCCGACCGGGGCTGACGGCCCTACCCCGGAAAGACGTCCGGCCCCGGTCCGATCGGACCGGGGCCGGACGAACGTGCTCTCTCAGGCCGCGCAGTCGCGGCAGATGAACTGGCCACCCTTGGAGCTCGCCAGGCGGCTCCGGTGGTGCACCAGGAAACAGCTCGCACAGGTGAACTCGTCCGCCTGCTTGGGCAGGACGTTCACCGTGAGCTCCTCGCCGGACAGGTCGGCGCCGGGCAGCTCGAAGCTCTCCGCGGTGTCGGTCTCGTCGACGTCGACGACCGCGGACTGGGCCTCGTTACGCCGGGCCTTCAGCTCGTCCAGCGAGTCCTCGGCGAGCTCGTCGGCTTCGTTCCGTCGTGGGGCGTCGTAGTCGGTCGCCATGGGTCCACCCTTGCCATTCACAGTTTGCGCAGCTCACCGGCCCAGTTCGCTGCTGGTCGATCACACTCGTAATGTTCTGCGTGCCGCTGAGGAACGTCGCGGACGCAAGGTTTGTGCCCGATGGTCGGAGTGACGCCGGTCTCACCTTGTCGGGTCAGACCGCCGAACGGGTCCTGCCCGGACCGGCACCGGTCGCACTGACCACGGCGGTGCCGTCCGGGGCGGTCTGTCCACCACCGGCGGCCGGGAGGGTAACCCAGGCGCGCGGACGGCGTCGCTGCGGGCCCGGCGGACCGGGCACGACTAGGGTCCACCCCCGTGGCAACGAGCTCGTCGACACCGACCGAATCCGACGCGACCCCCGGTGCCGACCCGGCGTCGGTAGGGGCCTTCCTGGCCACCGAGCTCGGCGACGAGCGCTGGCGCGAGTGCACCCTCGCACCGGTCGGCGCAGGCCGGTCCAACCTGACCTACCGGGTGGACAGCGCGGCCGGCGCGGTCGTGCTGCGCCGCCCGCCGGTGGGCTCGGTCGCCGAGACCGCGCACGACATGGGACGCGAACGCCGGGTGATCTCCGCGCTGGCCGGGACCGGTGTCCCGGTACCGGCCGTGCTGGCCCACAGCGGGGACGGCCCGCCGGTGGACGCGCCGTGCTTCGTGATGGAGCTGGTCGAGGGCGTCGTGCCGCTCGACGACCTGCCCGCCGGATGGGCGGAGACCGAGACGGACCGCGCGCGGGCCGGGCAGGCCCTGATCGACGTCCTGGCGGCGCTGCACGAGGTGGACCCGGCGGCGGTGGGTCTCTCCGACTTCGGGCGCCCGGACGGCTACCTGGAGCGCCAGATCCGCCGCTGGGGCAAGCAGTGGGCCGCCGCCCGGGACGACACCGACGCCCCGTCGGCCACCGACGAGCGCACCGAGACCGAGCTCACCCGCCTGTCCGAGCGTCTCGGCGCCGAGGTGCCCGCCACCCAGCGCCACACCGTCGTGCACGGCGACTACCGGATCGACAACTGCCTCTACGACTCCGCCGACCCGGGAACGATCAAGGCCGTGCTGGACTGGGAGATGTCCACGCTCGGCGACCCGATGGCCGACCTCGGGCTGCTGCTCGTCTACTGGCCCCAGGCCGACGACGACCCGGTATGGCGCGACGCCCAGCGGATCCCGAGCCCGACCCGGCTGCCCGGCTTCCCCACCCGGGACGAGCTGGTCGCCGTCTACGCCCGTCGCACCGGCCTCGATCCGGCGCCGCTGCCCTGGTACGTGGCGTTCGGGGCTTTCAAGCTGGCCGTGGTGCTGGCCGGGATCCTGTCCCGGGTCCGCGCCGGAGCCGTACCGCCGGACATGGCCCACGGCCTGGAGGACGCCGTCGGTCCGCTCGTCGCGCTCGGGCACCACATCCTGGACAACGGGCTCGGCCAGGGCACCGGGGGGACGCGATGAGATCCTCGCGCCCGTACCAGCGGCGGCGCACCCGCCCGATCGTCGCGACCGGTGCCGTGCTGCTCGTGCTGGCCGCCGCGACCTGGGTCGTCGTCCTCGCCACGTCCTCCACCGGCCCGGCCGACACCTCCTGCACCCCGCCGGCGTCGGGCGCGGTGCCCGGCACCGTCATCGACCGTGCCGAGCTGCACACCGCCGCGCCCGCGGCGCCCAGCGACGTCCGCTTCCAGGTCCTCAACGCCGGCGGCCAGCGTGGCCAGGCGAACCTGGTCTCGGCCCAGCTCGGCGACCTGGAGTTCGGCGAGTCGTCGAGCCCGACGAACGACCCGCAGTACCCGGACGGCGACATGGACTGCCTGGGCCAGCTGCGGTTCGGCCCGGCCGGCCAGAGCGCGGCGGAGACGCTCGCGCTGGTCGTGCCGTGCGTGGAGCTGATCCGCGACGACCGGACCGGTGCCGGTGTCGACGTGGTGATCGGGGCCGCGTTCTCCGACGTCGCCCCCGGCCGCGCCGCCCGCGACGTGCTCGACGAGCTGTCCGCGCCGGCCGGCGAGAACGGTCGCCCCGCGGTGGACCCGGCCACCCTGCAACAGGCCCGCGACAACGGCTGCACCTGATCGGCGCCGGCCCGCCACCGGGTCGACCGGGCGCTCAGACCTGCGCGGCGCCGTGTGCGGCGGCCAGTGCCGCCAGGGCGCGGGCGACGCCGGGCGCGGCCGCCAGCGACACGTCGTCGCCGAGGTCCGCCGCGTCCGCACCGAGGTCGTCCGGGCCGCCCGCGATGTGCAGCAGCGCGCCCGCCTCGCGGGCGATCAGCGCCGCCGCCGCCCAGTCCCACCAGTGACAGCCGTGCTCGACGTAGCCGTCGAGCCACCCGGCGCCCACCGCGCACAGGTCCAGGGCCGCCGAACCGGCCCGGCGGATGTCGCGCACCTCGGGCAGCATCCCGGCGACCATCCGGGCCTGCCGGGCCCGGCGCTCGGCCCGGTAGCCGAACCCGGTGCCGATCAGGGCCAGCGACAGGTCCTCGGTGCCGCTGACGGCCAGCGGCGTGCCGTCGCAGGTGGCGCCGCCGCCCAGGGCCGCGGTCCACACCCGCCCGGACGCCGGCTCGACGACGGCACCGGCCACCGTCGCGCCGTCGCGGACCGCCGCGACCGAGATCGCGTACCAGGGCAGGCCGTAGAGGTAGTTCACGGTTCCGTCGATCGGGTCGACGACCCAGCGGGCCGCCTCCGCGTCCCCCGAGCCCTCCTCGCCGTAGACCGGCTCCCCCGGGCGCAACGCGGCCAGCCGCTCGCGCACGAACCGCTCGACCGAGGCGTCGGACGCGGTCACGACGTCGGTCGGCGAGCTCTTGGTGTCGACGTCGGCCCCGCCCCCGGGGCCGGTCCGCGGGGCGGGCAGTTCCCGCAGGTGGGCCGCGGCGTCGACGGCCACCTGCTCGG
>NZ_JADQDD010000354.1 GCF_019263595.1 Pseudonocardia sp. KRD291 | reverse complement strand
ACCGGTCCGACGGGCCCGGCCGGGCAGGCACGGGGCGGGCCGCTGCGCGAGGCACGCACGGCCTGACACCCCGGGTTTCGGCGGGCGAAGTGTCGGGGGCCGCTGCTTCACTTCCTCCCATGCTGTTCTCCGACGTCGTCGCGACCTCCGCCGCCGTGGGCGCCACCCGCTCGCGCAGGGAGAAGTCGGCCGCGCTGGCCGCGGTGCTGGGTCGCGCCGCGCCGGAGGAGGTCGAGCCGGTCACCGCCTGGCTGGCAGGCGAGCTGCGGCAGGGCCGGATCGGCACCGGCTGGCGGACCCTGTC
Source organism: Pseudonocardia sp. KRD291 (assembly GCF_019263595.1). Taxonomy (GTDB): domain Bacteria; phylum Actinomycetota; class Actinomycetes; order Mycobacteriales; family Pseudonocardiaceae; genus Pseudonocardia. The sequence goes on along the minus strand of NZ_JADQDD010000354.1, from coordinate 5,252 downwards.
CGGGCTCGACGCCGGGGCGGCCCCCGATCCGTCGCTGACCGTCGGGCGGGTCGAGGAGACCCTCGACGAGCTCGCCACGACCTCCGGCACCGGGTCGGCCACCCGGCGCCGCGACCTGCTGGCCGGGCTCTACGGTGCCGCGACCGCCGACGAGCAGCGGTTCCTGCACCAGCTGCTCACCGGGGAGCTGCGCCAGGGAGCGCTGGAGGGCCTGATGGTGGAGGCGATCGCGGCCGCCGCCGAGGTGCCGGCGCCGACCGTGCGACGGGCGTTCATGCTCTCCGGACGGCTGCCGGGCACGGCCGTGACCGCGCTGACCGGCGGCGTCGCGGCGCTCGAGGTCGTCGGGCTGGAGGTGGGGCGGCCGATCCGGCCGATGCTGGCGAGCCCTGGCGACTCGCTCGACGCGGCGCTGGCCGGGCTCGGGCCGGACGTCACGGTCGAGCACAAGCTCGACGGCGCGCGGATCCAGGTGCACCGCCGCGGGGACGAGGTCCGGGTCTGGACCCGCACGCTGCGCGAGGTCACCGACGGCGTCCCGGAGCTGGTCGCGCACGTCCGGGCGCTGCCGTGCGAGGCGGTGGTGCTCGACGGCGAGACCCTCGCCCTGGACGACGACGGCCGGCCCCGCCCGTTCCAGGACACGATGAGCCGCTTCGGCTCCGACGGGCCGGAAGGCCAGGGCTCGGAGACGATGCTGAGCCCGTTCTTCTTCGACCTGCTGCACCTCGACGGCGACGACCTCGTCGACGCGCCGCTGGAACGACGGCTCGACGCGCTGGCCGAGCTACTGGCCGGCGACGCGCAGGCGCCACCGCGGATGCCCGGTGCCCGCCGGCCCTCGCCGGAGGGGGCCGCGCAGGTGCTGGAGACCGCGCTCGACGCCGGGCACGAAGGCGTCGTGGTCAAGGCGCTCGACGCCCCGTACGCGGCCGGACGGCGCGGGAAGGCCTGGCAGAAGGTGAAGCCGGTGCACACCCTCGACCTGGTCGTGCTCGGCGCGGAGTGGGGCTACGGGCGACGCACCGGCAGCCTGTCCAACATCCACCTCGGCGCGCGGGACCCGGACGGCGGCGAGCCGGTGATGGTCGGCAAGACGTTCAAGGGCATGACCGACGAGCTTCTCGCCTGGCAGACGGCGACGTTCCCCGGCTACGCCCGCGACGACACCGCCGGCGACGCCGGGCACGGGGTGCTGCTGCTGCGCCCGGAGCTGGTGGTGGAGATCGCACTGGACGGCGCGCAGCGCAGCACCCGCTATCCCGGCGGCGTCGCGCTGCGGTTCGCGCGCGTGCTGCGCTACCGCCCGGACAAGACCCCCGCCGAGGCCGACGACCTCGAGCAGGTGCGCCGGCTGCTGAGCTCGTGAGTGCGGTGCGCCTCAGCTCGCCGCGGGATGCAGCATGTTGGCGCGCGGGACGTCGGAGCGGATCCGCAGCACCGCACCGTCGAGCACGCGTCCCACCGGGTCGCACGTGGTCTGCTCGACCGCGACCAGCTCCGAGCCGGTCGCGACCCCGAGGAGCTCGGCGAGGGCGGGGTCGGCCGGGATCCGCCCGCCCCAGCGGTCGACGCGCCCGCGGCGCAGGCCGGCGTCGTCGAGCAGGGTCTCCCAGGACTCACGCAACGGGATCCCGATCAGGTCGCCGGCCTCCGGGTGCACGACGTAGTGCGTCTCCAGCGCGGACGCGACGCCGTGGCGCAGGACCAGGAGCTCGATCCGCAGGCACGGGCTCCCCGGTGTGACGCCGAGCCACGCGGCGAGCGGTCCGGGGGCGGCCAGGCCACTGCGGTCCAGCACCCGGGCGCCGGCGGTACCGGTGGACGGGTCGACCGCCCGCAGCGGCGCCGGGCCGGTCGGGTCCGCGCCTGCGGACGGGCCGGGCCGGCCGGACGGGTCGGGCGGGTCTGGCAGGTCTGGCAGGTCTGGCGGGTCGGGCGGGATCGGCACCCGGTCGAGGGCGACGAGCGCGGGCGGGACCGCCTCGTACGCCGCGGGCGAGCCGCGGACCAGCCCCTCGGCCGCGAGCAGGCCCAACGCCGCCCGGACCGTGGAGCGGCTCGCCGCGTAGCCGACCATCAGCGCGCCCTCCCCGGGGAAGCGCCCCGGCGGGAAACGGCCACCGGAAATCGCCGCACGCAGCAGGTCCCGCAACCGTCGGACGTCCTGCGCGTGCGTGACCGAAGACGATCTCGGCGACGGCACCGGCATGACCACGACGGTAGGCGGCGGTGGTTGCCCGGCCGTCTCTCCCGCGTGTCCGGCAGATGACGCCGCACCGAGGGCCCGGAGGCGCTCGCGCCGGCCACGACCGTGCGCGGGAGCGGTCCCGGCGCGTAGAGTCCGCGTCTCGTGCGCTTCCTCCACCACGACGCCGGTTCCGGCCCCGCCCCGTCCGCGGATCTCACCTACGACGACGTGTTCCTCGTCCCGCGGCGGTCGGCGATCACCTCCCGCTTCGACGTCGACCTGACCACCGCCGACGGCACCGGCGCGACGGTCCCGGTGGTCGCGGCGAACATGACCGCGGTCGCGGGGCGGCGGATGGCCGAGACCCTGGCCCGCCGCGGCGCGCTGACCGTGCTGCCGCAGGACGTCGCGACCGACGCCGTGGCCGAGATCATCTCCTGGATCAAGTCCCGGGACCCGGTCTGGGACACCCCGCTCGTGCTGCGCACCGGGGACGCCGTCGCCGACGCGCTGAACCTGCTGCCCAAGCGGGCGCACGGCGCCGTCGTCGTCACCGACGACGGCGGGCGCCCGGTCGGCACCGTCGACGAGGCCGCCTGCCAGGGGGTGGACCGGTTCACCCGGCTCTCCGAGATCCTCGACCCGACGCCGCTGACGCTGCCGATGGACACCCCGCCGCGCGAGGTGTTCGAGGCCCTCGACGGCCGACGGGCCGCGCTCGGCCTGGACGACGACGGCCGTCTCGCCGGGATCCTCACCGGCATCGGGGCGATCCGGGCCGGGATCTACTCCCCCGCGCTCGACGCGTCCGGACGGCTGCGCACCGCGGCCGCGCTCGGGATCAACGGCGACGTGGCGGTGAAGGCGAAGGCACTGCTCGACGCCGGCGTCGACGTCCTCGTGGTGGATACGGCACATGGGCACCAGGACAAGATGCTCGACGCGCTGGCCGCGGTCCGCGGCGTCGTCGACTCCTCCGGGGCCGCGGTGCCGATCGCGGCCGGCAACGTGGTCACCGCGGAGGGGGTCGCCGACCTGGCCGCGGCCGGCGCCGACATCGTCAAGGTCGGCGTCGGGCCGGGTGCGATGTGCACCACCCGGATGATGACCGGCGTCGGGCGCCCGCAGTTCTCCGCCGTCGCCGAGTGCGCGGCGGCCGGTCGCGAGCACGGCGCCGCGATCTGGGCCGACGGCGGCGTGCGGCACCCACGCGACGTCGCACTGGCCCTGGCCGCGGGCGCGTCCTCGGTGATGATCGGGTCCTGGCTGGCCGGGACCTACGAGTCACCCGGCGACCTGCTGCGCGACGAGAACGGGCGGGCCTACAAGGAGTCGTTCGGGATGGCCTCGAAGCGTGCCGTCGGCGCCCGGACCCGCGGCGACAACGCGTTCGACCGCGCCCGCAAGGCGCTGTTCGAGGAGGGCATCTCCAGCTCGCGCCAGCGCCTCGACCCGGACCGCCCGGGCGTCGAGGACCTGCTCGACGAGGTCTGCTCCGGCGTCCGCTCGGCCTGCACCTACGCCGGCGCGAGCACCCTCGACGAGCTGCACGAGCGCGCCGTCCTGGGCACCCAGACCACCGCGGGCTTCACCGAGGGCACCCCGCACGGCGGCTGAGACCGCACCCGGTGTCCCGGAGGGCCCCCTCGCTCCCCCGGCGGTCCCGGGGTTCCCCTCGGGACCCGGCGCGCGGCGATGGTCCCCGACGGCACCCTCGCCGACCCGCCGGAGCGGGCCGGGCGAGGGTGCCGTCCGGGCGTTCAGGGGCGGGTCAGGAGTTCGGACCCTCCAGCATCTCCGTCACCAGCGCCGCGATCGGGCTGCGCTCGCTCCTGGTCAGGGTGACGTGGGCGAACAGCGGGTGGCCCTTCAGCTTCTCGATCACGGCACCGATGCCGTCGTGCCGTCCGACCCGCAGGTTGTCCCGCTGGGCCACGTCGTGGGTGAGCACCACCCGGGACGCCGAGCCGAGCCGGGACAGCACCGTGAGCAGCACGTTGCGCTCCAGCGACTGCGCCTCGTCGACGATCACGAACGTGTCGTGCAGCGACCGGCCGCGGATGTGGGTGAGCGGCAGGACCTCGAGCAGGCCGCGCGCGATGATCTCGTCGATCACGTCCTGGCTGACCAGCGCGCCGAGCGTGTCGAACACGGCCTGGGCCCAGGGCCCCATCTTCTCGCTCTCGCTGCCCGGCAGGTAACCCAGATCCTGCCCGCCGACGGCGTAGAGCGGCCGGAACACCACGATCCGGCGGTGCTGCTGGCGCTCGAGCACGGCTTCCAGACCGGCGCACAGCGCGAGCGCCGACTTACCGGTGCCGGCGCGGCCGCCCATCGAGACGATGCCGACCTCGTTGTCGAGCAGCAGGTCCAGCGCGATCCGCTGCTCGGCGCTGCGGCCGTGCAGGCCGAACGCCTCCCGGTCGCCGCGGACCAGCTTGACCCGCTTGTCCGCGGTCACCCGGCCCAGCGCCGACGACGCCCCGACCAGCCGCAGGCCGGTGTTGCAGGGCAGGTCACGGGCGGCGTCGTGGTCGATCACCCCGTCCCGGAAGAGCGTGTCCACGTCGTCGGCGCCGACCTCGATCTCGGCCATGCCGGTCCAGCCCGAGTCCAGCACGTCCTGGCCGTGGTACTCGTCGGCGACCAGGCCGACCGCGGCCGCCTTGACCCGCAGCGGCATGTCCTTGGTGACCAGCACGACCTCGCCGTGCATGGTCGGGTCGGCCCGCAGGTTGAGCGCGCAGGCCAGTATCCGGCTGTCGTTGGAGTCGGTCCGGAAACCGGCCGGGAGCACCATCGGGTCCGAGTGGTTGAGCTCCACGTGCAGTGAGCCGCCGGCGTCCCCGATCGGGATCGGTGCGTCCAGGCGACCGTGCTTGACGCGCAGCTCGTCGAGCTGACGCAGAGCGGTGCGGGCGAACCAGCCGAGTTCGGGGTGGTGGCGCTTGGCCTCCAGCTCGGAGATCACGACCAGGGGGATGACGACCTGGTGCTCGTCGAACCGCAGCAACGACCAGGGGTCGGACAACAGGACCGACGTGTCCAGGACGTAGCAGCG
>NZ_JADQDD010000353.1 GCF_019263595.1 Pseudonocardia sp. KRD291 | reverse complement strand
ACACCGCTTCCGGCCTCGGTCGCGCCGGGGGGCGACACCGCGGTGGAGCCGGTCGAGCTGGACCGGCTGAGCTGGGCCTCACTGCGCTACGCCCCGCTGACGATGTCGTCGCTGGCCGCCGTCGGCGCCCTGGCCGCGGCCGGCTGGAACGTGGTCGACGAGACCGGCGTCGATCCGCGCACCCTGCCGGGCGTCAGCACCGCCGCCGACCGGCTCTCCGCCGCGCCGCTGTGGGCCGCGATCGGGGCCGGGATCGGCGTGCTGCTGGTGGTGCTCGTCGCGGGCGCGCTCGTCCTGTTCGCCGAGCGCTGGTGGAACTTCCGGCTCACCCGCGAGCCGGACGGCACGCTACGGGTCCGCCGCGGCCTGCTCACCCAGCGGTCGCTGTCGGTCTCGGAGAAGCGGCTGCGCGGGGTCGCGGTGTCCGAGCCGTTGCTGGTCCGGCTCCTCGGACGCGGCGCGCAGGCCGGCGCGCTGTCGGTCGGGCTCGGCGGGTCCGAGGGCCGCGACGGCGGCGGAGGCGCGTTGCAGCCGCCGGTGCCGGCCGCGCAGGCGCACCAGGTCGCGGCCGTGGCGATGCGGTCGCCGGTGCCGGTCACCGACGTCGCACTGCGCCGCCACCCCGCCGTCGCACGCACCCGGCGGCTGACCCGCGCCGTCGTCCCGGCGCTGGTGCTCGTGGCCGCGGCATGGGTGCTCGGCGAGGTCTGGGAGCTGGCCTGGCTCGGCCCGGTCTCGCTGGTGACGCTGCCGGTGGCGGTCGTCCTCGGGCTGGACCGCTACCGCTCCCTCGGCAACCGCCTCGACGACCGGTTCCTGGTCGCGCGCCAGGGCTCGCTGGTCCGCGGCACGGTCGCCCTGCAACGCGACGGTGTGATCGGCTGGCGGATCCGGCAGAGCTGGTTCCAGCGCCGCGCCGGGGTGGTCACCCTGGACGCGGTCACCGGCGCCGGGTCGGGCTCCTACCAGATCCTCGACGTCGACCCGGCCACCGCCGTCGACCTCGCCCGCGACACCACGCCCGCCGCACTCGCCGCGTTCGTCCCCGGAGAGACGCACCCCGAACGCCGCTGACGGCGTCGCACTCCGGTCACCGGCGCCGGCGGGTACCGAACAGGCTGCGCGTGATCTCCCGGCCGGCGGCGCTGGCCGCGGACCGCATGAACGACTTGGCCGCCGGCGAGGAGATCATGTCGCTGAACCAGCCCGACCCGCCCTGCTCCTCGGCCGGAGGCGGCGGGGCGTCGGCCGGTGCCGGCGCCTGCTGCCCGCCCTCCGCCTGCTGCCCGTCCTGCGCCTGCTGTTGCGCGGCCATCTTGCCGGTCAGCGTCTCGTAGGCGGACTCGCGGTCGACCGTCTCGCCGTACTTCGCCCAGAGCGGGGACGCCTTCGCCGCCTCGGTCACGGCGTCAGGCCCGATCGCGGCCATCAGCGAGCGGGGGGCGCGCAGCCGGGTCCAGGCCACCGGCGTCGGGGCACCGGTCTCGGACAGCACGGTCACCACCGCCTCACCGGTGCCCAGCGAGGTCAGGGCCTCCTCCAGGTCGTAGACCTTCGAGGTCGGGTAGGTCTTGACCGTCTTCGTCAGCGCCTTCTGGTCGTCCGGGGTGAACGCCCGCAGCGCGTGCTGCACGCGCGCACCGAGCTGGGACAGGACGTTGTTCGGGATGTCGGTCGGCAGCTGGGTGCAGAAGAACACCCCGACGCCCTTGGACCGGATCAGCTTCACGGTCTGCTCGATGCGCTCCAGGAACGCCTTCGACGCGTCGTTGAACAGCAGGTGCGCCTCGTCGAAGAAGAACACCAGCTTCGGCTTGTCCAGGTCGCCGGCCTCGGGCAGCTCCTCGAACAGCTCGGCGAGCAGCCACATCAGGAACGTGGAGAACAGCTTGGGGTTGGCCGACTGCTCGGCCAGCTCCAGCAGCGTGACGACGCCCTTCCCATCGATCACGCGCAGCAGGTCGGCCGGGTCGAACTCCGGCTCGCCGAAGAACGCCTCGCCGCCCTGGGCCTCCAGGTTCACCAGCGCCCGCAGGATCACCCCGGCCGTCGCCGCCGACACCCCGCCGATGCCCTTGAGCTCCGCCTTGCCCTCGTCCGAGGTCAGATGCTGGATGACGGCGCGCAGGTCCTTGGTGTCGAGCAGCGGCAGCCCGCGCTGGTCGGCCCAGTGGAAGATCAGGCCCAGGGTGGACTCCTGGGTGTCGTTGAGGTCGAGGACCTTCGAGAGCAGGATCGGGCCGAACTGGGTCAGCGTCGCCCGGATCGGGGTCGCCGCGCTCTTCTCGCCCAGCGACATGAACTCGACCGGGTACGCCGTCGGGGTCCAGTCGTCACCGGTGTCGGTGGCCCGCTGGTCGACCTTGGGGTTCGGCTCACCGGCCCGGGCCAGCCCGGACAGGTCGCCCTTGACGTCGGCGAGCAGCACCGGCACCCCGGCGTCGGAGAGCTGGCCGGCCAGCCCCTGCAGGGTCTTGGTCTTGCCGGTGCCGGTCGCGCCTGCGACGAGACCGTGCCGGTTCAGCGTCGCGAACGGGATCCGCACCGTCGCGGCCGGATCCACGACGCCGTCGACGAGCACCGTGCCCAGCTCGAGCGCCGCCCCCTCGGTCGCGTACCCGGCGGCAATGTCCTGAGCTGCGGTGTTCTCGGCCACGGTTCGCGAGACTAGGCCATTCCACCGTCCGTGGTCGCGCGGCTCACCCCGTGTCCCCGGCCCGTCTCACCTAGGCTGCGCTGATGACCGACCGGCTGGTGTGGATCGACTGCGAGATGACGGGGCTCGACCTCGAGCGCGACGCCCTGATCGAGATCGCGGCCCTGGTGACCGACGGCGAGCTCAACGTGCTCGGCGAGGGCGTGGACGTCGTGATCGCCTGCGACGAGACCGCGCTCGAGAACATGCCGGAGGTCGTGCGGAACATGCACGCCAAGTCCGGGCTCACCGACGAGGTCCGCGCGGCGACCGTCACGATCGCCCAGGCCGAGAAGATGGTCCTCGACTACCTGCGCCAGCACGTGCCGGATCCGGGTACCGCGCCGCTGGCCGGCAACACGATCGCCACCGACCGGGCGTTCCTCGCCCGGGACATGCCGGAGCTGGACAAGCACCTGCACTACCGGATGGTCGACGTCAGCTCGATCAAGGAGCTCGCGCGGCGATGGTTCCCGCGGATCTTCTACGCGAAGCCGGAGAAGGGCCTCGCGCACCGCGCCCTGTCCGACATCCGGGAGTCGATCCGCGAGCTGGCCTACTACCGGCGCGCCCTGTTCGTGGCCCCGCCCGGGCCGAGCACCGAGCAGGCCCAGGCCGCGGCCGCCGAGGTGGCCGACGTGGCCGCCCCACCTGCGGGCCAGTCCTGAGAGGCACCCCCTCGCATCGCCTCCGGACGGCCGGTTAAGCTTGTCCGGCACGCCGGTCGCGAGGCCGGTAGGCATGGTGGGTGTAGCTCAGTCGGTAGAGCACCTGGTTGTGGTCCAGGGGGCCGCGGGTTCAAGTCCCGTCACTCACCCGGTCGCCACCCCGGTGATCGTCCGGAGAACACTGCATGTTAATGTTCTTCGGGTCGCGATCGCAAGGGTTCTGTTGCGACAGAAGTAGCATTCCTGAATATCTGCGCCGTTAGCTCAATGGCAGAGCAGCTGGCTCTTAACCAGCGGGTTCGGGGTTCGAATCCCTGACGGCGCACAGTTCTCGACTCAGGGGACTCTCCGGTTCGGAGAGTCCCCTGACTCGTTTCCGGCCCCGTTCTCGGTGCGCTCCGGGCTCCGCACGGGTGACGATCGACGCCTCGGGTGCGGGCCGGGCACCGGAGGCGCGACGATGTGCGCCATGACGCGCGCCGACCACCTCACGTTCCTGCGACGGGCGATCCGACGCCCGGACCTGCTGGCCACCCCGTTCGTCACCGGTCCCCGGCTGGCGCGCGACATCGCGCAGGTCATCCCACAGGGCTCGTCCAGCACCGTCGTCGAGCTCGGGGCGGGGACCGGCGCGATGTCGGACCCGATCCGGGCACGCCTGGGACCGGGCTCCCGGCACCTCGCCGTGGAGCTCGACCCGGACCTGGTCGCGCACCTGCGCCGGACCCGGCCCTGGCTCGAGCTCGTCCGGGGCGACGCCCGCGAGTTCACCCGGCTGCTCGACGAGGCCGGGATCGGCACCGTCGACGTCGTCATCTCCTCGCTGCCCTGGGCCCTGTTCCCCGCGGTGCAGCGGCGGGCCCTGCTGCGCGACATCGCCGCCCGGCTGGCACCGGACGGGGCGTTCAGCATGATCACGACCTGGATGGCGCTGCCGAGCCGGGTCGGCGACCTGCGCGGCGCCCTGGGAGAGGTGTTCGACGAGGTCGTCGAGACGGCCACGGTCTGGCTCAACCCGCCGCCGGCCCGGCTGTTCGTCTGTCGCCGCCCGCTCGTACGGACCGACGGGGCCGGCACGTCCAACAACCTCGACGAGTGAGATACTCGCCGACGGAGCTATGATGGCGGCATGCCCGAGCCCGCGCACGCCCCCGGCCGCACCGTCGTCGTGGGCGGCGGGCCGGGTGGCCTGCTGCTCGCCTACCTGCTGGCGCGGGCCGGGCTGCCGGTCACGCTGCTGGAGCGCCACCGGGACTTCGACCGGGACTTCCGCGGCGACTCCCTGCACCCGTGGACCCTCGAGCAGCTCGACCGGCTCGGGCTGGCCGACCGGCTCCTGGAGCTGCCGCACGTGCGGGCGCGCCGGTTCCGGTTCCACACCCCGCGCGGGATCGTCACGACCGCGGACTACGGGCGGGTGCGCTCGCGGTTCGACTACGTCGCGCTGATGCCGCAGGCCCGGTTCCTGGACTTCCTGGCCGCCGAGGCGGCCACGCTGCCCGGTTTCGAGCTGCGCACCGGCGCGGCCGTCAACGGGCTGATCACGGACGGGAGCGGAACCGTCTCCGGCGTCCGCTACCGGGTCGGCACCGACGAGCACGAGCTGGCGGCCGACCTCGTCGTCGCCGCGGACGGGCGGTACTCCCGGGTCCGGCGCCTGGCCGGCATGACGGCCGAGTCGCTGGGCGCCCGGACCGACCTGCTGTGGTTCACGCTCCCGCACCGCGACGGCGACCCGGACGACGCCGACATCGACCTGTACTTCGGCGAGCACCACTACCTCGGACTGATCAGCAGCCCGGGCCGCTGGCAGGTCGGCTACTCGCTGCCCCGGGGCGGGATCGCGGCCGTGCGCGAGGCCGGGCCGGAGCCGATCCGCCGGTTCGTCGCCGAGCAGGTGCCGTGGCTCGCCGACCGGGTCGGGCTGCTCACCGACGTCAACGACACGACGCTGCTGCCGGTCGAGATCTCCCGGGTCCCGCGCTGGCACTCCCCCGGCCTGCTGCTGATCGGCGACGCCGCGCACGTGATCTCCCCGGTCGGCGGCAACGGCATCCTGATGGCCTGCCAGGACGCGGTGGCCGCGGCGAACCGGCTGGTCCCTGCGCTACGCCGGGGCACTCCCGCCCACGACGTGCTGGCCGGGATCCAGGCCGACCGGGAACCGGCGATCCGACGGGTCCAGGCGGGGCAGGTCCGGATCGAGCGCCAGATCGAGAGGGCCCGCGAGCGCGGA
>NZ_JADQDD010000352.1 GCF_019263595.1 Pseudonocardia sp. KRD291 | reverse complement strand
GGGTCGTCGGGGACGCCGAACACCAGCCCGTCCAACCGCCCCCGCGCTTCTGCCGGCAGTCGAACGCCGACGCGATCGATCAGCGTCCGCTCGCCGCGGTCCAGCGCCGAGCGCACCATCCGGTCCTGCCGGCCCGCGGTCGGTGGTTCCACCCGAACACCACGCATCCACCCCAGCAGCTCCGCCCGCACCTGATCAGGGCGCTGCTCGGCGACGGTGACGTGCTCAATCAGCCACTCGACTCCGGCGTCCTGGTCGGTGAGCGAGCACTCGCGGAACCCGAGCAGTGCGCGTACCTCCGCCCGGTGCCGCTCGATCGTGCGCCCTGACCAGTCGTAGAAACCCCAGCTCAGAGGCCGAGAGCTGCAGCTGGCGGGCGACGAAGACCACCGCGTCGTCCGGCACCTCGGAGCGCCCCCGGGGAAAGCGGGCGTGCTGCAGGAAGAACTTCCACAACACCGCGAACGCCAGCCCGCTCAGCCGCGCTTCGTGCGGCAGCGCTCCAGCTCCTCACCGACCAGCGTCCACCGCTCGATCAGCTCGTCTTGGTCCAGCCCCTTGGGCACGGCGGCAAGCTACCGACCGCCGGGCGCACCGCCGCGAGCAGGTCCGCCCGAGTGGCGGCTGGTGACACGTTCCTTACTGATGGCCCGTATCGGTAATGGCCTCCCAGCCGATCCGCCACCGGCCCGACTGCCTAGAGCCATTGCGGACCACACCCAGCTACGCTCTGTGAGTACTGTCAACGGCCAAGTTGTGGTCCCCGCTGGTGGCCAGGTAAGAGTCCCCACCCCTCGGGTTGATCAGCGGTGTTTCGTGACGGTGCCCGCTCCTTTCGTTCGGGCTTCGCGCATGCGGTAGGACTCGCCGTCGGTGACCACGACGTTGGCGTGGTGTAGGAGCCGGTCGAGGAGGCTGACCGCGGTGGTGTGTTCGGGGAGGAACCGGCCCCAGGACTCGAAGGGCCAGTGGCTGGCGATGCCCAGGGCGCGGCGTTCGTAGGCGGCGGCGATGAACCGGAACAGCAGCTGTGCGCCGGTGTCGTCGAGCGGGGCGAACCCGACCTCGTCACAGATGATCAGGTCGTTGCGCAGCAGGGTGTCGATGACTCGGCCGACGCTGTTGTCGGCCAGGCCGCGGTAGAGGGTCTCGACCAGGTCGGCGGCGGTGAAGTAGCGGACCCGGTGCCCGGCCTCGACCGCGGCGACCCCGAGCGCGACCAGCAGATGGGACTTGCCGGTGCCGGCTGGTCCGACCAGGCAGAGGTTCTCCCGGGCGGTGATCCATTCCAGCGAGGACAGGTAGTCCAGGGTGGCGGGCGCGATGCTGGAGGCGGTGCGGTCGAACTCGTCGAGGGTCTTGGTGACGGGGAACGCGGCGGCCTTGGCCCGGTTGCGGGCATTCGAGGCGTCGCGGGCGCTGATCTCGGCCTCGATCAGGGTGCGCAGCAGCTCCTCCGGGGCCCAGCGCTGGGTCTTGGCGGTGACCAGGAGCTCGGGGGCGAGTTGACGCATCGCGGCCAACTTGAGCCGACGCAACCCGTCGACCAGGTCAGGAGCGAGCGTTGGCGGCGTCTTCGCGGTCACGCCCGGCTCCCGCTCGTGCTGGCCCTGCTCGTGCTGGCCCTGCTCGTGCTGGCCCTGCTCGTGCTGGCCCTGCTCGTGCTGGCCCTGCTCGTGCTGGCCCTGCTCGTGCTGGCCCTGCTCGTGCTGGCCCTGCTCGTGCTGGCCCTGCTCGTGCTGGCCCCGCTCGTGGCTGCCCTGGTGGTGGCGGTGGTGTAGTCGCTCAGTGGCCGGGTCGGGACGACCGGTAGCTCGAGGACCAGGGCCTCACCGGCTGGTCGGGGCTGTGGTGTGCCGGTGCCGGCGGCCAGGATGGAGCGCACGTCGGCGGCGCGCCAGCGGCTGAACGCGACCGCGCGGGACAGGGCGTCGAGGAAGACGGGTTCGCCGTGCGCGGCGGCCAGGGTGTTGAGCTCGACCAACTCCGGGCCGAGGCGGGTGTGCCCGGCCGCGGCGGCGCCGGTGAGGAACGCCTCGGCGGTCGGTCCGAGCGCGCAGAACGCCTTCTCCGGCCCGGTGCGCGGGCGCACCGCCCGCCGCGGCGCCGGGCGCGGGCCGCCGTAGTGATCATCGTGGATCGACGCCTCGCCCGGGGCGACCAGCAGGTGCTCGGCGACCAGCTCGCCCTCGCCGGGACCGGACAGGACCGACAGGGACCGGTCGTGGTCGACCCGGAGCCGGACCTGGGTGCCGATCAGCGCGACCGGCACCGAGTAGCGGGCCGAGCCGAACCGGACACAGGCCAGCCGGTCGACCTTGCGGGTCACCGACCTGCCGATGCTGGCCCGCAGCGACGGCAACGGGGCGAGCAGCTCCCGCTCGGTCGCCAGCCGCTCGGCGGGCACCGCGCAGATCTCGGAGTGGGTCACGGCGTTGACCTCGACACACCACGCCGCGGCGGCGGTGTTGGCCGCGCCCAGATCGGTGAACGGCTCACCGGACCCGGCGGCGCCGGGGATCATCAGGTCGGACTTGGCGTAGCCGACCAGGTTCTCCACGATCCCCTTCGACTCCGGATCGGCGGCCTCGCAGAAGTCGGGCCGGAACCCGTGATGGGCGGCGAAGCGCACGTAGGCAGCGGTGGGCACGACCTTGTTCGCGACGACCCCGCCCTTGAGGCAGCCCATCCGGTCGGCCAGCACCACCCCGGGAACCCCGCCCAGGTGATCGAAGCACTCGGCGAGCAGCGCCAGCGTGGTCTCGGCGCGTTCGTTGTCGGCGAAGCGCACGAACCGCACCCGAGACCACGCCAGGACCGCGCAGAACACGTGCAGTGAGCCCAGCACGCCCCAGTCGATGACCAGGTGCTCGCCCGGTGACCACACCGCCGGCCGCCGCCCGCGATGGTTGTCGTTGCGCCATAACTTTTTCTGTGTCGCGACCAGCCGCCGGAAGTTGCGCGCCGACCCCTCGTAGCCCGCGGCGCGGGCGGCCGGCAGCAGCCGCTTCGCGGTGATCCTGGCCCCGGTCCTGGCGACCCGCTCGGCCACCAGCGCGGTCACCGGGTCGTAGTTGCGGGCCCGCGCCCGGGCCACCGGCGCGACACCGGCGCCCTCGTGGCGGGCGATCACCCGCTTCACCGTCTTCGGCGTCGTACCGCTGATCGCAGCGGCACCACGGTAACTGCCCACTTCTCGGTAGGCGGAAATGATGTCCATCCGTTCCCTCGCAGACTTCAATGGAGCCCCCTGGGCGGTGCGGTGACTGGTTGGCACCGCCACCGTCACCGCCCAGGGCCCACGCTCCAGGTCGACACGACGAGCAAGGGGTGGGGACTTCTATCTGGCCACCAGCGGGGACCTACACCTGGCCATCACCGGGGACTTTTCCATGGCCATGGACAAGTACTGACCTACTATCATCCTGCGTAGATCACTCGAACGTGGAGACATCCGAGGTCGGAGCCGGGCAACGCCCTCGCCAGGAGAACGTCCTCACTAGTGGAACAGCTACCCGTTCCCGAGCGAGTGGCGCCGATGTGAGGAGTTCATATGAAGAAGGCTTCGTTCAGCCGTGCCCGGACCGCGGCCGCGGTGGTGGCGGGTCTGATCACGATGGCGGGGTTGGCGCTTGCCGGGCCGGCCTCGGCCAGTGACGAGGCCGAGACCAGTCCCGTGGCCCGGGCTGCGCACGCCGAGCCATTGACGCCGGGTACTCCGTGCTCGGTGTCGGCGCGGTCGTGTGTGGACCTGGAGTCGCAGCAGGCGTGGCTGATCCGGGACGGCAAGGTGATCCGCGGACCGGTGCGCATCGCCTCCGGCGGGGCCGATCAGCAGACCCCGGTCGGGCACTCGTTCCGCGTCTACCGCAAGGACAAGGACCACGTCAGTGGGGAGTTCAACGGCCCCGACGGGCGCCCGGCGCCGATGCCCTACTCCATCTTCTTCGCCGACGGAGGGGTTGCCTTTCACGGTGGTGACCGGTCCCGTTCCTCGGCCGGCTGTATCAAGCTGGAGCTCGGCGACGCCCAGGCGTGGTTCAACGACCTGCAGAATGGCGACAAGGTCCAGGTCGTGAACGCCTCCACAGAGATGGCCGCCCGGCGGTCAGCAGCGACCGAACGGTGACTGGACCTGCCCACTCCGGGTCGACACCTGTCCTCCGGTGCCGCGGGCGACCTGCGTCTCCCCTCAAGTCACGAGCGCAGCGGGTCGTGCGCGGCAATCTCGTCCTTGCCGCCACCGTGATCACAGTCCGTCCCGGACCGAGACCACAGCCGGCTCGGGCACCGGCACCTAACCCAGCTCGAGAGTGAGCACGTATGTACCCCCTACTCAGCTGAACCACCACCGCATCTGTGCCAGAGCCGTCAAGTTGACAGTACCGCTCATGGCCAGTTGGGGTTGGCCTACATGATGACACCTGGTCGACATGGGCCGACGGGTGGACCGCGTGACAGGTGGTGCTGAACTCGGTGCCGCCGCTGGTGGTGTTTTCGTGACCGCCGAGGCCGTGGCAGGGCTCCGCGAGGCGCTCACCGAGGCCGTACACGCCGCCGCCCGCGCCGGGCAGACACCGACCGCAGAGTCACCCAGGGCAGGTTCCACCGCAGCCAGCGCAACCCTGGGGGACGAGCCCGCGGCCGCGGTGGAACCTGGCGATATCCGGGCCGAGCCGCCGCCCGCCGAGGTCATCACGACTGGCCCGAATGCCCCGCATGCTAGCCCCCGGCCGGAGCACGCTTCACCCCGGCTGGTCACTGACCAGAACTGCGACGTCACGGCCGGTCATCCCGACACGCGGGAGGTGGAACTGACCGCGCTGCTCACCGCCGGCGCGCCCCTGACCGGCGCCCAGGTCGCGGTGCCCCTACCGTTGCTGCCGCGCACCGGACGCCGGCTCCTGTCCGCCCCACTCCTGCCTGCAGCCACCCTCGTCCTGAAGCAGAGGCCTCCCCGGGAGGGCCGCCGGAGGCGCTGCGCCTGGTTGCATGGGGTTCGCTCGGGCTCGGAGCCGGCGAGGCGCGCTGAGGCGGGCGCGGCGGTGGCTGTCGTCGGGGCGGGTAGCCCGAGCTCCCGACGAGGCCCGGCCTGCGGTCAACGGCGGCTCTTCGTCCGAGGTCCCGGGGCGCTCGTTCACTGCGGGGCGGGTTCCGTTCACCGGCTCGCGCTCCAGTGACGCTGACGATCACGTGTGCCGCTGGCTACAACTGGAGAGGTTCGCTCCGCAGCGACGGCCCGCGATGCGTGGGCCCCGTCCGGCGGCCCCCGCAGGTTGACCGGTAGCCGGGTGGTCATCCCCGAGACGACCACCCGGCCGCCTGCCTCTGGCCGCACTGGACCTGCTCAACCCCATGATCGCCGGAGCGGCGATGGCATTCAGCCGGTGTTCGTGGTCGGCAACAGCCTGCGACTGCGCCGCTTCACCGGCCACGCCGGGTAAGCCCTCGGTGGCGGGTCGGCCGGTAGTGGGTCGACCCGCCCCCCTCGCGACGGGTCCGCGCATCGGCGCGCTGGGACATGGCGCTCCCTCCAAGTCGTCGCAGACGCGATCAGCCGCTGCCTGACCAGGTTCAACGCTGGCGCACCGGGGCCACGCGACGGCTTTCTGCTTGACCGCCTCGGTAGTGATCAGCCGGGTTTGCGGGCGAGCACGCGAAAGGCGATC
>NZ_JADQDD010000351.1 GCF_019263595.1 Pseudonocardia sp. KRD291 | reverse complement strand
TCGTCGAAGCGCGGCCCGACGATCTGCAGGCCGATCGGGAGGCCGTCGCCGGTCCAGCCGCAGTTGATCGACACCGCCGGCTGGCCGGACATGTTGAACGGCACCGTGAACCCGACGTGCTCGAACGGCCGCTCCCCGTCGTCTGAGGAGAACGCCTGCTCGACGCCGAACGCCGGGATCGGCGCGGTCGGCGTGAGCAGGTAGTCCACGTTCTCCCACATCGCGGCCGCGGCGCGGGCCATCGCGTCCATCTGGCTGAAGCCGTGGAACACCTGCTCCCCGGTCAGGTCCCGGCCGCTGCGGGCCCAGCGCAGGATCTCGGGCAGCATCTTCTCCGCGCGCTTCGGTGCCATCGCCGAGACCTCGGACCAGGCGCGGGCGCGCCAGAACCGGTCCAGCCCGTCGAGCATCTCCCGGCGCAGCAGCGGGCCGACCGGCTCGACGGTCGCGCCGGCGTCGGCGAAGCGCCGCGCGGCCGCGTTCACCGCGGCCTCGATGTCCGGCTCGACCGCGAACCCGACCCCGCACTCGACCATCACGCCGATCCGGACCCCGCGCAGCCGCGACTCGTCGGTTGCGGCGACGGCGTCCCAGTCCAGGTCGGCGGGCGGTAGCGAGGTGTGGTCGCGGGCGTCCGGCGCGGACACCACGCGCATCAGCACCGTCGCGTCGTCGACGGTCCTGCTCAGCGGTCCGATGGCGCGGCCGTAGTAGGGCGGCACGACCGGGAGCCGCCCGGCCGAGGGCTTGAGCCCGACCAGCCCGCAGCAGTGCGCGGGCTGGCGGACCGAGCCGCCGATGTCGGTGCCCAGGTGCAGCGGCCCGTACCCGGCCGCCGCGGCCGCGCCCGCACCGGACGACGAGCCGCCCGGGGTGCGCCGGGAGTTCCACGGGTTCGCGGTGCGCGGGTGAAAGCTCGACACCGACGACCCGAGCATCCCGAGGTCCGGCATCGTCGTCTTCGTCGTGATCACCGCGCCGCCGGAGCGCAGCCGCGCCGCGGCCGGGGCGTCGCGCTCGGCCGGGACGAGCTCGGTGGCCGCGGTCCCGGACGGCACCGGGACCCCGCGGGTGGCGATGTTCTCCTTGAGCGTCACCGGGACACCGTCGACGGGGCCGAGCGGCTCCCCGCGACGCCACCGCTCGGTGGCCTCCGCGGCCGCGCTACGGGCACCGTCCGGGTCCTGGGCGTAGGTCGCGCGCAGCCGCGGCTCGCAGGCCGCGATCCGCGCCAGCACCGACTCCAGCGCCTCGGACGGGGACAGCGTCCCCGTCCGGTACGCCTCGACGAGCTGCGCCGCCGTCGCGTCGGCCGGCTCACCTGCGATATCGGAGTTCACGTCCCCACTCTCCCGCCCCGCGGCCGTCTCCGCCGGACCCTTGTCGTCCCTACCGCCGGGTCGTCCTACCGCCGGGTCGTCCCCGCGACATGCTCCGGAACGGGCTCCGGCTGCGCCAGCCTCTCGTCCGGGGTGTCGGCCGGTCGCAGCCGGGTGATCACCGTAACGACCAGGAGGTTCACCGCGAGCGCGACCACCCCGGCGTTGACGCCTGCGAGCGGGTCGTTGCCGCCCGCCACCAGGACCACGTCCACCACCAGCCCGGCCGCGAGCCCGGCCAGCGCCGCGGACACCGGCATCCGGCGCCAGAACAGCGCGAGCAGCACCAGCGGCAGCAGCTGCGCCATCCCCTCGTAGGAGATCAGCGACAGGCGCACCAGCGCGTTCGGGAACAGGTAGGTCATCGCCAGCGCCACGACCCCCGCGGCCAGCGTCACGACCTGGGCCAGGCGCCGCCGGCGCACCGCGGCCGCCGGTCCGGTCCCCCGCACCACCGGCCCCCACATGGTGCCGATCACCAGCATGAACATCGCCATCGGCACGATCGCCGAGAGCGCACCGGCCGCGCCGACGAACCCGACCGCCCACGGCGGCATGGCCTGGCGGACCAGCTCGAACATCGCCAGGTTGGAGTCGGTCAGCCCGGGCACGACGAACAGCGCGGCCATCCCGAGCACCACCGGTACGAACAGCAGCACCTGATACAGCGGCAGCACCATCGCGTTGCGCCGCAGCACCTGCGGGCTCGCCGCGCCGAGGAACCCGGCGACCTGCGGCGGGAAGATGCAGAACACGACGGCGTTGAGCAGGACGGTGGAGGCGAACCAGCCCACACCCAGCGTCGCGTCGTCCGGCCCGGGCAGCGTCAGCCAGGCCTCGCGCTGCTCGAGCAGGCGTTCCAGCAGCGGGCCGTAGCCACCGAAGAAGTGCAGCGGCACGTAGACGAACACCGCGGCCAGCGTCACCAGTACCAGGACGTCCTTGAGCGCGGACACCCACGCGCTGCCGCGCAGGCCGGAGAGCAGCACGAACGCCTCCGCGACCAGGAACGCGACGAGGTAGGACACGCCGAGCCCGATCGCGCCGTAGCCGACCGAGGCCACGACCACGCCCATCCCGGTGATCTGCAGCTGGATGTAGGGCAGCACCAGGACCGTCGCGACCAGTGCCACCACCGCGTTGAGCCACGGCGCACCGAACCGGTGCGCGGCGATGTCGGCGATCGAGTGCAGGCCGTGGCGCTGGGCGTAGGTCCACAGGATCGGCGCGACGACGTAGCTCACCGCCATCCCGATGCCCAGGTAGGCGACGACGTAGAGCGCTGAGATGCCGTTGTCGTAGGCCCAGCCGGCCGCGCCGAGGTAGCTGAACGTCGTGTAGGTCTCGCCCGCGGTGAGCAGCAGCGTGAACAGGAACCCCAGGCTGCGCCCGCCGAGCGACCACTCGGCGAGGTCGTCGCCGTCTGCCTGCGCCCGCCGCCCCCGACCGGCCCGGATCCCGAGGACGCACGCCAGGACCATGAACGCGGCCAGGATGCCCAGCGAGACCGCCGCGGCGCCGGTCACCGGTTCTCTCCGTCCGCCACCCCGCCGGCCCGGTCCGGGCGCATCCCGCCCGAGCGCCACACCGGGTCACCACGCGCCGCCAGCCACACCGCGACCGGCGTCAACACCGTCGCGCCGAACAGCCACACGGCCAGGAACGGCAACCCGAACACGACCGGCTCCACACGGTTGACCAGCGGCAACGCCCCTACATAGAGCACCGGCACCACCAGCAGCCAGAGCAACGATGCCCGACCTCGGAACATGACCACCCCCGTCGTCAGACGGGAGCCTCCCCCGCGCCCGGTCCATGGTCAACGCCGGCCGCAGGCAGCGCCTCAGGTGAGGAGCCCGGTCGCCCAGGCGATCGAGGTCAGCACGATGAAGATCGTGAGTGTGAGCAGCAGGTTGAGCCAGAGCCTGCGCAGCGTTCCCGGCATGGTCGTCGTACCCCCTCTCGTCGCTACGCCAGCGACGCCGGGCCCGCGGTGATCATCTGGTAGACCAGGAACACCGAGAACGCGACGTAGAACAGCGCGACGACGATCATCACCGGCAGCCGCCAGCCCTTGAGCCTCGCGAACTCCGGCAGGCACCTGCGGTTGAGCAGGATGAGCAGCACCGAGTAGAAGGCCATCACGAACCCGCCACCCGCCGAGGAGATGACCAGGAGCACGACGGGTTCGAGGCCGGTCCAGATGATCCCGGAACCGACCACGATCATGACCCACACGACCGTGATGTAGATCTTGCTCTCGCTCCAGAACGCGCTGTCCTTCAGGAACGTGACCTTCAGCGAGTCCCCGGTGAGCCGGCTGACGTAGTCGATGACGCCGATGTTCGTGGACAGCAGCATGAGGAAGCCGGCGACGTAGAAGGCCGTCGTGAACCACGGGGCGATGAGCTCGCCCAGTGCGCGCCCCTCGACCTGGATGAACCCGAGCTCGGACTCGAGCTCGGAGTTCACCCCGACCGTCGAGAACACCAGGACCGACAGCGAGACCAGCAGCACGACACCGATGAACCAGAACGTGAGGAGCTGCTCGGTATTCGCGATGCGCCACCACTGCCGCCAGCGCCGCTCGTTCTCCTCGGTCGCCGGAACCATGTACCCCAGAGACGGCGCCGCGACCTCCTGGCCCGTGATCGGGGAGACGATGTTGGGGATCCGCACGCCCATCCCCATGCCCTTGTCCCGGATGTAGTTGCTCTGCACCAGGTTGTTCGCCCCGCCGGCTCCGGCGAAGACGATCGCGCCGAACAGTGAGGCCGCACCGATCTGGGAGACGATGGCGGGAAGCTCGGACACGGTGCCCGGCGCCTCGGTGACGACGGCCGCCCAGGCGTCCGCCTTCGTCGCGAGCACGATCGCCGCCACGACGAACAGCAGGATCAGGACGACCATCACCCCCTCGACCTTCTCCAGGGTCTGGTAGATCACCGGCGACACCGTGATCGCCAGCCCGATCGAGATGAGGAAGATCGTGGCCAGCACCGGGACGGCGGACTCGCCGAGGTCGAAGATGAACGTGAACACCGTCGCCCCGCTGGATGCCCATCCCGGCCAGAGGTTCGGCAGGATCGCGCCCAGCACGAAGATCACGCCCCAGGGCAGCCACAGGCGGGAGAACCCGGTCACCGCGGTCTCGCCGGTGATCAGCGTGTAGCGCTCGACCTCCATGTTCAGGAAGAACTGGAGCGTGATGCCGACGACGGCGAGCCAGATGATGCCGGGCCCCACCTGCGTCGTGACGTAGGGCCAGAGCACCAGCTCGCCCGACCCGAGTGCGGTTGCGGTGAGGATGACGCTGGCGCCGAGGTAGCGACGCAGGCCCTGCGGCTCCGGGAGGTCGGCGTAGGGCACCGCGGGCAGATGTCGGCTCGGGAGCTCGGTCGCCATCGCGGGGGTTCCCGACCGGCTGCGTTCGGTCATCACGCCACTCCCTAGCATCGTTGCCCGGCAGTGTGACGAGCATAACAGCGCGCGTCCAATAAGATGATCTTTGTCCGGATGGTTCCGCTCGGTGCGTCCGGCGCGGCGTCGTAGCCTGGGCACGTGCGGGGTGACGACAGCGCGGCGCCGGTGGTGGTCACGGTGGCGATCGAGACGCTCCTCGTCTCGCCGGTGCACGCCTACGAGGGCCGCCCGGATGACGGCCCGGCGCCGGATCCGGAGCCGGTGTCCCGGCCGTCGGTGCAGGTCCGCGCCGGTCTCGGGCTGGTCGGCGACCGCTACTGCGGCCGGGCCGCACACCGCCTCGCCGCGGTCACCGTGATGTCCGCGGAGTCCCTGGACGCTGTGCGCGACGATCTGGACCTGGATGCGACACCGGGCGCGGTGGACGCGCGGCGCAACGTCGTCCTGCGCGGCTTCGGGGTCGACACGCTGGCCGCGGTCGGCCGGGGTGGCACGGGAGCGGTCTTCGCCCTGGACAGCGGGGACGGCCCGGTCCGGTTCCGCGCGCACCGCCCGGCGGCCCCGTGCCGCTGGATGGACGTCGTCCTCGCCCCCGGCGCGTTTCGGGCCCTGCGCGGACGCGGCGGGGTGCGCTGCGAGCCTCTCGACGATGGCGTGCTGCGCCTCGGACCGGCCGTCCTCACCGTCCTCGAACCGGCCGTGGCCGGGGAGCGCCTCCGCCCGTCCGGTGGGAGCCGGGGTTCACGGTCACCCGCGCCGGCTCGCTGACGGCCGCGCCGCCGTGATCGCACGACGGCGCCGACCGCCCGGCGATACCGACTCCTCAACCCGCTGAGCAGCGATGAACGCCGTCGCCGGCTCCTCCGAACGGCCTG
>NZ_JADQDD010000350.1 GCF_019263595.1 Pseudonocardia sp. KRD291 | reverse complement strand
GCACCGAACCGCGCGCGTGACGGGCCTGCGGCAGGATCACCCCCATGGCCACCTACGTCCTCGTGCACGGCGCCTGGGGCGGCGCGCACGGCTTCCACCTGCTGCGACCGCTCCTGCGCGCGGCCGGGCACGAGGTGTTCACCCCCGCGCTGACCGGCATCGGCGAGCGCTCGCACCTGACCGGCCCGCACGTCGGGCTCGGGCTGCACGTGCGCGACGTCGTGAACACGATCCTCTACGAGGACCTGCGCGACATCGTCCTGCTCGGGTTCTCCTACGGCGGCATGGTGGTCACCGGCGTGCTGGACGAGGTCGGCGACCGGGTGCGCGAGCTCGTCTACCTCGACGCGTTCCTCCCGGCCGACGGGCAGAGCGCCTCCGACCTGGCCCCGGCGATGGCCGCGGCGGTGGCCCCGTCGGGCGAGGCGGGCCTCGGCGCGCCGTGGCTGGTCCCGGGCCGGGCCCGGCACTACGACGACCCGGCCGAGGGCGAGTGGTCCGCCCCGCGCCGCTCCGAGCAGCCGGTCGCGACGTTCACCGAGCCGGTCCGCACCGCGGTCCCGGTCGACGAGCGCCCGCTGGGCCGGACCTACGTCCGGGCGACCCTCGAGGACGTCACCGGCGGCGCGTTCGAGACCGCGGCCGCGCACGCGAAGGCATCCCCGGCCTGGCGCTACCACGAGATCGAGACCACCCACATGGTCCCGCAGAACCGCCCCGACGACCTGGCCGCGATCCTCCTGGCCCTGGCCGGCTGACGCCGATGGCGGGCCGGCGCCGATGGCCGGCCGGCGCCGGTCACGTGGTCGCGCGGGCCAGCTCGGCGGCGGTCCGGAGGATGAGCGGGTCGGGCGCGGACCAGCGCGCGACGACGGCGTCGCCGTCGCGGACCTCGCGCACCCACTGCACGCCGCGCAGGGCGTTGGTCAGGAACATCCCGTCCGCGCCCGCGACGTCGCCGAGCCGGATCGGGGCGATCGCCGACGGGTCCGGCCCGGCCAGGTCGAGGACGGCACGTCGGGCCGTCCCCGGGAGGATCCGCCCGTCCAGCGGCGGGGTGCGCAGCGCGGCACCGATGACGAGGAACACCGACGAGCGGGTGCTCTCCAGGACGGCTCCGTCCGGACCGGTGAGCAGGGGCGTCTCCCCGTCGCTGACGGCGGCCTCGTGCGCGTCGAGCCATCGCCGGTCCTCGAACTTGTGCGGCTCGCACTCGGGGGTGTGGCGGACCCGCATGACCAGGCCCGGCTGCGCGGTGATCGGGACCGGGCCCGTCCACGCCACGGCGCGGACCTCGACCCGGCCGGGACGCCCCGGCCGTGCCTGCACCCGCACCCGGAGCGGGCCGTGCAGCCCGGCCGTCGCGTCGGTGACCGCTGCCTCGACGTCCGCGGTCAGGGCCTCGCCGGTGCAGGACAGGAAGGAGCGGCGCAGGCGTGCCGCGTGCTCACCGAGCCGGGCTACCCGCCCGTCGACGGCGGCGAGCGTCTCGAACAGCCCGTCCGCGCGCCGGGCCGGGTGCACGGCGTCCGCCGGGGCCGGGACCGGGCCGCCGCCCAGGGCGCCCAGCACGGGTGCGGCCTTGGTCAGGCACTCCGCCCACTCCTCGGCCGGGTCCGAGTCGACGGTGATGCCGCCGCCGACCCCGAGCCGCGCGGAGGCCGTCCCGTCCGGTCCGGGGGGATCCACCTCCAGGGTGCGGATCGTGACGCCGAGCTCGAGCCCGGCGAGCGGGCTCGCGTAGCCGAGCGCGCCGGTGAACAGCCCGCGCCGCTGCGCCTCCAGGGACTCGATCACCTGTACCGCGCGGACCTTCGGCGCGCCGGTCACCGAGCCCGGCGGGAACGTCGCCCGCAGCAGCGCACCGTCGCCGGCGCCCTCCGGCAGCCGTCCTCGGACCCGCGAGACCAGGTGCCACACGCCGGGGTGCGGCTCGACCGAGAGCAGCCCCGCGACCCGGACGCTGCCGACGGCGCAGACCCGGGCCAGGTCGTTGCGCATCAGGTCGACGATCATGACGTTCTCCGCCGAGTCCTTCGCCGACCCGGCGAGGCGCCGCTGCTGCTCGGCGTCGGCGAGGTCGGTGGCGCCGTCCCGCGGCCGGGTGCCCTTGATCGGGTCGGTGCGGACCTCGCGTCCCTCGCGGCGCAGGAACAGCTCCGGACTGGCGCTGACCGCGGCCAGATCGCGGTCCGCGACCAGCGCCGCCCGTGCCGGCGTCCCGGTCCCCGGCCGCGCCCCGACGAGCCGGGCCCACGCCTCGTGCACGCCGCCGTGCAGGCTCAGGCCGATCTCGCAGGCGACGTTCGCCTGGTAGATCTCGCCGCGGCGGATCTCGCCGATGCAGGCCTCGACCGCGGCCAGGTGGGCGTCCCGGTCCGGCCACCGCTCGACGGTGATCCCGGCCCGCGCCGCCGGCGCCGGCACAGCGAGGTCGGCGGACAGCGCCGAGCACCGGGCCCGCGCGGCCTCCTCGTCGCCGTCCGGGCCGAGCAGTGCCTCGTACCACCAGCGCTCGCCGTCGTGCCGGAGCACGTCGCGGTACCAGGCCAGGCTCGCCCGCGGCCGGTCCCCGGGTGCGGCGAAGCCGAGGTAGCCGAACCAGCCGCCACCGACCGCGTCCGGGAACCGCGGGTCCGGGCCCCGGTCGGGCACCGAGCCGAGCACGTCGAACGGGTCGGCGTCGGCCGGCATCTCCCGCACCGGGTCGCAGGTGACCAGCGCGCCCCGGGACCAGCTTCCGGCCCAGGCCGTGACCCGTTCGCGGTGCGCGAGCCTGCGCACGACGTCGGCCGCGTCGAGCCGGAGCGTCAGCGGTGCCGCGTACAGCCCCACGGCCGGGTCTCCGGCGTCTCGACGAGGAGTCACCTCCCGATCATGGTGACCGCCGCCGGGCACCGGAAGGCCCCGGTGGCGAAGTGCACCCGCTCCGGCGGCGCGTCAGCCGACCCAGCTGCCCGGCCGGCGCGCGACGTCGTGCACCCGTTCGACCCGGCGGGCGTCGAGGACCGGCGTCAGGCCGCGCATCGCCGCGACCAGCGCCCCCTCGGTCGCGACGATCACGTCGTCCGGCCACCGGCGCACCTGCATCGCCGCGCCGACGACCGCGATCACCGGCCGGACCGGCACCGGGCCGGTCTCCGCGTCGAGCCGGGGCAGCAGCAGCTCACGGGCGACGGCGCCCTCGGCGCGGGCCCGGGCCACCGCGTCGGTCCGGAACCCGTCCACGACGAGGGTGTCCCCGTCGAGCACCACGCGGCGGCCCCGATGGTGCCGAGTGTTGATCACGCAGACCCCGGGCGGCCCGATCAGCACGTGGTCGATGTCGGCCCGGCCGTCGTCGAGCGGCACCGAGTGCAGCACCCGCCAGCTCGGCGGCCGGTGCAGGAGGCGGTCGCGCCGGGTGCGCCCGGTCAGCGACTCCAGCAGGTGTGCGGTGCGTTCCTCGCCGTCGGCCCCGAGGCGCCACGTGCGGTCGGCGCCCGGGCCCATCTCGGCCCGCCGGCGGGCGGCCTCGTGCCCGACCCGCCGGCCCGGGTAGTGCTGCGTCAGGTCGGTGGCCTCGGGGAACGTCGCGGTGTTGTCCATGGGTGTGAGTGTGGCCCGGACCACCGACAGTTCTCGGGCTCCCGCGACGCTGGGACGGGGCGTCCGGCGTTGCTATCCTGCAGGTGGGAGGCCTGATGTACGCACCGGACCCGCGTTACGAGACCGCGGTCGACCGCCAGATCCGTGAGGCCCAGGAACGCGGCGAGTTCGACGACCTGCCCGGCAAGGGCAGACCGTTGCCCGCCCTGGAGGGCAGGTTCGACGAGAACTGGTGGGTGCGCGGGTTCCTGCGCCGCGAGGGCCTGTCCTCCGACGCGCTGCTGCCCCCGTCGGTGCAGCTGCGCAAGGAGATCGACCGACTGCCCGAGACCGTGCGCCCGCTGCGCGACGAGCGGCGGGTACGCGACGCGGTGGAGGAGCTCAACGCGCGGATCGTCGAGCACATGCGCTTCCCGTCCGGCCCGCGGATCCCGATCCGCAGGCAGGACCCGGACGAGGTCGTCGCCCGGTGGCGTGCCGACCGTCCGGTCCGGCCCGTGCCGGTGGCGCCGGCGGCTCCGGCGCAGCGGGAACACCGCTCGTGGTGGTCCCGCCTGCGCCGCCGCCGCTGAGGGGTCGGGCGCGGCTCAGGCGCGGGCCGGCGTCCGCGGCGCGAACTGGCCGGGCGCCGGCAGCGGCGACCCGGTCTCGAGCAGCGTCTTGAGCGCCGCGAAGATCGCGGGCCAGCCCTCGCCGATGTCGCGGGCGTCCTGCTCGCCCTGGTCGTCCGCGGTGAACCCGGTGTGCACCACGGTCAGCTTCACGACCTCGTCACCGAACATCGAGATGTCGAACTCGACGGTCGTCGCCGGCCGCCCCGCCTCCCTCTCGGCCCGGCCGGTGAACGTGTAGGACAGCCGGTGCGGCGGGTCCACGACCAGGACCTCGCCGAGGAAGTCCTCGTGGTCGGGGTGGTGGGCCTCGACCGGGCTGCCGACCCGCCAGTCCGACCGGATCTCGGCGCCGCCCCAGTACTGCATGGTGAACTCGGCCGTGGTGAGCGCGTCGAACACCTTCTCCCGGGTGGTCGCGATGTAGGTCGTGTAGACGTAGGTCCGGTCACTGATCTCGGGCTGTGCCATCGGATTCCTCCAGCGCGGTGCGCAGGGCGGTGATCGCCTGCACCCGGGCCTGCTCGAACTTGCCGATCCACCGGTCGTGGATCTCCTGGATGGGCACCGGGTCGAGATGGTGGAGCTTCTCCCGGCCGCGGCGGACGGTGGACACCAGCCCGGCGGTCTCCAGCAGCGCGAGGTGCTTGGAGACGGCCTGGCGGCTCATCCCCGTCCCCGCGCACAGGTCGCCGAGCGTCTGCCCGTTGTGCTCGTACAACCGGTCGAGGATCAGCCGCCGGGTCGGGTCGGCCAGCGCCCGGAAGACGGCGTCCACGTCGGTCACGACCCAATTATGCAACCTTTTGGTTGCCTGTCAACGACCGGATGCGACCACCGGGCTTCTGCACCGAGAGCAGGGTGGCCGTCACGAGCATCAGCTGGTGCGAGGCCGCGACGCCGGCCAGCCACCACAGCAGGGCCGGGTCCTGGCCCCCGGCGTCCTGCGCCGCGGCCAGCAGCCGGGTGCTCAGCGCCACCGACGTGACGATCACGAGCAGGCTCAGCACCGTCTTCGCCACGACCCAGCGGTGGCGCACCAGTCCCCACGGCGTCCCGAGCCCCAGGGCCACCCCGGTCAGCACGGTGCCGACGGCCACGAACGGGATCATCGTGCCGCCCACGACGTCCATCACCCCGAGGACGAACACCGTCTGCGCCCCGGCCCCGCCGAGCAGCAACGCCGCCGGCAGCACGAGCATCACCAGCGCCATCCCGGTCCAGGCCACGCCGAGCACGACGTGCCCGCCGCGCAGGGTCGCCCGGGCCGGACGCGACAGCGCCCGTCCGCGCGCGGCGCGCCGGTCGCGCACCCCGACCGCGGTGGTCACCGCAGTTCCGCGGGCAGCTGTTCACGCGGCTCGCGCTCGGCCCGGCGGGAGTGCACGAACAGGCTCAGTGCCAGCCAGAACGTCGGCCAGGCCGGCCAGAAGAACGGCGCCGAGCCCACCGCCCACGCGGTCACCAGCACCACGAACAGCACCGTGACGATCG
>NZ_JADQDD010000035.1 GCF_019263595.1 Pseudonocardia sp. KRD291 | reverse complement strand
GGACCGCTGCCGACGGGACCGCTGCCGACGGGACCGCTGCCGACGGGACCGCTGCCGAGGAAACGGGCCGGGGAACCGGGACGGGCTCGGGTGCGGCGGCCGGGGCCGCGGCAGCAGCGGTGGGACTAGGTGCCGCCGGCGTGGGCTACGCGGCGACGCGCGGGGACACCTCCGATGAGCAGGCTCCCGGGACTCCTGCGGCCGCCGAGGACGACAGTGCGCACGCCCGCCGCGAGCCGGCGACACCACCGTCGGGATCCGCGGTCCTCGGGGCCGACACGAGCACGCCCCCGAGCGGTTCACCCACGGTCTCCGACGACGGACGCCTGCCGCCCTCGGCCGGGGGCGACGCACTGTTCGCCGACTCCGGCACGACCACGGCCGGCACCACCCCGGCCGGGGCTTCCGCCACTTCCGCGACGGGGGCGTCCGCGGCCGGGACGACTGCGGCCGGTACGACTGCGACTGGGACGGCTGCGGCCGGAACGACTGCGCCCGGAACGACTGCGCCCGGAACGACTGGCGCGGACACTGCGCTCGGGACGACTACCGCCGGGACGACTACCGCCGGGACGACCGCGGCGGGGACGGCAGGGGCCGGTGTCCCAGCCACGACCGACGCCTCCTCGAGCGCGAGCGGCACGGCGGCCGGGACCGACACGGGCGGGGCCGGCACCCCGTCCACCCAGATCTGGCAGACCGGCTACGACCCGCGGCAGGACCCGCACAAGGTCGGCAGCACCGCGGGCGGCTTCGTCTCCGACGGCGCGGCACCCACGGGGGAGGGGGCCGGGAGCGGCTCCTCCACCGTCGTGACGGGGATCGCCGCCGCGGGCGTGACGGGCGCGGCGGCCGTCGGCGTCGCCGCAGCCTCCGGGACCGACGACACGGGTGACGTCGACACCGTCGACACCACCGACGCCGCGACGACCGGGTCCGGACCCGGCGTCGCGCCGGACGGCCCCGTCGCGCCGGCCAGCCCCGTCGCGCCGGACAGCCCCGTCGGGTCGGGCTCCGGACCGGTCGGTGCGGCGGCTGAGACGCCCGGACAGGCCGCGGGCACGGGGCAGGCGTCCTCTGCCCACCCCGGCGGACCGGCAGGCCAGGACGGCCGTTTCAGCGGCTCCGCGCTGGCGTCGCTGGACTCCGGCCTGATCGGGCCGGCCGGCAGCCCCGCCGGCCCGGATTCGGCCCCGGCCGGAGGGGCGGGCACCGCGCAGGGTCCGCATCCGGGGTCGATCCACGCCCCGGCCGACGGCTCCGCGCCGCCGGACACGCACCAGGTCAAGGCGCACAGCGGCTCGCGCCGCTACCACACGACGGAGTCGCCCTACTACATCCGCACCCGCGCCGACGTGTACTTCATCGGTGTCGCCGAGGCCCAGGCCGCGGGCTTCATCGCCTGGAACGAGCGCCCCGGCAAGCGGTAGCCCCGTAAACCCGGGCACGCGCATCGAGCGTCACGAAGCAGCCGGCCTCACCGCCAGAACGTGACGCTCGACGGGGGCGGCCTCCACCGACGGCAGGTAGGGACCCGTCGAGCGTCACGAAACGGCGGTAGTCACCGCCATGGTGTGACGCCCGATGCGTGCAGGCTCGCTCGCGCAAGGTCGCGGCCCGGGCGACCCCGGCCGGCGAGCACCCCGGTCCGGAAGCACCCCGACCCGGGACCACGTCGGGCCCCGTCCCTGCGCGAGGAACGGGGCCCGACGTCGTCGTGGGTGGGTCAGGCGACGATCGTCCAGGTGTCGCGGCCGTCGAGGAGCTTCTGCAGGTCCGCCTCGCCGTTCGCGGCGTCCTTGGCCTGCTGCACCTGGGCGCGGGCGGCGTCGTCGTAGGTGGTCCGCTCGACCTGCCGGAAGATCCCGGTGACGGTGTGGGTCAGGTCCTGGTCGGACAGCCGGGACAGGGCGAACGCGAGCTCGTGGTCTCCTCCGTCGTGCACGACGATCTGCGACGGGTCGACCGAGGCGGCCTCGACCACCTCGAGCCCGAAGCCCTTCTGGACGACGGCGTGGCTGCCCAGGCCGTCCTCACCCTCGGCGCCGAAGCGGATCGGCTCGCCGTGCGTGACCGGGATCAGGCGGTTCTCGTTCTCGCCCTTGCGCAGCACGTCGAAGCTGCCGTCGTTGAAGATCGGGCAGTCCTGGAAGATCTCGACCAGGGCCGACCCGCGGTGCGCGGCGGCCGCGCCGAGCACGCTGGTCAGGCTCTTGCGGTCGGAGTCCAGCGCCCGCCCGACGAACGTGGCCTCCGCCCCGAGCGCCAGCGAGATCGGGTTGAACGGGTGGTCCAGCGACCCCATCGGCGTCGACTTGGTGACCTTCCCGACCTCGGACGTCGGCGAGTACTGGCCCTTGGTGAGCCCGTAGATCCGGTTGTTGAACAGCAGGATCTTGAGGTTCACGTTCCGCCGCAGCGCGTGGATCAGGTGGTTGCCGCCGATCGAGAGCGCGTCGCCGTCACCGGTCACGACCCAGACCGACAGGTCCGGACGCGAGGTGGCCAGGCCGGTCGCGATGGTCGGGGCGCGGCCGTGGATCGAGTGCATCCCGTAGGTGTTGAGGTAGTACGGGAACCGCGAGGAGCAACCGATGCCGGAGACGAAGACGGTGTTCTCGCGCTTGATCCCCAGCGTGGGCAGGAACTGGCGGACGGCGGCGAGCACGGCGTAGTCGCCGCAGCCCGGGCACCAGCGCACCTCCTGGTCGGAGGTGAAGTCCTTCGCGGTCTGCTTGTCCTCGGTGGTCGGGACCCCGTCGAGGCCGCCGATGCTCGGCAGTCCCAGATCAGTGGCGGTCATGCCTGCGCTCCATTGGTTGCAGCGTGCGTGGCGTGCGGGTGAGTGCCGGTCAGGTAGTCCAGGAACACGTCCTGGAGCTCCTCGGCGCCGAAGGGCAGGCCCGCGACCTTGGTGTAGCTCTTCACGTCCACCAGGTGCTTCGCGCGCAGCAGCATCGCGAGCTGGCCGAGGTTCATCTCCGGGCAGAGCACCGTGGAGTAGGACCCGAGGACCTCGCCGAGGTTGGCCGGCATCGGGTTGAGGTTGCGGATCTGCACGGTGGCGACGTGGTGGCCCAGGGTGCGCACCCGGCGGGCGGCGGCGTTGATCGGCCCGTAGGTCGACCCCCACCCGATGACGAGCATGTCGGCGTCGCCGTGCGGGTCGTCGACGACCAGGTCCGGGACCTCGATGCCGTCGATCTTGGCCTGACGCAGCCGGACCATCCGGTCGTGGTTGTCCGGGTCGTAGGAGATCGAGCCGCGGCCGTCGGCCTTCTCCAGGCCGCCGATCCGGTGCTCGAGTCCGGCCGTGCCGGGGATCGCCCACGGGCGCGCCAGGGTGTCCTGGTCACGCAGGTACGGCCAGAACTCGCCGGACCCGTCGGGGGCGTTCGGCTCGGTCGCGAACCCGGGGTCGACGGGCTGCAGCGAGTCCGCGTCCGGGACCTTCCACGGCTCGGAGCCGTTGGCCAGGGCCCCGTCCGAGAGCACCATGACCGGGGTCCGGTACTTCACCGCGATCGCCGCGGCCTCGACCGCGGCGGCGAAGCAGTCGCCCGGGGTGCACGGGGCGATGATCGGCAGCGGCGCCTCGCCGTTGCGGCCGAACATCGCCTGCAGCAGGTCGGCCTGCTCGGTCTTGGTCGGCAGCCCGGTGGACGGGCCGCCGCGCTGCACGTCGATCACCAGCAGCGGCAGCTCCAGGGCCACGCCCAGGCCCACCGTCTCGGCCTTGAGCGCCACGCCCGGGCCCGACGTCGTGGTGACGCCGAGGGCGCCGCCGAACGCCGCACCGAGCGCCGCACCGACGCCGGAGATCTCGTCCTCGGCCTGGAACGTGGTCACGCCGAACGCCTTGTGCTTGGACAGCTCGTGCAGGATGTCCGACGCCGGCGTGATCGGGTACGAGCCCAGGAAGACCGGCAGGCCGGTCGTCCGCCCGGCGGCGACCAGCCCGTAGGACAGCGCCGTGTTGCCGGTGATCTGGCGGTAGGTGCCCGGCGCCAGCTTGGCCGGGGCGACCTCGTAGGTCACCGCGAACGCCTCGGTCGTCTCGCCGTAGGCGTGCCCGGCGCGGAAGGCCAGGATGTTGGCCTCGGCCAGGTCCGGGCGCTTGGCGAACTTCTCCCGCAGGAACCGCTCGGTGGACTCGCTGGGCCGGTGGTACATCCAGGACAGCAGCCCGAGAGCGAACATGTTCTTCGACCGCTCGGCGTCCTTCTTCGACAGGCCGGTCTCCTCCAGCGCACCGCGCGTGAGGGTGGCCATGGCGACGCCGTGCACGGCGTAGCGGTCCTCGAGCGAGTCGTCCTCGAGCGGGTTCGCCTCGTAGCCGACCTTCGTCAGGTTCCGCTTGGTGAACTCGTCGGTGTTGACGATCAGCACCCCGCCCTGGGGCAGGTCGGCGATGTTGGCCTTGAGCGCCGCCGGATTCATCGCCACGAGCACGTCCGGGCGGTCGCCGGGGGTCAGGATGTCGTAGTTCGCGAAGTGCAGCTGGAACGACGACACGCCCGGCAGGGTCCCGGAGGGGGCGCGGATCTCGGCGGGGAAGTTCGGCAGCGTCGACAGGTCGTTGCCGAAGTTCGCGGTCTCCGAGGTGAACCGGTCGCCGGTGAGCTGCATACCGTCACCGGAGTCGCCAGCGAAACGGATCACGACCCGGTCGCGCTGGACGACCTGGGAGTCGCGGGTCTCGACAGGCGTGTCGCTGGTCGTCATGGGCTGGTCAGTCCCCGGTTCTCCTCGACGGTGATGCGCTAAGGCGAGGTTAACTCTTCGTGAGAGGCGGTGTCCCGTCGCCCGGACCGACGTCACATAACCCGAGTTATGTTATGCGGTGATCCCGATCACTTCTTACTGATCTTCGCCTGGAGTGCGGCGACGCGCTCGCGGAAGTCCTCGGAGTGCACGGACTCGGCCTGGGCCCGGACCTCGATGTCGGTCGCGTCCGCGTGCGAGTCCAGCCGCGAGGTGACGCGCATCGTGGTCTTGGTCTGCTCGATCAGCTTCCGGTCCGCGCCCGCGGCACGTCCGGCCAGCTCGCGGGCCCCCGCCAGCAGCGCCTCGTCGGAGGGGTAGGAGCGCCAGACCAGGCCCACCC
Source organism: Pseudonocardia sp. KRD291 (assembly GCF_019263595.1). Lineage (GTDB taxonomy): Bacteria > Actinomycetota > Actinomycetes > Mycobacteriales > Pseudonocardiaceae > Pseudonocardia. The sequence continues at coordinate 26,143 of NZ_JADQDD010000035.1, read as the reverse complement.
GCTGCGCCTCGGCCGCGTCGAGCACGTCGCAGAACAGCGTCATCGCGGCGGTGCCCTGGGCGCCCAGCACCCGGTTCGCCATCCAGGTGTAGCCACCGCCCGGGTGCAGGCCCAGCTGCATGAACCGGACGTCGAACTTCGCCGTCGGGCCGGCCAGACGCACGTCGCAGGCCAGCGCCAGGTTGATCCCCGCACCGACCGCCGCGCCGTTCACCGCGGCCAGCGTCGGCAACGGACAGGCCGCGATGGACAGGAACCCGGAGTAGACGCGCTTGAGCGTCTCCGGGTCCGCCTGCTGCAGCTCGGCCAGATCGCCGCCCGCGCAGAACGCGAGAGCCTCTCCGGTGATCACGATCGCGCCGACGCCCGGGTCGGCGACGGCGGCGTCCACCGCCTCGACGAGCTTGCCGGACAGCTCAAGGTTCAGGGCGTTGCGGCGGGCGGGGTTGGAGACCGTCAACAGCGCGACGCCGTCGGTGATCTCGGCCCGGACCTCGGTACTCATTTCTCCTCCGCGGGACCACACACGTCGTCGGTACTCATACCCCGAAACTATCTCCCCTCCGTGACCCGTGCACGGCGCCGCCGGCGCCCGGCGCCGAACGTGGCGGGCCGCACACGGACGGGATCGGTGGGGAACGTGTACCCGGTACCGCTCGTTCACACAGCAGGATCGAGGGAAGGAAGGGCGCCGCCGTGCACAGCCACCTGAACGGGCTCAAGACGGCCGTGCTGCTCGGCGGCATGAGCGCGGTGATCCTGCTGTTCGGCGCGTTGTTCGGACGCACCGGCCTGGTCATCGCCGTCCTGGTCGCGCTGGGCATGAACGGCTACGCCTACTTCAACTCGGCCAAGCTCGCGCTGCGCTCGATGCACGCCCAGCCGATCACCGAGGCCGAGCACCCCGTGCTGCACCGGATCGTCCGCGAGCTGAGCCAGAAGGCCCGCCAGCCCATGCCGGCCCTCTACATCAGCCCGACCAACGCCCCGAACGCGTTCGCCACCGGGCGCAACCCGCGCAACGCCGCGGTCTGCGCGACGACCGGGCTGCTGGCGCTGCTCGACGAGCGCGAGCTGCGGGCCGTACTCGGCCACGAGCTCAGCCACGTCTACAACCGCGACATCCTGATCTCGTCGGTGGCCGGGGCGATGGCGAGCGTGATCGGTTTCATGGCCAACATGGCGATGTTCGCCGGCGTCTTCGGCGGCGACGAGGACCGGCCGAACCCGATCGCAATGATCCTGATCGCGCTGCTGGGGCCGATCGCCGCCGGTGTCGTGCAGATGGCCGTGAGCCGTTCGCGTGAGTACCAGGCCGACGCGTCCGGGGCCGCGCTGACCGGCGACCCGCTGGCGCTGGCCTCGGCCCTGAACAAGCTGGCGCACGGTACGGCGGCCGTCCCGCTGCCGCCCGAGCCGAGCCTGACCGCGCAGTCGCACCTGATGATCGCCAACCCGTTCCGCCCGGGCGAACGGATGGCCCGCTGGTTCTCCACGCACCCGCCGATGGAGGAGCGGATCGCGCGGTTGCAGGAGATGGCCCGCCGTTCGTGAGCCGCGCTCCGACCGTCCGGCCTGTTCGACCGGGTCGCCGGTAACGCAACGGTGTCGCCTCCACGATGAGTGGGCAGAGGCCCCACCCCCAGCGAGAAGGGCATCACGATGACGGCTCCCCGCCAGCCCCGGCACCGGCTCGCCGACGATCTCGACGCCGCGGACGTCCCGTACGGTGCCGCGCCGGTCGAACCGCTGACCCAGGTGCTGCCGATCATCCCGTCGCAGCGCGCCGCGGTCCCACAGGTCTTCCCGCCGGGTGGTGACACGCCGGCCCCGCCGGGCGGCTACATGCCGGCCCCGCCGGGCGGGCGCGGTGCGGCACCGTCCACCGGGTCATGGCAGGCCGGGGCGCAGCGGACCGCCGCGCGCCGCGGTCCGGTCCCACTGGTGCTCGCCGCCGTCACCGCCGCGGTGCTGGCGCTGGGGGTCGGAGTGGTCGTCGTCGAGTCCGGGCCCGCGGCCGACGCCGCCCCGGCGAGCGGGGAGTAGGCGCCGGGCCGCGGGGCCTCAGACCGGCGAGCGGTCGGCCGGCTCCGGCGAGGCCTGCAGCTCGCCGACGGGCACGCGGTCCGCGCCCCAGCTGCGGTGGATATAGCCGATGACCTGCTCGATCTCCTCGGCGGAGACCTGGTCGACGTCACCGCGCTCGACCGGGTCCACGTGGTAGATGTAGAGCCGCGACGCGAACTGCTCGAACGGCAGCGAGCCCTCCCCGAACCGCTCGCCCTGTCCCGCGGTGCTGACGACGACCCCGTCGCCCCAGTCCTGCCCGCTGTCGTTGTTCGGGTTGTAGAAGTAGACCCGCATGACGTCCTGCGGGTCGAGGCCCACCCGCAGGATCGTGATCGCGTGCCAGCCGATGTACCGGGCGGCACTGTCGGTGGCGGCGATGCCGGCCGGCTGCGGGTGGGTCAACGGCTGGTCACCGTTGTAGGCGGGGTGGTAGTTGGCGTAGAAGTGCCGCATGAAGTCGTCGACGTCGATCAGGTTGCCGGTCTCGACGTCGACGTCGATGTGGAACCCGCGCCCGGTCCACCAGCCGTGGAACTCCGGGTTCACCCAGCGGTGCGGGTCGCCGGGGCGGCCCACACAGCGTCGCCCCATCTCGGCGTAGATCCGGTCCAGGTGCGGCACCACCAGCAGTGACACCGGGTCCAGGTCCGTCGGCAGCGTGGTCGCGACCCCGGACACGCTCTCGCGCGAGGAGATCGCCTGCCCCTCGAAATGCATGATGATCTCGTCGTCACGCGCGGCCCAGACGACCATCTGCAGCAGGTAGTCCGGGTCGTTGTAGGCCCACATGGACAACGCCCGCGCGGACTGGCACGTCGGGTTGTCGCCCTGTCCGACGCCGAGCGGCAGCCCGAGCATCGACAGGACCCCCGCGAGCAGCCGGGCCTCGGGCCCCGGCGTCGGCCCGTAGGCGAGGGTGAGCCGCTCCCGGGCGTAGGGCGAGAGCGGCAGCGCCAGCTGACGCCACAGCGACGGCGCGACCGGCGGCTGGTAGAGGATGCCGCGGTCGAGCATCAGCGCCAGCCCGTAGACGGCCTGCGCGGTCTGCGGGTGAATCGCCTCCTCGATCAGGCGGTGCACCAGGTCGTGGTAGCGCAGCATGCAGTCGCGCCCGGTGTTGGACAGCCCCAGCGCCTCGGCGAGCAGGTAGTCGCTGCCCTCGAGCAGGAACCGCAGCAGCTCCGCGTGGTAGGGCGAGACCAGCCCGGTGTCGTGCATCGCCCGGGCGAACCCGGTCGCCTCGAACTGCAGTGCGCTGGCGTCCATCGCCTCCAGCCGGGACCGGAACACGTCGATGCCGGGGTCCTCCCGGGACGCCTCCGTGGTGCCGAACAGGCTCGTGATGAGCCGGTCCAACCCCTGCACGGCCGAGCCCAGGTCGACGTCCGGGTCGCTCCGGTAGATCGCGATCTGGGTGATCATCTTCTGGACCGGCTCCACCTGGATCGGCCGCTGCCGCAGGATCCGCCAGAGCTCGTCGACCAGCCGGTCGAGGACGCTCTCGTAGCCGATCCGCTCCCCGAGATGGCGGAACAGGTCCCGGATCAGCTGGGCGAGCCTGCCCTGCTTGGTGCGTTCGGCCTCGCTCGGCGGGGTGAACAGCATCGTCAGGTTCGTCGCCAGGACCTGCGTGACGAACTGGTGCGCGTCCTCGGCCGAGATCGCCGGATGGGCGTACTCGCCGGTGGCGATCGCGAGCATCCGCAGCTCGCTGGTCGCCTCCAGCAGGACCGTGTCCGCGTCGCCACTGCGCAGCCCGGCGGCACCCAGCGCGGGGACCAGGATCTCCGGCGATGCCCAGTCCGTGCCCATGAACAGGCCGGCCTCCTCGAGGGCCTCTGCGCGGGACTGGACGGCCGCGCAGCCGCCCGGCTGCTGCAGGGTGCGCCGCAGCGAGTCCAGCACCCGTCGCAGCTTGAGTTGCTTCCCGAAGTCACGGCTCTCGGCCATGGCTCGCGTGGCGTCGTCGAGCGCGGCCAGACGCTTGGTCAGCGTCGCGTCGTCGCCCGGGTCGCTGTCGATCGCCGTCACCGGCTTCCTTCCGCGCAAGAGGTCCTGAGGAGAACGTCAGACGTAGAAATCAAGATCCTCTTGTCTCTTGAGTAGATCGCGCATCTGGTACGGCTCGTCCCCGAAGAAGTACACCAGTCCCCAGTGTGTCCCGAACGCGGTCCGCTTGGTGACCGTCTCCTCGAGCGGGGCCGAGAGCTCGTGGGACTCGAAGTAGTCGTGGTCCTCGGTCTCCTCCGGGATCGCCAGCTCGCTGACGACCCGGCGGCGCGGGTAGACCCCGAAGCACCCGGCGTAGCCCCGGGCGTCGACGACCTCCCGCGGGAAGAACGCGTCGATCTCCTCCTCGGTGGTCTTCGGGTCGAAGGCCAGCACCAGCGCCTGGTAGGCGTTGAAGCCGTAGGCGCGCTCGAGCAGCTCGAAGACCTTGAAGCCCGGCGGCCGGTAGGCGACCTCACCGAAGTACATCTCGCCGTCACTGGTGACGAAGTACTCGGGGTGCACGAATCCGAAGTCGATATCGAAAGCTTTGATCAGCTTCTCGATCTGCTGCGTGATCGCGGGCCGGTACTTCTCCAGCTCGGGAGTGGCCGGTACGAACACCGAATACCCGAGACGGACGTACTCGGAGATGTTCAGGAACTTGATCTTACCGTTGTGTACCCATGCCTCGACGGCGAATTCCCAGCCGTCGAGATGGGATTCCATCAGTACCGGGAACTCCTCGTCCGGAATCCCGTCGACCTCGTCCGGGGTACGGATCACCCGGTGCCCGAGGCTGCCGGCCTTGTCGAACGCCTTGAGGTGGATCGGGTCGTTCGGGTCGCCGTCGAGCTTGAGCAACGTCTGGTTGACGCGCTTGAGGAAGCGGATGACGTCGCCCTTGTCGTGGGCCTCCTCGAAGATCCCGACCCGGATACCGCCGAGCTGGGCGCGTCGCTTCATCAGCGCCTTGTCGCGGAGCAGCATCGCCTGGCCCAGCAGCCGCGGGTTGTCCAGCAGGACCGAGTTGATGGCCCCGGCCCACTCGACGGTCTCCTCGTACAGCGGGATCGCGACGTCGACGCCCTCCTCCTGGAGGGTCTCCGCGATCTCCATCGAGCGGTCGTTGAGCCGCTCGAAATTCCAGGGAATGTAAGGGATCTCGTTGTTCTTGCAGTATTCTTCGGCCCACTCCGGCGCGACGACCACATAGCGGCGGTCGAATCGGTCCAGAGCCTCAACCGCGTTCAGGCTCCAACCCAACAGGGCGACATAGCCCTTGTCCGGGTTTCGGTCGGCCGGCTCGGTCGACGGCATACAGGCCATTCCTTCCCATCGTGGCGTGTCCTAATTCGATCGGACGTCCGTGGCGGACCCTACCTGGCAACGGTGTGGTCGACAGGACGTGCGGCGAGAGGGAGCCGGGGAGCCTCGATGGTGACGCCGGCCACCTACCGGTAGTTGGTGAACTGCAGGGCGATCCCGAAGTCGTTGCCCTTGAGCAGGGAGATCACGGCCTGGAGGTCGTCCTTCTTCTTGCCCGAGACGCGCAGCTGGTCGCCCTGGATCTGGGCCTGGACGCCCTTGAGCTTCTCGTCGCGGATCGTCTTGCTGATCTCCTTGGCCTTGTCCTGGGCGATCCCCTGGAGGATCTTGCCGTTCGCCTTGTAGGACTTGCCGGAGATCGCGGGCTCGTCGACCTCGAGCGCCTTCAGCGAGATGCCGCGCTTGATCAGCTTCTCCTTGAACACCTCGATCCCGGCCAGCAGCCGCTCCTCGGTGTCGGACTCGAAGGTGATCGCCTCCTCGCCCGCCCAGGACAGCCCGGTGTTCGTGCCGCGGAAGTCGAAACGCTGCGACAGCTCCTTAGCGGCCTGGTTCAGGGCGTTGTCGACCTCCTGGCGGTCGACCTTGCTCACCACGTCGAACGACGGGTCGGCCATGCGTCCTCCTCTGCGGGGCCCCCTCGGGGGACCCGGTCGGTTGGTGTCGTATCCTTCTCCACGCGTCAGCGCACAGCGAGCGCACCCCGGCAGGTTGCCCGAGTGGCCAAAGGGAGCGGACTGTAAATCCGTCGGCATCGCCTTCGAAGGTTCGAATCCTTCACCTGCCACACCTTGTGAAAACGGCCCTCGACCAGCGGAAACGTTGGCGGGGGTCGTTCTCGTCGTGAGCCGCACGGCGACACGGGACGAGCACACGGCCCGCCCACGCCGGTGGAGCCGTCGCGAAGCGGGCGCCGAGTTCGGCCACGCGGTGGGAGCGGTGTCCCGGGCGCATGCGGCCGGCGCGCTCCAGCAGGCTCATGCCGTGCTGGCGGATCGAGCGGCCTCGTCGCCGCGCTGTTGCTGGCCGCCAGCGTCGTCATGCCCTCCGCATGAGCGCCACTCTCGTCGGAAAGGTTCCGACGACCACGCCGCTCGCCCAACCCTGCCGGAGGCTCGCGCGAGAGGGAGCGTGCAGCGACCGGCGCTCTCGTCGGACGGGTTGCGACGAGAGCGACGCTCGTCGCCGGGTCGTGCGGGTCGCCGGCGGGCCACTACTTCGGCCTGGCCCGGCTCGTGACCGTCCTGTGCATCGACCCGACGATCCGATGGGCCCGACAGCCCTGAACGCAACTACCTGGCCCCCGTCCCACCCGGTGTCGCTCGGGGCGTGGCCCTGCACAACGGCGCGCTGATCCGAGTCGTCCTGCTGCGTGTCGTTCGTGCTCGTCGTGGCCGGGGCGACGATGGTCTGAGGCGGATCGACGCGGGCTCCACCCGGGTGGACGTGGCGCACGTACCTACTTCCGCACGCGGAACTGCAGCATCGTCACCGGACCGGACTGCCGGTTGCCGAACGGTTCGAGGTCGATCCGACCGAGCCCGGATCTGGAGAAGCGCACACCGTCGCCGAGCAGCACCGGCAGGACGTAGACGAGGACCTCGTCGACGAGACCCCGCCGTAGGCACTGTCCGGCCACATCGGCCCCGAGGATCTCCAGGTTCTTCCCGCTCGCGGCGGCGCGCGCCGTGGCGACGGCCTCCTCGAGACCGCAGCTGAGGAACGTGACCCCCCGCTCCGGCTCGTCCGGCGGGCGGTGGGTCAGGACGAACACCGGCCCCCCGTCGTAGTCGGTGTCCCCGGCGGACATTCGTCTGCCGACCTCGTGGGTGCCCCGGCCGACCAGCATGGCGCCGGTGGCCGCCATGACCTCGGGGAACGCGAACTCCGTCAGGTACTCGAGGATCCAGTCCATCGCGTCGTCGGGGCCTGCGATGAAGCCGTCCAGCGACATCGCCCTGTTCACGACGACCTTGCCCGTGCCGGCTTCCGTATCGCTCATGCCGGTGACGACCGGGCGCGGGCCACGAAGTCATCGGTGGACGGGCCGATTCCCGGCCACCCCTCAACGGCCCGGGCACCGGAATGAAAGTGCCCGCCGGCCGGTTGGGGCGTGCGATCCCCCGAGCGAAGGCGAGCCCGCGATGACCGACTCCGCCCTGCAGCGCAACAAGGACACCGTCCAGGCGTTCTACGACCTGATGTTCAACGAGTGCCGGCCCGCCGAGGCCCTCGAGCGCTACGCCGGGGAGACCTACACCCAGCACAACGTGCACGTCGCCGACGGCAAGCTGGCCTTCGTCGACTACTTCGAACGGATGGCCACCGACTACCCCGGCAAGCACGTGCGGTTCGTCCGCGTGATCGCCGAGGGCGAGCTGGTCGTCCTGCACTGCCACCAGACCTGGCCGGGCAGCGACGACTACGCGGGCATCGACATCTTCCGCGTGGACGACGACGGCAAGGTCGTCGAGCACTGGGACGTCCTGCAGGTCATCCCGGCCGCCTCCGCGAACGACAACGGCATGTTCTGACGGGCCGTCTCCCGGCGTCGTGCGACCGGGTCGGAACCGTCGCGGACCGCCCGGACCGGTGACACACGGCCGTGTTCCCCCTGTTCGGGGAACACGACGGAGTGTCGTGCATGACAGCGCGTAGTAATGGCGAAAGATGCGCGACCGTTCGGGTAGAACACGGTGACGTCGCGTCACGAAGTTGGGACGAATGCGCCGATTCCTGGTCGTCGGACATGCCTGATGAGAGCAGTATCCTCCCTGAGAGTAATGCCTCTCATCCGATAGAGGTAGATCGTTCGTTGGTTCGATCGAGTGGTGGATAACGTTCAGTTCATCAGCGGGGCTCCCACTACCCACGCTGAACACGACGGGTCCACCGCGGACCCCGTACACAACGGAGAGAAACTGTGCTGAAGAAGGTCGGAATCGTCGCCGCCACCGTCACCGCCGGTCTGCTGGCCGTGAGCCCGCTCGCGTTCGCCGGTGACAAGGGTGGCGAGTCGGGCGGTCACCACCGCGGCGGTGCGGACCAGGTCAACTTCTCGGACAGCAGCCGCAACAGCAGCCAGAACGGCCTGGTCAACCTGGGTGACGTCAACGCCCTGAACAACGTCGCGCTCTGCCCGCCCATCGACGCCAACGTCGCGGTCGGCATCCTCGGCGTGCTGGCCCCTACCGGCAACGCGGCCGACGGCACCGGCGCCGAGGGCACCTGCGCCGCGGGCGACTCGCAGACCCAGCTCAACAACAAGTGAACGGTCGCATCATCTGAGCCGGAAACGGCTCGAAGCTGAGCGACGACCACACGCCGGACCCGTTCCACGGGTCCGGCGTGTTGCCGTTTCCACGATTTCTCCGGTACCGGAATCAGTCCCCGGCCGCAGTGAACCGGACGCGACCGGGGACGGCGAGCGGATTGCGGGTCAGGCCGGGCGGATGACGACCTTGAGCGCCTCGTTGGCGGCGGCGTTGGAGAACACGTCGTAGGCGTCGTCCATCTGGTCGAAGGTGAACGAGTGCGTGCCCATCTTCTCCGCCGGGATCCGGCCGCTGCCGACCATCTTGAGCAGCGTCGGGATCGAGACCGTGTCCACCAGGCCCATCGTCATCGTGACGTTCTGGATCCACATCGCGTCCATCGGCAGCGTGACCGGCGCGCCGTGCACGCCGATGTTGGCGATGGTGCCGCCCGGGCGGACCAGCTTCGCCGCGGTCAGCAGCGTCTCCGGGTAGCCGACGGCCTCGATCGCGACGTCCACGCCGAGCCCGTCGGTCATCGCCAGGACCTCCTCGACCTGCCCGTCTCCGGCCTCGACCACGTCGGTGGCGCCGAACTCCATCGCCCGGGCCAGCCGGAACTTGTTCGAGTCGACCGCGATCACCCGCGACGCGCCCCAGAGCCCGGTGGTCAGGATCGCCGAGAGCCCGACCGCGCCCGCGCCGACGACGGCGACGGTGCTGCCCGGACGCACGTTGCCGGCCAGGACGCCGACCTCGTAGCCGGTGGGCAGCGAGTCGGCGAGGAACACGGCCTGCTCGTCGGTGACGTTCTCCGGCACCGCGTAGAGCGAGGTGTCGGCGTAGGGCACGCGCACCGACTCGGCCTGGGTGCCGTCGATCAGGTGTCCGAAGATCCAGCCGATGCCGCCGACGGTCTGGCAGTGCGACGGCATGCCCTTGCCGCAGTACTCGCAGCGCCCGCACTTGGTGATGGCCGGGACCAGCACCCGGTCACCGACGGCGAAGCCCCGTACCGCGTCGCCGATCTGGGTGATCGTCCCGACCGCCTCGTGGCCGAGGATCCGGCCGTCGGTGACGGCGGGGACGTCGCCCTGCAGGATGTGCAGGTCGGTGCCGCAGATCGTGGTCGTGTCCACCTTGACCACGACGTCGGTCGGTTCCTGGAGCGCCGCGTCCGGGACGTCCTCCCACGCCTTCTGGCCCGGACCGTGGTACACGAGAGCCTTCATCACTACCTCCGTTGGTCGCCGATGGCTCCCCGGACGTGCGCGGGAACGCCGGGGGCCGCTCACCGACGGTAGTGGCGTGGCTCACATATCAGTGTCTCACTATGGGACCGCACCGCTGTTGATCAGCGGTATCCGCTCAGGGGTGGTGCGGCAGGGTCACGTGGGACGGGTGGTCGGCGCCGTGCCGGATCTCGTAGCCGATCCGGCGTCCGGACGTCGCGGTGGCGACCCGTTCCCCGGTGCCGTGGTTGCGGGCGAACCGCGGGAACGCCGCGGCCGCGACCTGCACGCGCAGCCGGTGCCCGGCCCGGACCCGGTACCCGGTCGGGCTCAGCGGGATCCGCACCGCGACCGTCCCGTCCGGCGCGACGGCCTCGGCCTCGGGCCGCAGGCGGTGCATCCCGTCGGTGATGTTGAGCGAGCGGCCGTCCGGCTCGACGTCGCAGAGCCGCACGAACACGTCGCCGCGCCCGCCGTCGGTCCGCACGTAGATCACGGCATGGACGTCGCCGATCAGGTCGAGGTCCTGCTCGAGCTCCGGTCCGGTGTAGACGAGCACGTCGTCGCGCGCCTCGGTGCCGCGGTTGTCGTGCTGCTTCGACGGTGGCTGCAGCATCGGCCCGCCGACGGCGGGGGTGGGGTCGGCCGGGTCGTAGACGAAGCGGTCCACCTCGCCCCGGGCGCCGGGGCCGTCACCGGTGAGCCGGCCGGCCGGGGCGAGATGCCAGTCCGTGGCCTCGGCGTCCGACGGCGGCCAGGACGGCAGGTCGGTCCAGCGGTCGGCGTTCTGCACGTAGACCCGCACCGGGGCGCGCCCGTCGTCCGGCTCGCCGTGCAGGTGCCGGCCGAGCCAGTTGACCATCTCGCGGGCGGTGGTGGCGAGCGATCCGCGGTCGCCGTGGGTCCACGGCCCGATCGTGATCCGGGCCGTCGCGCCGCCGCGCTGCAGGGCGGTGAAGTCCACGAGCTGGCGGTCCAGGAACAGGTCCCACCAACCGGTGACCATGCTGACCGGCGGCATCCGGGCCGGGTCGAACCCGTCGTGCTCGGCCGGCCCCCAGAACTCCCCGGGCGAGTCGGCGTGCTCGATGAAGTCGCGCCAGAACACGACCGGGGCTCCGGAGAGCGCGACGTCGGCGGCCTGCAGGGGCAGCGACTCGACCGCGCGCTGCTTGCGGCGGCTCACGATCGGGGTGGTCAGGAGCCCGGTCAGGGCGCGGCTGCGTTCCTGGCGCCCGATCTGGTTCACCCAGTTCGCCAGGTTCAGCAGGCCCGGCGCGCCGCCCGGGTAGAACGTGCTGGTGAACTCCGAGGCCGTGATGTCGGCGTTCATCGAGACCAGGCCCGGGTCCGCGTACGGCGCGATCGCCCACTGGGTGTGCCCGACGTAGCTCGGCCCGACCGTCGACACGCGACCGTCGCACCACTCCTGCCCACGCAGCCAGGCCAGGGTGTCCAGCCCGTCCGAGCGTTCGTTGAGGAACGGGCGGAACTGCCCGCCGGAGCCGAACGTGCCCCGGGTGCTCTGCACCAGGATCTGGAACCCGCGCCGGGCCAGCAGCGATCCGATGATCGAGCCCAGGCCGTCGCGGCCGTAGGGGGTGCGCATGAGCACCGTCGGGCGGGGCCGCAACGGGCCGGGACGGCGGTAGAGGGTGGCCATCAGCTCGACGCCGTCGGTCATCGGGACCCGTAGGCCCTCGTCGGCGACGTACGCCGCGGGCGGCCCGTCCAGCCCGAGCTGTCGGTCGACCAGTCGTCCCGCGATGCCCACGCGCCCACCTCTTCCACGGCCCACCCCCTGCGGGCCGACCCCGATCGTAGGGATCGACCGGCGAGAATCCGATTGCCGTCCCCTGATAGGGCCCGGTATCCAGGTCCGGTGACCGACCTCGCCGCGCCCGCGCCGCCCCGCTCCGTCCCGGTGCTGACCGACGGCGTGGTCACCCTGCGCGCGCAACAGATGTCCGATGCGGACGAGCTGACCGCGCTGGCGAGGGATCCGGCCACGGTCTCCTGGACGAGCGTCCCGACTCCCTACCGCCGCTCCGACGCTCTGGACCGGGTCCGTGCGGTGGAGGCAGGGTGGTGCGACGGCAGCATGTTCTGCTGGACGATCGAGGCCCCCGACGACGGCCGTGCGCGGTTCGCCGGGCAGGTCGAGCTGCGCACGGGGCCGCCACCCGACGTCGGGTTCGGGCTCGCACCGTGGGCCCGCGGGCGCGGGTTCATGACGCGTGCGTTGCGGCTCGCCGCGGACTGGGGTTTCGACGTGGCGGGGTTCCCGGTCCTGCAGTGGTCGGCGATGGTGGACAACTGGACGTCGTGGCGCGTCGCGCACGCCTGCGGGTTCGCGTTCGAGGGCACCAGGACACTGGCCCACCCGTCGCGCGACGGGCTCGTCGACTCCTGGCACGCGGTGCTGCGCCCGGACCCGCAGCGTCCGGTCGCCGGACGCACGCCGGTGACGACGTGGTGGCCCGTCCCGGTCCTCGTCGGCGACCGCGTCCGGCTGCGCCCGCACGCCGAGGCGGACCTGCCGCGGATCGTCGAGGCCTGCTCGGACCCCCGCGCCCGCTACTGGAACGCCACCCTGGCGCACCCGTACGGCCTCGACGACGCGCGGTCGTTCGTCCGGCGGCTCCGGCTGCAGGAGTCGCTCGGGCAGGCCGTGACGTGGGCGGTCGCCGACCCCGGCGACGACCGTCTGCTGGCCAACATCACGGTGTTCGGGCTGGACCGGCCCTACGCCCCGGACAGCGGCGAGGTCGGCTACTGGGCACACCCGGACGCCCGTGGACGCGGCGTGGTGACCGAGGCGGTGCGGATGGTGCGCGAGCACGCGTTCACCCCCGTCGCCGACGGCGGGCTCGGCCGCACCCGCCTGCAGCTCGGCACGTCCTGGGACAACACCGCGAGCCGCCATGTCGCCGAGCGCAACGGCTTCCGGCTGGTCGGGCACTTCCGTCGGGACGGGGTCGCCGGGGTGGACAACGAGCTCGTCCACGACGGCGCCTGGTACGACCTGCTGCACGAGGACGGGTGAGGACCGGCCCGGTCGCGCACGGGGCCGCCCGGATGACGGCGGTCACGCCCGCGCGCGTGCGACCGGAAATGTCGGGGTCCGGGCGTACCCTCCCGGGCGTGGTGCTGGTGCGGATGTCGTGTTGCGGCCGGGAATGGGTCGGCCCCGACCGGGCGCACTGCTGCGTCCGCACCGGAGGGTGCGGTCAGGTCTTCGACGACGCCCCGCTCTGGGACGCCCACCGCAAGGCGGGCTCGTGCCTGGACCCGCGCACGCTGGGTCTGGTCCAGACCCGCAACGGCATCTGGCTGCGCGCCCTCGACCAAGCGGGCTGAGCGGTCACCGCTCGCGGCTGATCCCGCGGAACACCGCGGGCTCGTCGCCGGGGTTGTGCACCGAGGCCAGGTCCAGCCCGGTGAACCACAGCACGGCGCCTGCGGCGAAGCGGCGGCGTCCCCCGGCGCGGCAGCGCAGCTCGATCTCGCCCGACTCCACCACGATCAACGTGCCCTGCCACTCGTCCTCGTCGTGCAGCCGGGAGTCTCCGGGAGCAACGGTCACGGTCCGCGCGGCGAACGGCGTCGCGCGTTCTTCCGCCATGACTCACCCCTCGCGCGAGGTCCGGCCGGGCCTCCTTGACGGTAGACGGCCCCGGACCGCGAAAATCATCTCGCCGGGGGCGGGCGCGGCTCAGGAGGCGGCCAACGAGGCGTGCACGGCGTCGTGCCCGATCCGGGTCGCCTCGCGGACCCGGTCCGGGTCGGTCGTCAGGCCGCGCACCCCGGCCGAGCGGGACGGGGCGATCGTGAGCAGGTGCGCGCCCGCGCGGCCTGGATGTGCGGCGTCGGTGATCAGCGCGAGACTCTCACCGTGCCGCGCCACGTCCTGGGTCATCCGGCCCAGCCCCGGCGCGAGGAGATCGAGCGACCGCGCCCACAGCGGTGTCCGGTCACCCGGGGTGTGCCGGCTCAGCTCGCCCACGGTGCGGGTCATCAGGGCCAGCACGTGGGTGGCCCCGTCGCGCAACGCCCGCGCCACCGGCAGCGGGTCGCCGACCGAGCCGTCGATCCACCCCTGCCCGTCGATCCGCACCGGTGGGCCGGTGAGCAGCGGGATCGCCGCCGTCGCCCGCATGGCGCGCTTCCAGTCGTCGCCGTGCGGCAGGCCGGTGATCACGTGCGGGCGCAGGTCGCCGGCGTGGGTGACGATCACCCGCAGCGGCACCGGGCTGTCCACAAGAGACTGCCACTCGGTCGGCTTGGAGTGCACCAGGATGTGGTCGAGCAGGTGGTCCAGCGAGACCACCGGGTTCCGGCTGCCGAAACGCCGAGGGTCGATGAAGTCCTTGCCTGCCATGTCGTCGACGAAGATCCGCGCGGCGTCGCGGCCGTGCCCGAGCACCAGCGCGGTGCCCACGAACGCCCCGGCCGAGCTGCCGTAGACGACGTCGAACCCGCTCGCGAGCCCGGCATCGTGCAGCGCGTGCACCATCCCGCCCGCGTAGGCGCCGCGCATCCCGCCGCCGCCCACGACCAGCGCGAGCGTGTGCGGGTCCGAGCGGGTACCGGGGTGGCTGTCCTCGGCCCGGCGTCGCCGGAGCAGGTCGAGCACCTCGGCGTCACCGTGACCGGCCGGGGGCTCGGTGGCGCCCCGGTGGGGAGTCGGCATACCCGCCATCCTCCGTTGTCGGCCGGGTCACCGCCGTGGCGCACCCCGCTGCGGGCCGTTCGTGGGCCGTGCACCGACGTTCCGGCGCCGCTGGCCGCCCCCGGGCCGGGGGGAGTCAGGCCGCCGGGCCGGGGGCGCTGTTAGGTTCCGCCGCACGGGGGTGGGCGTGGCGCACGGACGGTCGTGGGATCTCGGGGCACTGGAGCAGACGCTGCTGGCGCCCCTGCAGGCGCGCGCGCACGACGCCCGTCGCCGGCGGCCGCTGGTCCCGGACCCGGCCGCGGCCGGTGTCGTCGACCTGATCGGTCCCGAGATCGGGACCGGCGCGACCGGCCCGGCCGCGGCGCCCCGGCTCGACGACCTGGCCACGGTGCTGCGCGGCGCGATCTTCGACCACTGGGTCCGGGAGTTCCTCACCGCGCATCCCTCGGGCACCGTGGTCGAGCTCGGGGCGGGGCTCAGCACCCGTGCGGAGCGGCTGATGACGGACGTCCGGGCGGACACGAACTGGGTCGACGTCGACCTGCCCGAGGTCACCGCACTGCGCCGGGAGCTGCTGCCCGAGACGGCGGGCAGGCGCTTCGTGGCCGGCTCGGTCCTCGACGAGGACTGGCTCGACGTGGTGCGCGAGCTGCCCGGCCCGTACCTGCTCGTCTCGGAGTCGGTCCTGACCCTGCTGCCCGAGCAGGGGGTGCAGCGAGTGGTGTTCACGATCGGCTCGGTGCTGCCCGGGGCGACGCTGCTGATGGACACCGTCGCCCGGTCCGTCGCGGACCGGCTGCAGCGCTGCGAGCCGCTGTGCTCGCGCGGTCTGATGTTCGACTGGACCTGCGAGGACCCGCAGGAGCTGGAGCCCTGGGGGCTGCAGCTGAAGGAGTCGCGCGGGTCCGCGGAGCTGCCCGAGGACGTGCACCGTGGGCTGTCGCTGCCGGCCCGGGCACTGGCCGCGGCCGTGCGTGCGGCGCCGCAGCTGCGGGGCCACCGGCTGGCGCGCTACGAGGTCCGCGCGGTCTGAGCACCGCACGACGGGCACACACCACTCACACGGCCCGGACGGTGGATCATCAGGACCGTGGCGACGCGTCGTGGGTAGGGTCGTGGGCGTGACCGAACCGACGATCGAGGCCGATCCGGCCGAGGTCGGTCTGGACGCCGAACGGCTGGCCCGGATCGACTCCCACTTCCGCCGCTACGTCGACGACGGGAAGCTCCCCGGCTGGACGATCGCGGTCGCCCGGCGCGGGAAGTTGGCCCACCTGAGCCACTACGGCCTGCGTGACGTCGACGCCGGCCTGCCGGTCGGGCCGGACACCCTGTTCCGGATCTACTCGATGACCAAGCCGATCACCTCCGTCGCGGCGCTGATGCTGTGGGAGTCCGGCGCGCTCGAGCTCACCGACCCGGTCTCGAAGTTCATCTCGGCCTTCGCCGACCAGCGCGTCTACCGCGGCGGCTCCGCGCTCAACCCGGGCACCGACGCCGCCGTCGAGCCGATGCGGGTCTGGCACCTGCTCACCCACACCGCCGGACTGACCTACGGCTTCCACCACGCGCACCCGGTGGACGAGATGTACCGCGGCAAGGGCTACGAGTTCGGCGTCCCGCGCGGGGTCGACCTGGCCGGCGCCGCCGAGGCGTTCGCCGCGTTCCCGCTGCTGTTCCAGCCGGGCACGGAATGGAACTACTCGGTGGCCACCGACGTGCTCGGCCGGGTCGTCGAGGTCGCCTCCGGGCGCACCCTCGACGAGTTCTTCCGGGAGCGGATCCTGGGCCCGCTCGGCATGGACGACACCTCGTTCCACGTGCCCGCCGAGGACCCGCGCCTGGCCGAGCTCTACAACGCCAAACCCGGTGGCGGTCTCGTGGTGAGCAAGGCGCTGCGGGAGTCGATCACCCGCGAGCCGACCTATCTCTCCGGCGGTGGCGGGCTGGCGTCCACGGTCGGTGACTACCATCGCTTCACCCAGATGCTGGTACGCGGCGGTGAGCTGGACGGCGTGCGGCTGCTCGGTCCGCGCACGCTGGCCCACGCCACCCGCAACCACCTGCCCGGCGGCGGCGACCTGGACACGGTCGGCCGGCCGATCTTCGCCGAGTCGGCGTTCACCGGCGTCGGCTTCGGGCTCGGGTTCTCGGTGGTGCTGGACAACGCGCGGACCCACCAGCTCGCTCCCGAGGGCACGTTCGCCTGGGGCGGGCTGGCCTCCACGGCGTTCTGGGTCGACCCGGCCGAGGACCTGACCGCGATGTTCTTCACCCAGCTCGTCCCGTCGAGCGCCTACCCCATCCGGTCCCAGCTCACGACGCTGGTCTACCAGGCGGTGGTCGGATGAGTACCGTCGACGCACTTCTTACCGTGGAGACGGCATGAGTACCGAGTACGGAGCCGGGCACCGGCGGGGCGGGCGCGCGTCGCCCGCGCTCGCGTTCGGCGTCCGGGTGCTGGTGGTGGCGGCCTCGCTGTGGGTGGCCACCGTGCTCGTCGACGGCATCGAGCTGGGCGCTTCCTCGACGAGCTCGCGGATCGGCACGCTGCTCGTCGTCGCGCTGATCTTCGGTGTGGTCAACGCCGTGGTGAAGCCACTGATCAAGGTCGTGGGCTGCCCGCTCTACGTGCTGACCCTGGGCCTGATCGGGCTGGTCGTGAACGCGCTGCTGTTCTGGCTGGTAGGCGGGCTGGCCTCGGCGGTCGACCTGCCGTTCGTCGTCGACGGGTTCTGGCCCGGCTTCTGGGGGGCGATCATCGTCGCGATCGTGAGCTTCGTCCTGCACATGATCATCCCGGACCGGATCGACGCCCGCTGACTCCCGGCCGCCGACCCCGGGTCCGGGGTCGGCTCAGACGGGCCAGGTCTCGCGCCGGTAGGCCCCGTCCCAGAACATCCACTCGTAGCGCGAGGTCGTGGTGAAGTGCTCGCGCATCAGGCCCAGCTCGCGCTCGGAGGCCAGGGCGCCGATCCGGTCGGTCGCGTCGAGCACCGCGTCGACGACGGCGCCGTACTCCTCGCCGCCGTACATCGCGATCCAGCGCTGGAACAGCGGGTCCGGTGACCCTGCCGCCAGCAGGTGCTCGCCGACCCGGCCGTAGATCCAGTAGCAGGGCAGCACCGCGGCCACGGCCTCGGCGTAGGAACCGCCGTAGGCGGCGGCGAGCAGGTAGCTGACGTAGGCCCGGGTGGCCGGGGCGACCGGCATCGACGCGGCCTGCTCCGAGGTCAGGCCCAGCCCGTCCAGCAGGTCGCCGTGCAGCTCCTGCTCGGCCGCGATCGCACCGCCGGCGTGCTCGGCGAACATGGCCACCTCGGCCTCGCCGGGGGCCTTCGCCGCGCAGACGGCGAGGGCGCGAGCGTAGCCGCGCAGGTAGTGGGCGTCCTGCACGACGTAGTGCCGGAACGTCTCGTGCGGCAGCGTCCCGTCGGTGAGTCCGGTGACGAACGGGTGCTCGAGGACCGACCGGTAGATGTCGGAGATGTCGGACCAGAGCAGGTCGCGGGTACGGGTACCGGTGTCGATCGACATGAGCCCACCGTAACGGCCGGTGATCTGAGAGCCTGCCCACTTCCACCATCGGAGGGCATCGCACCGCCGGTTCGTGCGTCACCATGAGGACGGCGATGCGACTCAGCGCGGAGCGTGCCGAGCAAGGTCTCTACCCGACATCGCGGAGGTGGTGGGGATGACTCCCGCACCGATGGACCATCACGAGAAGATGCGGATGCGCGCGGCGGCGTTCCGTGCGACGCGTCTCTATCCCGGGCCGGTCGGCGAGCTGGTCTCGCGCGAGCTGCTCTCCTGGGAGGACTTCGGCTACCGTCTCGGCGGGAACCGGCTGGTCATGGACCTGGTCGACCACGTGCTGAAGGCCCAGGACTCGCACTCGCCCGAAGCGGCGGCCTGACCTCCGCCCCCGGCGGGGCTCCCGCGGCGCTCCGGGGCCGCCGGTCAGCGCAGCGTGGTCGTGGCGACCTGCGCCGCGGGCCCGGTCGGCTCCGAGCCGTCGAGCATCCCGGCGAACGCGGCCGACACGACCAGCAGCGCGGCCAGCGTGGTCAGGCTGCCGACGCGGCCCGCGAGGAGCAGCGCGGTCTCGCCCCGCGACCTGACGGGGACGACGGCGCGGTGCTTGCCGGCCTCGGGGTGCGCACCGTGACCGGCCGGCCGTGCGACGTCCGACGGCACCCGCGGCGACGGGATCCGGATCTCCGGTGCGGCGCCGGCGCGGGCAGCACGGTCCGACGGCGGACGCGGGGCGGGGATGTGCAGCGGCCGGGCGGCACCGCTCGGGCGGGCGTCGCCCGAACGGGCTGCGGTGGCGGTACGGACGGGGACGTTCTGGGGCAGCGCGGACACGGGGATCACCACGATCTCGGAGGTCGGACTCGGGGAGACGGCCCACCCGGCCGTGGGCCGGACGGGTGCATCGGGATCCGGTGCGCTGCCGGTTCCTTCGTGACCCGAGTGTCGTACCCCGCTGCTCCGTCGTTAACCGTAATCGGCGCGTTCGCCCCGTCGGGGACCCTGAATCACTCGTCGGGATGACATTGGAGGCGGGTCCGGTGACCGAACGTCAGATGGTGGTCACCCGGTTGCGAGCCCCTGTCGCAGCTCCCTCTTGAGGACCTTGCCGGCCGCGGACACCGGGATCTGCTCGACCAGCCGCACCTCGCGGATCCGCTTGTAGTGCACGACCCGCTCGTTCACCGCCTCGATCGCCGCCTCGGCGCCGGCCTGGTCGAGCTCGGGGGCGACCAGGAACGCCACCGGCAGCTCGCCCGCCGTCGCGTCCGGGCGTCCGACGACCGCCGCGCCGAGCACACCCGTCTGGGCGAGCAGCAGCTCCTCCAGCTCGCGCGGGTACACGTTGTAGCCCTTGTAGAGCAGCATGTCCTTCTGCCGGTCGACGATCCGCAGGAACCCGTCCTCGTCGAGGACGCCGACGTCACCGGTGCGCAGCCAGCCGTCGACGAACGTCGCCGCGTTGTCCTCGGGCCGGTCGAGGTAGCCGTCCATCACCTGTGGTCCGCGGATGTGCACCTCGCCCTCGGTGCCGGCCGCGACCTCGTTGCCGTACTCGTCGACGATCCGGACCTCGGTGTCGGAGATCGGCCGCCCGACGGTGCCGGTGCGGCGTTCGGCGGAACGCCCGGCCGGGCCGAGCGTCGCGGCCATCGTCACCTCGGTCAGCCCGTAGCCCTCGCTGATCACGATGTCGGAGCCCAGCCAGGCCTGCAGGCCCGCGATCACCTCGCCCGGCAGCGGCGCGGCACCGGAGGTCAGCGCGCGCACGCTGCTCAGGCTCTCGGCCGCGCCCCGGTGCGCGAGCAACGCCGCGAAGACCGGCGGCGCCCCGCTCATCGACGTGATCTCGAACCGGAGCGCGTCGACCAGGTAGGCGGCCGGGTCGAAGCGCCCGTGCACGACGGTCCGGCCGCCGGTCAGCAGCGGCACGTTGAGCCCGCCGATCGCGCCCATCGCGTGGAACCAGGGCGCGATCCCGATCGTGGACCCCTCGCCGAGCCGGGTCGGGAACTCCGACGCCGGCCCCTGGTCGACCAGGACCACCCCGCGCCCGTGCGGACCGTCCACGACGGCCGGAATCGCGCCGGTGCCCCAGCAGCTCGTCTGCAGCGTGTTCACCACGACGTTGCGGTGGGTGATCCGGACGCCCTTGGACCGGCCGGTGGTCCCGCCGGTGTAGGCGAGGTGCGCAAGGTCGTGCGCCGGGTCGATCTGCACCTCGGGTGCGGTGGTCGCGGCGTCGGCGTGGAACTGCTCGAAGTCGGTGACGCCCTCGCCGCCGTCGTAGCGGTGCGCCGGGTCCACGATCTGCTCCGGGCCGGTGACGAGCACCGTGCGCAGCGACGTCCGGTCGCGGGTCGCGGTCACCGCGCGCAGCGCGGGCTCCCAGGTCAGTACGGCCACCGCGCCGGAGTCGGCGAGCTGGGCGGCCAGGTCGTCCGGGGGCAGCAGCGGATTCGCCGGCGTGACGACGGCACCGGCGAGCAGCGTCCCGAAGTAGCCGATCGCGTACTGCGGGCAGTTCGGCAGGTGCAGTGCGACGACGTCACCGTGCGACACCCCGGAGCCGCGCAGGGCGTTCGCGAACGCGGCGGCGCGCGCGAACAGGCCCGCAAAGCTGATCTCCCGGCCCTGCTGGTGCAGCATCGTCGCCTCGCCCCACCGGTTCGCCGCGCCGCGCACGAGCGCGGTCGCGGGGACGTCGGGGTAGTCGATCGGCGGTGCGGGGGAGACCGAGACGGTCACGATGAACCTCCGGGGGAGACGGAGACGGGCAGGTAATTGATGCCGTTGATGAACATCGAGCGCAGCCGGCGCGGTTCGCCGGTGACGGCGATGTCGGGCGCGCGGCGGAGCAGCTCGGAGAACATCACGGAGATCTCCCGGCGCGCGAGGTGCGCGCCGAGGCAGAAGTGCGGGCCGGGCCCGCCGAACCCGACGTGCGGGTTCGGCGAACGGCGGACGTCGAAGGAGTCCGGGTCGGTGAAGTGCGCCGGGTCCCGGTTCGCCGCCCAGTAGAACAGCGCGAGCTTCGCCCCTCCGGGAGATCGGTGTCCCCGAGCCGGGCCGGCTCGGACAGCGTGCGCCGCATGTAGATCACCGGGGAGGACCAGCGGACGATCTCCTCCACCGCGGTCGGGGTGACCCCGGCCGGGTCGGCCAGCCAGGCGGCCCGCTGCTCCGGGTTCTCGGTGAGCAGCCGCAGGCCCCAGCTGATCGCGTTGCGGGTGGTCTCGTTGCCGGCCACCACGAGCAGGATGAAGAAGCTGCCCAGCTCATCCGGCGTCAGCCGCTCGCCGTCGATCTCGGCGTTGACCAGCGCGGACGTCACGTCGTCGGTCGGATCGGCCAGGCGCCGCTCGCCGAGGTCGCGCATCAGGGCCGCGAGCTCGGACCCGGCGCCGAGCAGCGCGGCGACGATGTTGTCCGCGTCCGGCACGTACTCCGGGTCGGCGGCGCCGAGGATGACGTTGGTCTTGTCGTAGACGAAGCGGTACTGGCTCTCCGGCACGCCCATCATGTCGCAGATGATCTTCAGTGGGAGCCGCGCCGAGATCTCTTCGACGGCATCGCACCCGCCAACCTCGAGCAGGTCGTCGACGATCGTGGCCGCCGTGCGCTCGACCTCGTCGGAGAGCGCGGCGAGCCGCTTCGGGGTGAAGCCGCGGGAGAC
This sequence comes from Pseudonocardia sp. KRD291, assembly GCF_019263595.1. Classification (GTDB taxonomy): domain Bacteria; phylum Actinomycetota; class Actinomycetes; order Mycobacteriales; family Pseudonocardiaceae; genus Pseudonocardia. The sequence continues at coordinate 4,384 of NZ_JADQDD010000035.1, read as the reverse complement.
GATCCGCCGCAGCCGGGCGTGCCGCGGGTCGTCGGTGTTGATCATCGAGCCGAAGAACTCGAGGAACTCCGGTGGCATGTCGGCCACCGACGTCGCCCCCGGGCCGGAGCGGTACACCCCGGGCACGCGGCTGGCCTCGACGACGTCGTCGAGCCGGGTCAGTGCGTAGTAGCCGGGTCCGGGGTCGAGGAAGGCCGAGGGCGGCTGCTCGAAGAACGGGATACCGGAGGTGGCACGCAGACGGGCGAAGTCGTCGGCGCGCTCGGTGATCGGGGCGGTCCAGAAGCCGTCGATGTCCGAGAGGTCGGCCGTGTGCTGCATCGTCGCAGTCCTCCCACGCCGTGGTGTAGGGACGACCCCACACTATGCAGAGATCATCGCCGGGGCATCGGGTACCGAGGGACGGTGATGGTCCGCACGGGTCAGTCGCCGGGCCCGGCCGGCTCGCCCGGCGCGAGCAGGCCGCGCCGGAAGGCGATCGACACGGCCTCCGCGCGTCCGCCCGCGCCGAGCTTGGCCATCACCCGGGACAGGTGGACGCTGACCGTCTTCTCGCTGATGAACAGCCGCTCGCCGATACCGCGGTTGGTCAGGCCCTGCGCGACCTGTTCGAGCACCGTCCGCTCGCGCGGGGTCAGCGGGGTCGCCGCGACACCGTTGCCGCCGACCCGTGTGTCCGCCGCCGCCGCCGCGGCCGGGGACGGGGTCACCGCACCGAGGCCGGACCGCTCGGACATCGCGGCGACGGCGTCCGCGAGCGGCCGGGCGCCCAGCTCCGCGGCAGCCCCGGCCGCGAGCCGGAGGTCGTCCGCGGCGTCGCGGCGCAGGCGCGCGGCGTCGGCCGGGCCCGCGTTCCCGGCCAGCAGGAGCGCCGCCTCGGCCCGGCGGAACCGGGCATGGGCCTGCCGGTAGCCGTCGCCGTAGCCGAACGCCTCGACGACCGCCGTCCACGCGTCCGGGTCGGGGGTGCCGCGGACCCGGGTCAGCTCCGCCTCCGCACGCCGCAGCCATGCCCGCCCCTCCGGTCCGACCTCGGTGCCGCGGGGGAGCCCGAGCCGTGCCACCTCCCGGGCGGAGCGCAGGAGGGCCTCCGCCTCGGCCGCGGCGTCCTGGTGTGCCGTACCCGGGTGCACGGTGCCCTGCGGGGCCGCGACCGCGTCGGCACGTGCGGCGACGCCGAGCGCGGCGAGCACGAGTTCGCCCATGTGGTGCGGCACCTCGCGCCGCAGGCCCGCCACGGCCTCGTCGACCCGCCGGGCCGCGACTCCCGGGTCCCCGCGCCAGAGCGCCGACTCGGCCCCGACCTGCCCCAGGAGCAGGATCGTCTGGTCGTTGACCGGTGCGTCGGCGAGCAGCGCGGTGACCCGGCGCTCGGCGTGGTCGAGCTCGCCGCGCGCCACGCCGACCAGCAGCCCGGCCGCGGCGAGCAGCCCGGACACGCTGCTGGACACGGCCGCATCCACCGACCGGACGGCTCGCTCGGCGCCGGCCCAGTCGCCCTGCTGGAACGCGACCCGCACGATCCCCACCATGTGGTCGAGCCCGTACCCGCTCCAGGTCAGGCCGCCGGCCTCGGCGCGCCGCACACCGGCCCGGAACTCCTCGCGGGCCGCGTCCAGCAGCCCCTCCTCCAGGAAGGAGACGCCCCGGTTCCACAGCGTGCGCAGCTCCACCCCCGGGTTGCCGGACTCGACCGCGAGCACGACCGCCTCGGCGAGCAGCTCCCGGGACCGTGCGGCCTCCCCGTCGATCTGGGCACCGAAGGCGAGCGTGAGCAGCCCGTCGGCGCGGGCGCCGAGCAGGTCGCGCCGGTCGGGATCGCCCTGCGGTGACCCCGGGTCGCGGTCGGCGGCGTCCCGGGCCGTGGACACCGCGAGCCCGGCGTGACGCCGTGCCGGTTCGTGCAGGTCCGCGCGTAGCAGGGCACGGGCCAGCACGGCGTGCGCCCAGGCCCGGTCGGCCAGGAGCCCGGTGGTGCGGAACGCGCCGGACCGGGTCGCGGCCGTCTCCTCCGGGTGGGTGCGGTCCGGGACACCCGGGACGTCCGGGACCTCGTCGAGCAGCGCCACGGCCTCGGTCGCCGCGGTGATCGCGGCCTGCAGTCCGCCGCCGCTGTCGAGCAGGCGCAGGGCGTACTGGCGGCGGGCGTCGGCGCGGACCCGCGGCCCGTCGTGCGCGTCGGCCAGCTGCACCGCGCGCAGGGCCAGCGCCGCCCCGCGCTCCGGGTCGCCGGACCCGCCCGCGGCCGTGCCCGCCTCCCGGGTCAGCACGCTCTCGGCGACCCCGGCCACCCGCGCCGGGTCCTCCACCGCGGACCACAGCTCCAGTGCCCGCTCGGCGTGCAGCAGTGCCTCGGCCGGGCCGTGTCTGCGGTCGGCCTCCTCGGCCGCGCGCACCGACGCGGCCAGCGCGCGCGGCAGGTCGTGCGCGGCCATTGCGTGCCGGGCCAGCTCGGCCGCGACACCCGGCTCGTCGCCGCGGGCGGCGAGCAGGTCGGCCAGCCGCGCGTGCAGCCGGCTGCGCTCGCCGGGCAGCAGGTCGTCGTGCACCGCCTCGCGCAGCAGCGCGTGCCGGAACGCGTACGCGTCGCCGTCCGGGACCAGGACGTGGTGCGCGACCGCCTCGCGCAGGCCCTGCTCCAGCTCGTCGGTACCCAGACCGGACACCTCGCCGAGCACGGCGTGCCGGATCCGCCGGTCGGCCACCGACGCCACCCGCAGCAGCGCCCGGGCCGGTTCGGAGAGCCGTTCGGTGCGGGCGAGCAGCACCTCGGCCAGACCCTCCGGGAGCCCGTCCGAACAGGCTGCGACCATCTCCTCGGCGAAGAACGCATTGCCCTCGCAGCGTTCGGCGATCCGGACCATGACGTGCTCGTCGGTGCCCTCGGAGGCCAGCGCCCGCACGAGCTCGAGCGTGTCGTGGCGGTCCAGCGGGCCCAGCTCGAGGCGGGCGACCGCGGGCAACCGCACCAGCTCGGCCAGGACCGCGCGCAGCGGATGGCGGCGGTGCAGGTCGTCGGCCCGGTAGGTGGCGAGCACGAGCACCCGCTGGACCCCGAGCCGGGACAGCAGGAACGTGACGAGCTCGCGGCTGGAGCGGTCCGCCCAGTGCAGGTCCTCGAGCACCAGCAGGACCGGGGCCTCGCGCGCCGCCTCGGTCAGCGCCGAGAGGACGGCCTCGAACACCTGCAGCCGGGCCAGCTCGCGGTCCGGGGCCCCGGCGTCGTCGTCCGGCGCGGAACCCGGGACGAGCCGGCGCAGCGCCGCGCGGGAGTCCACCAGGCCCGGAGCGGACTCCCGGAGCGCGGCCAGCACCTCGGTGAAGGGCAGGTAGGGCAGCGACGCCTCGCCGACGTCGAGACAGCGGCCCACCAGCACCCGGGCGCCCGCGGCCGTGGCCTCCGCGGCGAGCTCGCCGACCAACCGCGACTTCCCGACCCCGGCGTCCCCGGACAGCAGCACGGCCGCCGCCCGGCCCTCCCGCGCCCGGTCCAGGGCGGCCGTCAGCTCGGCCTGCTCGGCACCGCGCCCGACCAGGCCGACGGACGAACCCGGTCTCGGCACGACGTCATCGTGGCACGCGCCACCGACGGTTCCGCGAGCCGTTTGCGAGCCGTCTGCGGGCCAGCCCGGTGCGTCGCCGGTCAGGCGCAGAGGTCGTGACCGGCGGCGGTGACCCGGGTGCCCGCGGCGTCCGCGCCGCCATCCACCTCGCGGTGCCGGGCGTCGCGCCGCCGGGCCCGGCGGGACCGGGTCAGGAACCGCGCCAGCCGGAACCGCTCCGCCTCGCCGGTGTAGCGGCGGCGCCGCTCCTCGGCCAGTGCCATCAGGGAGTCCATCGGGATCTCGTTCATCAGCATGGACCCAGCGTCGGGCTGAGGGCCCGCCGTCGGCATCGGACGATCACGTCGTCCGGCGGGCCCCGCGGGCCCCGGTACCGGGCCCCGCGGCGGCGAGGGGGGTAAGGCCCTCAGTCGGTCCGACCGGGCGGGGGAATCAGCCCGCGCCGGTAGGCCGGGACCAGGTTCTGCGGGACCAGGTGCCGGCGACCCTCCAGGGTGATCGGCACCAGCTTCGGCGGACTCGCCTTCCACTGCGACCGCCGGCTGCGGGTGTTCGACCGCGACATGCGTCGCTTGGGAACGGCCATCAGAGCTCTCCTTCTCGTCCGGTCCGCCCGTCCGGGCGGGCCACGGTGGGTGACGGGTCCTCGCACGGCTCGTCGTGCGTCCAGCCGAACGGGTCCGGCAGCGCCGCCCACGCCCGCTCGCCCGCGGCGAGCTCGACGTCGGTCAGCAACGCCGAGCGCAGCGCGGCCTCGATCTCGTCCGGGTCGGCGCCGTGGCAGACCACGACGACGTCCTGGGCGCGGTCGCCCCAGCGCG
>NZ_JADQDD010000349.1 GCF_019263595.1 Pseudonocardia sp. KRD291 | reverse complement strand
GCGATCGCGGCGGAGGCCTCGTCGGTGGCCACCCAGCCGCGGTCGTCGGGCTCGGAGACGACCTGCTCCAGGGCCCGCAACGACGCCGCGACCGCGACCGGGGCGTTGGCGCACACCTGCTCCGCCAGGGCGATCGCCGCCGCCTCCGCCTCCCCCGGCGCGACGAGCTCGTTCACCAGCCCGAGCGCGTGGGCGCGTTCGGCGCCGAGGGGCTGCCCGGTGGTCAGCATCTGCCTGGCCACGTTCAACGGCAGCGGACGGGGTGTGCGGAACAGCGCGCCGCAGTTGGCGACCAGCCCGCGTGCCACCTCCGGGAGCCCGAACCGGGCCGATCGCCCGGCGACGACCATGTCGCAGGCCAGCACGATCTCGAACCCGCCGCCGTAGGCGATCCCCTCGACGGCGGCGATCAGCGGCGTGCGCCGGTCCCGGCGGACGACGCCGTAGTTGCCCCCGCGCACGGTCGGGCCGCCGGAGCCGGCGGCCAGGTCGGTGCCGGCACAGAACGCCGTCTCGTCGCCGGCCAGGACGCCGCACCACAGGTCCGGGTCGTCGTCGAGCTCGTTGAGTGCCGCGTCCAGCCCCGCCGTCATCGCCGCGTCGACGGCGTTGCGCTTGTCCGGCCGCAGCATCCGGACCACCAGGACGTGTCCCCGACGCTGCGTGGCCACCCGCTCCGCGGCCGTCGCCGTCTCCGAGATGCTCATCACCCCACCGTAGATCCCGTTGCCCCGGGCACCACCGGCGTTCGTAATCTTGGGACGTGCCGTCCCCCACGCCCCGCCGCACGCTCCCGTCCGCCCTGGGCGCCGCCGCCGGAGCCACCGCCCTCGGAGCCACCGCCCTCGCCCTGCACGTCCGGTCGCAGATGGGGGCGTCCCGGCGAGCGCTGCACGCGGCCGCGGCGACGTCGCCGCACGCCCGGGACGGGATCTTCTCCAACACCGAGAGCGGACGCCCGCGCGAGCGCACGAGCATCCGGACGGCTACGCGCATGATCCTGCGCCGCAACGAGAACGGCGTCCCGCACGAGCCGGTTCAGCCGGCCACGCCGCACTTCCCGCCGCGCGCCGCGCCGCTGGCCGTGACGTGGCTGGGCCACGCGTGCGTGCTGCTCGAGATCGACGGCAGGCGCGTCCTGGTCGACCCCGTGTGGTCCGAGCGCACCTCCCCGGTGCCGCTGCTGGGCCCGCGCCGGCTCTACCCGATGCCCGCGCCGCTGTCGGCATTGCCCCAGGTGGACCTCGTGCTGCTCACCCACGACCACTACGACCATCTGGACCGGCGCACGGTGCGCGCACTGGCCCGGGACTCGTCGGCGACGTTCGTCGCGCCGGTCGGCGTGGGCGAACACCTGCGCGCCTGGGGTGTCCCCGAACAGCGGGTCGTGACCCGGGACTGGGGCGGCCGGACCGAGGTCGGCGAGCTCGCACTGACCTGCCTGGAGGCCCGGCATTTCTCCGGGCGCGGCCTGCGCCGCAACACCTCGCAGTGGGCGGCCTGGGCGGTGGCCGGTCCGCAGCACCGGGTCTACGTCGGCGGTGACACCGGCCCGACCGCCGCGTTCGCCCGTTCCGGGGCCGCGCACGGACCGTTCGACCTGACGGTACTGCCGATCGGGGCGTACTCGGATCTGTGGCCGGACATCCACCTCGACCCCGAACAGGCCGTGTCCGGGCACCGGGATCTGCGCGGCGACGTCCTCCTGCCGATCCACTGGGCGACGTTCAACCTCGGGTTCCACGGCTGGTCCGAGCCCGGGGAGCGGCTGCGCCGGGCCGCCGACGCGGCCGGGGTACGGCTGGCGCTGCCCCGTCCCGGCGAGCGGGTCGACCTGGCCGCGCCGCTGCACTCGGCCCCCTGGTGGTCCACTCCCGAGCGGTGACCCCCGGCCCGCCGCGCTCCACCTTTCTCCCGATTGCCTTCGCCCGAACGCCGACCCCGCGCGGACGACTCCACCGTTCTTGCGGAAACACGCCGGAGCGGTTCGACAAACCGCGCGCGCGTACCTTATCGTTTCGCTCAGATTCTCGATCGCTCTCTAAGAGATCCGCGTACGTTCCCCCGACAGCCGACGGCGGTCCCGCGTGCCCGGAAATACCGGAAGGAATGTGGCGTGGCAAAGCACACCACCGTCACCCTTGTCGACGACCTCGACGGCGGCGAGGCCGACGAGCAGGTACAGTTCTCCGTCGACGGCCGCTCCTACGAGATCGATCTGTCGTCGAAGAATGCCGAAAAGCTGCGGGAGAGCCTGGCCCCCTACGTTTCCGCTGCTCGCCGTGGGGGCGGACGCAGCGCGTCGACGTCGGCGTCGTCGAACGGCTCCAGTGCATCCGAGCGCGCGGTCAACCGCGCGGTTCGGGAATGGGCGGTCGCGCAAGGGATGAAGATCTCCGAGCGGGGCCGGATCCCCTCGTCGGTTCTCGAGGCCTATCACAGCGCGCACTGACAGCACGCACTGACAGCGCGCACCGAATGGGCGACCGTCCGTGGCCGGTGGAACGCCGGGCCACGTGACGCGCTCCCGGCGGTGGCAGGATCGGGGACCGGTATCCCGCACCCGACCGCCGACGAGAGGGCTCGATGTTTCCAGGAACGCACGCCGTCACCACACCGGACAAGCCGGCCGTGGTGATGGCCGGAACCGGTGAGGCCCTGACCTACGCGGAGCTCGAGGCCGGGTCCGCCCGGCTGGCCCGCCATCTGCACGATGCGGGCCTGCGCCGCGGCGACGTGGTCGCGCTGATCTCGGACAACACACCGCGCGTCTACGAGGTCTACTGGGCCGCCCAGCGTTCCGGGCTCTACATCACCGCCGTGAACCACCACCTCTCCGCGCCGGAGGCCGCCTACATCGTCAACGACTGCGGGGCGAAGGCCCTCGTGGTCTCCGCCGGAGTCGCCGGTCTCGCGGCCGCGGTGGAGGAGCATGTCGACGTCGCGGTGCGGCTCGCCTTCGGCGGCGAGATCCCCGGGGCCTCGCGCTACGACGACTACGACGCCACGCTGGCCGGCGTGTCCGCCGAGCCGCTGGCCGACCAGCCGCGGGGCGCCGACATGCTCTACTCCTCGGGCACCACAGGACGTCCCAAGGGGATCAAGCCGACGCTGCCCGAGCGCCGGATCGACGAGCCGGGCGACACCTACGTCGCGATCTTCGGGCAGATGTACGGGTTCGACGCGGAGACGGTGTACCTGTCGCCGGCCCCGCTCTACCACGCGGCGCCGCTGCGTTTCAGCGCGACGGTCCAGGCCGTCGGCGGGACGGTCGTGGTGATGGAGCGCTTCGCCCCGGAGGCCGCGCTCGCGGCGATCGAGACCCACCGCGCCACGCACAGCCAGTGGGTTCCGACGATGTTCGTGCGGATGCTCAAGCTGCCCGCCGAGGTCCGCGAGCGCTACGACGTGTCGTCGCTGCGGGTCGCGATCCACGCCGCCGCGCCGTGCCCGGTCGAGGTCAAGCAGAAGATGATCGACTGGTGGGGCCCGGTGCTCTACGAGTACTACGCGGCCACCGAGTCGTCCGGGATCACGTTCATCGACTCCGCGCAGTGGCTCGCCCACCCGGGTTCGGTCGGGCGTGGTGGCGTGCTCGGCGACGTGCGGATCTGCGCCGAGGACGGCACGCTGCTCGGCACCGGCGAGGTCGGCACCATCTATTTCGAGCGCGACGCCCGCCCGTTCGAGTACCACAACGACCCGGACCGGACGAAGGCCGCCGAGCACCCCGAGCACTCCAACTGGACGACCACCGGCGACCTCGGCTACCTCGACGAGGAGGGGTTCCTCTACCTCACCGACCGCAAGGCATTCATGATCATCTCCGGCGGGGTGAACATCTACCCGCAGGAGGTCGAGGACTGCCTGGCGCTGCACCCGAAGGTCCTCGACGTCGCCGTGATCGGCGTGCCGGACGAGGAGATGGGCGAGGCGGTCAAGGCGGTCGTGCAGCCGGCCGACGGCGTGGCGACCGGCCCGGAGCTGGAGGCCGAGCTGATCGCGTTCGTGCGGGAGCGGATCGCGCACTACAAGGCCCCGGGGTCGGTGGACTTCACCGACTTCCTGCCGCGCACCGCGACCGGCAAGCTGGTCAAGCGCCAGGTGCGGGACCGATACATCGCCTGAGCCGACCGGCCCTCGACCGAAAGGCTCCCGCGGCCGACAGGCTCCCTCGACCGAAAGGCTGAGGTCAGCGGCCTGCGAATGGTCCCGGGGGCCGATCCGCCGACGGCGCCGGCGCGCCATGGTTGTCCCATGACCTTCTCGGACATCGTGACCGTTCTCGGCGCCGGCGCCGGGATCCTGCTCCTGCTCGCCATGGTGGCCACCCCGCTGCTGGCCGACCGCGCACCGGCCGCGCGCCGTCGACCGCGCACGGCCGCCGCGTCGTTCGCACCGGTGGTGGACATCCCGGCCCAGCGTTCCGCCGTGGCTGCAGCACGCACCGGGGGGCGCATCGGGGACCGCGCGGCGACGGTGCGCCACGCCGCCGCGAGCTGACCGGCCGCCCAGCTCCGGGCGCTCAGCTCCGGACGCTCAGCTCCGGGCGCTGCGGCCGTAGCGACGCCGCGCGAGCGCGGCTGCCACCACCAGCGGCACCGCGACGACCAGCGCGGCGCGGAACAGCGTCGGGAACATCCCGGTGTCGGCCAGCGGTGCGGCCATCGCGGTCCCGGCGGCGCTGCCCAGGAACAGCACGGCCGCGAACAACGCCACCGCCGACGCCCGGGCCTGCGGCACCACCTGCGTCGCCCAGGTCTGCAGTGTCGAGTGCAGGAACGCCCAGGCCCCGCCGAGCCCGGCCCCGGCCGTGAGCACGGTCGCCACGTTCACCGTGATCGACGGGCCGGCCCACGCCGCCACCAGGAACGCGCCACCGATCGCGGCGAGCCCGGCCGGCGGCACGCGCCCGACCAGGCGACGCACCAGCCGCGAGAACAGCAGCGCCGCGACCCCGAACCCGGCGGAGACGAGCCCGGCCACCGCCGCCGACGAGCCCAGCGCCTGCAGCGCCGGGGCCAGGAACGTCAGCGCCGCGAGCACCACGATGCCCTCGACGAACGCCAGCACCAGCACGATCCGGGCCCAGCCGTGCGCCAGTACCGTGCCCAGCGGGCGCAGCACCGCGCCCGGCCCCGCGGCGGCCGCGGAGCCCGGCTCGGTCTCGGGCTCGGGCAGGCGCCGCAGCGCCACGAACAGCCCCGCCCCGGCCACGGCGGTCAGCGCGAACACCGTCCGCCACCCGACCAGGTCGGCCAGCAGGCCGGCACCGGCCGTCGCCACGGCGGTGCCCAGCGCGGACGCCGCCAGCACGTCGGAGAGCGGGCGCTGGCGGACCTTCTCCGGCCAGGTGTCGCCGACGTACACCAGCGATGCCGGGATCAGCGCCGCGAAGCACCCGCCGGTGACGATCCGGGCGATCAGCAGCACGGTCACGTTCGGTGCCAGCGCCGACGCGAGCCCGCCCGCGGCGGCCCCGCACAGCGCCACCCGCATCACCCGGACCCGGCCCAGCCGGTCGCTGAGCACTCCCCACACGACCTGCATCAGCCCGTAGGCCAGGAAGTAGCCGCCCGCCACCCCCGCGGTGACGCCGAGCGAGACGTCGAGATCGATCGCGATCAGCACCAGCAGGGGCGCGATCGCGAACCGGTCGCACGTGCTGACCAGCGAGGCCCACTGCAGCAGGCGCAGCCGGCGGGCACCGTC
>NZ_JADQDD010000348.1 GCF_019263595.1 Pseudonocardia sp. KRD291 | reverse complement strand
ACACCACACCCGACCTCCCGGACCTGGCCTCGCGGGCCATGGGCGGCAGCGTCGTCGCCGCGAACGACGAGCTGTTCGCCCAGCGGGAGAACCTGATCCGCGCCGAGGCGCCCCGGTTCGACCCGAGCGAGTTCGGGCACAAGGGCAAGGTCTACGACGGGTGGGAGACCCGCCGTCGCCGCACCGACGGGCACGACTGGGCCATCGTCGCGCTCGGCGCCGCCGGCGTGATCGACCACGTCGTCGTCGACACCGCGTTCTTCCGCGGCAACTACCCGCCGCACATCTCGGTCGAGGCGGCCTCGGTGGAGGGCCACCCGTCCCCGGAGGAGCTGCAGCAGTCGGCGTGGCACCCGATCGTCGCGAAGTCGGCGGCCGAGGGTGACACCGCGAACGTCTACCCGGTGCGCGACGAGCGCCGCTTCACCCACGTCCGGCTCTCCATCTTCCCCGACGGCGGGGTGGCCCGGCTGCGGGTGCACGGCACCGTGGTGCCCGACCCGCGGTTCCTGACCGGCACCGTCGACCTGCTCGCGGCCGAGAACGGCGGGCGGTTGGTGGAGTGCTCGGACGCGTTCTACGCCTCTCCCGCCAACATCATCATGCCGGGGCGGGCCCGGCACATGGGCGAGGGCTGGGAGAACGCGCGGCGCCGCGACGGCGGCAACGACTTCGCGGTGTTCGCGCTCGCCGCGGCCGGGGTCCCGCGCCATGTCGAGGTCGACACGACCTGGTACGTCGGGAACGCGCCCGGGTGGGTCTCGGTCTCCACCCGCGACGACCGGGACGGGCCGGAATGGACGGTGCTGCTCGACCACGTCGCCGTGCAGCCCGACACCCGGCACCGGTTCCTGCTGCCCGACGCCCCTGCCGGCACCCACCTGCGTCTGGACGTGTTCCCGGACGGCGGCCTGTCCCGCCTGCGGCTCCCCGGTGACCTCGACGCGGCCGCGGCGCAGACCGCGCACGAACGCTGGTGGGCTGCACTGCCCGACGATCACCGCGCCCGCCTCGGCTGAGCGGGAATCCCGCGGCGGCGCGGCGGGTTGGCCCGGACATGGCCGATGCGATCGTCGCCACCGCGTTCGGTGGCCCGGAAGTCCTGGAGCTCGTCGAGGTCGGCGTGCCCGCCCCCGGACCGGGGGAGGCGACCGTCGCGATCCGCGCGGCCGCGGTCAACCCGGTCGACCACAAGATGTTCGGCGGCCTGTTCGGCTCCGAGGTGTCCCGGCTGCCGATGCGCGTCGGGCTGGAGGGCGCGGGCGTCGTCACCGCCGTCGGCGACGGCGCGTCGGTCGCCGTCGGCGACGAGGTGATCGTGCACGGCGGCGGCGCGGCCGGGCTCTACGCCTCCGAGGTCACCGTCCCCGACGCCGCGCTCGTCGCCAAGCCCGCGGCACTGGGCTGGGAGCAGGCCTCCGGGCTGCTGCTGGCCGGAGGCACCGCCGAGCACACCCTGGTCGCGACCGGGGTCGCCGACGGCGACGTCGTGCTGGTCCACGGCGTCGCCGGGGCGGTCGGCCTGGCCGCCGCCCAGCTCGCGATCCTGCGCGGAGCCCGCGTCATCGGCACCGCCGCACCCGCCCGGCACGAGGCCCTGCGCGGCTACGGCATCGAACCGGTCGCCTACGGCGAGGGCCTCGCCGACCGCGTCCGCGCCGCCGCGCCGGACGACCTCTCGGCCGCGGTCGACACGATCGGCACCGACGAGGCGGTCGACGTCTCGCTCGCACTGGTCGCCGACCGCGACCGGATCGCGACGATCGCCGCGTTCGGCCGCGCCGCCGACGCCGGCATCACGCTCCTCGGCGCCGGACCGGGCGCCGACCCGGGCACCGCGCTCCGCGCTGCCGCCGGCCCGGAGCTGGCCCGGCTCGCCGCGGACGGGTCGCTACAGGTGCTCGTCGCCCGCACGTTCCCGCTGGCCGGGGCGGCCGACGCGGTCCGGTTCGTGCAGCAGGGCCACGCCGGCGGGAAGGTCGTGCTCCTGCCCTGAGCGCCGCAGCCTCCCCGCCCGTGCCTGACCGCCCGTGCCTGACCGTCGGTGTCTGACCGTCGGTGCCTCACCGAGCGTGCGGGGGCGTCACCCGGTCGCGGTGAAACGCCGCGCGCCGCGGCGCGATGTAGTGGGCATGACGTTGCTCGGGCGGGTGCTGCTGCGGCTGGTGTTCTGGCTGGGAGTGGGCGCGGCGGTCGTCGCCGTGGCCGTCGCGTGCCTGGGGACGATGCTGGTGCGCGGGGGGCGCGCGGTCGCGTCCGGGCAGCCGGACCCGGCGCCGCGCGGAGCCCGGCCGGTCCTGCGCTAGAGCGCGACGGACCCGAGCGGCGCCGTCACGCGCCGCTCCAGAGGCGGTTCAGGTCGCGCGGCGCGGTCGCCGTCCCGGGCTCGTCCGCGCCGCCCCGGGGCCACGCAGCTCCGGGTCGGGCAGGAAGTACCCGGCCAGGCGGAGACCGCCGTGACCGTCCGGGACCCAGTGCAGGTACGAGCCACCGCACCGGGAGTCGTCGTTGCGGGAGTCGTCGTCGCGGGTACGACGGCCCGGGAGACGGGCGAGCACGGCGGCCAGCCCCACGTTCAGAACGAACATGTCTGCCTTCGAATAGAGTCGAGGTCCCCGCCCGACCGGGCGGACCCCTAAGGGTTAAAGTGACGAATTGCCGGTTACCGTAGAGGGAGGGCCGTAGTCCGTGCAAGTCCCCTTCGACGAGTACGCGCAGGCCGCGGGCGTGGCGACCGAGCTCGTCAACACCGCTCCCCGGGTATGGAACGGCACGGACAAGCTTTCCGATGTCGTCGCGCTGGAGACGTTCGTCACCACGCACGTCCCCGCGGCGTGGGCGCCCGGGCTCGAGCGCACCGTCGCGACCGAGGACGACCTCAGCGCGACCCACGGCCTGCGCGACGTCCTGCGGGAGCTCATCGACTCGGGCGACACCCGGCAGATCGTCCATCGGGCGACCGTCCTGACCCGCTCGGTCGGCGCGCTGACCCTGGCCGTCGAGGACGACCGCACCCGCTGGCAGGCGGCCACCGTCCCGGAGGCGCCGCTGGCCGACCAGCTGGGGCTGCTGACCGGGGTCGGCGTCCTGGGCGTCACGCACGCGCTGGGCGTCGAGCGCTTCCGGCCGTGCGCGTCACCCGACTGCGCGGGGGTGTTCATCGACACCAGCCGCAACGGGGCCCGCCGGTACTGCATGCCCGGCCTGTGCGGCAACCGCGTCAACGTGGCCAACCACCGGGCTCGGCAGCGGGCGCAGTAGCGCTCAGCTCCCCTCCGGGAACACCCGCCGGGCCAGGTGCGCCCGCACCCGGTCGAGTCCGGTGCCGAACGCCACCGGCCCGGTGCCCAGCGGGAATCCCGAGGCGACGGCGTCGGCCAGCGGTCGCAGACCGGGCGGGACCGTCTCGTCCCGATGCCCGACCGTGTGTGCCGCCACCACGGCGAGGACGGCGAGCGCGGCGTCGAGCGCGGCACCGGCGTCGCAGGCGCGTCGCCACGCGAGCATCTCGGAGGTGGTGGTGTCGGTCTGGCCACCCGGCCCCAGTCCGATCAGTGAGGGCCCGGCCGCCGCGCGGGCCTCCTCGGCCCAGCCCGACGACGTCATGTCCAGCAGGCTCACCTGCGCTTCCGGCTCCGCGGCGACGATCCCGTCGGGTGCCGCCACCAGGCGGCTGACCTGTGCGGTGACCAGCTGCGCGAGGTCGGCCCAGCTCCGGGCCAGCGAGTCCAGGCCCGGCGCGGCCAGCGGGTTGTGGTAGCCGCCGTTCGACAACACCTCGCCCAGCGGCGGCCGCACGCCGGGGCCGACGAAGATCGGGTTGTTCGACGATGCGCTCAGCGAGATCCGTGCGTCGTCCTCGGCCCGGGCCAGGGCGCGCCGCGTCCACCCCAGCACCCTCGGCGCGCTGCGGAACGACACCGGCGCCTGGTAGGCGAGCGGAGGTCCGGTGACGCCGGTCATCAGGTCCCGCATCCGCGCCAGGGTCGCCGCCTGGTGCTCGTCGCCCCAGGCCCGCGCCAGCTCCTCGTCGTAGTGCTCGGCGGGCGCCCGGGCGGCGACGGCGGCGAGGGCGACGACGTCCTCGGCGACGGTGATCCGGCCCCGTCCGGCCAGCACGGCGTCGGTGAGCACGGCCGCGGACACCGGCGCACCGTTGATCAGGGCCATCCCCTCCCCGATCTCGAGCGTGCCGTCGAACCGCGACCGGAACAGGTGGCCCAGCGCGATGATGTTCCCCGGCTCGCCGTGGCCCCTCTCCGGCACGTAGGGCATCGGCCCGTCCAGCATCGCGGCCAGGGCGGTGGCGGTCTCGGGACGCACGGCCGCGGTGCCGTTGAGGACGTCGGCGAGCCGGGCGAGCACGACCGCCCGAACGACCCGTTCCGGCAGGCCCGGGCCGGTGCTCGCGGGCGTGGACGGGAGTCGGCGCGCGTACTCCGCGCGGGCGTCCGCATCGAGGACCTGCTTCGCCCCGTGGTGGTGCCGCGTGGTGATGCCGTAGAGGTGGCGTCCCCGGTGGGCCTCGACGAACATGACGAACTCGGCCCGTCGACGCCCGACGCCGGCCACCGCCGACGGTGCCAGCGTGAGCCCTTCGCCCTGCCACGCCACCCGGCGCACCACGTCCGGCGTCAGGTCGGCGGCCCCGCCCAGCTCGACGGTCACCGAATGATCGCCCGGCCCGCGGGCCGGGCGCCTGCGCGGTCCGCCCGCGACACGATGGTCATGGCCGGGAGCCTACGGTTCCCGCCCACGCGTGTTCGATGTTGCGGGCCTGTCCGCCGCCCGGCCTCAGGCGGTCGCGGCGCCGACCGCGAACCGCGTCCCGGCCGTACCCGTCGTGATCCCGAGCCCGGCCAGCACCGTCGCGGCCCGGGTGTCGTCGAGCAGTCGCAGGCCCATGAAGTTGTCGCCGGGGTTGAAGCCGGGCAGCGCCCACACCGTCTCGTACGGGATCCGGCTGTGGGCCAACGCGAGCAGGCTGTAGACGTTGTCCCAGGTGCAGACCCCGGGCTCGGGGTCCCACAGTGCCCGGGCGAACGCCGGGTTGCGCAGCACGAGCCCCACCTCGCCGACGGCCAGGACGTGCTTGCGCCCGGTCAGCAGCACGACGTCGCCGGTGCCGAGCTGCGCCATCCGCCGGTCGTGCACCGCGGTGGCGCCCCAGAAGTGCGCCTCGCCGCACGGGTGCAGGGCCCGCAGGTCCGCGAGCTCACGCCCGTCCAGCGCGGCCGCGTACTGCCCGTCGGTGAACGGGACGGTCCGGTCGAGGGTCTGCGCCCAGTGCCGCCGGAACCGGGGCAGCCCGTAGGACGGCTGGATGACGACGCGGGTCACGGGTCGAGTGTGCGCGTCCGCATCCCGTCCCGTGGCGGGTGGTCCCTACCGATCCCGTGGCGTCCCCAGCGCCCAGGGTGGTCGGCGGCTCGCCCGGGACGGCCGGCGCACCGACCGGGCTGATCGCCGGATCGGTCCCGATCGTGGCCACGTACGGCCTCGATCGGGACCCGGCCCCCGATCACGCGGCCGATGCCCCGGCGAGCGCGGCCCGGATCTGCCCGACGACCTCCCCGGGTCGCTCCGTGAGGTCGGCCCAGGTGAACCGCAGCAAGGACCAGCCGGCCCCGACCAGGGCGTTGCCCTTGCGCCGGTCGGTGGCGAACCGCTCGGTGTCGACGTGCCACGCCCACCCGTCCACCTCGATCGCCACCCGTGTGGCGGGGAACGCGACGTCCACGGTGAACGGTCCGAACGGGTGGGCACGTACGAAGCCGTCGAACCCGGCCGCGGTCAGCAGCCGGAGCA
>NZ_JADQDD010000347.1 GCF_019263595.1 Pseudonocardia sp. KRD291 | reverse complement strand
TGCTCGCCGCGCTGCTGCACGCGAGCTGGAACGCGATCGCGCACTCGGTGCCGGACCGGCTCGTCGGTTTCGCCATGATCGGGCTGGTCGACCTCGTCGGCGGCGCGCTGCTGGCCGTCGTCGGCGGCCCGTTGCCGGACGGGGCCTGGCCGTTCGTGATCGCCTCGGCCCTGCTGCACGTCGCCTACAACCTGCTGCTGCTCGCGAGCTACCAGCTCGGCGACTTCAGCCAGGCCTACCCACTGGCGCGGGGGACGGCGCCGTGGCTGGTCGCGCTGGCTGCCGTCGTCCTGCTCGGCCGGACGTTGCCGGTCCTCGAACTGGCCGGGGTCCTGGTCGTCTCGGCCGGCCTGGTCGCACTGGTACTCGCGGGCGGGCGGCCGGGACGGGCGCAGCTCCCGGCGTTCGGGGCGGCGTTCGCGACCGGGGTGATGATCGCCGGGTACACCGTCGTCGACGGGGTCGGCGTCGGGGTCGCTCCGGTCCTCGCCTACACCGGGTGGATGTTCGCGCTGCAGGGCCCGCCGCTGGTGCTGCTGGCCCTGTGGCGGCGGGGACGCGCGTTCCCGGCAGCCGTGCGCCGGTACGGACCGGCCGGCCTGGCCGGCGGGGTGATCTCACTGGCCGCGTACGGGATCGTGCTGTGGGCGCAGACCAGTGGCGAGCTGGCGCAGATCGCCGCACTGCGCGAGACCAGCATCGTGTTCGGCGCGGTGATCGGGGCCGTCGTACTGCGCGAGCGGTTCGGGCTCCGCCGGATCATCCCGGCCGCGGTGGTGCTGGCCGGAGTGGTCCTGATCGGCCTGGGGTGAGCGGCCCCGGCGCCCTCACACAGGTTCGGCACCTGACACACACGTTGCGAGGTATGTGTCGGGCTTCGGACGTGTGTGGCGTCCACTCGGCTCGGAGGCGCGCGGATCGGACGCGGGTCCTCACCAATTCTGATGATCAGAGTCGGCCCGGACGTAACGGACGGCGGGTGCCCTCGATGCTCCCACCGGAGATCAGGGCGATGCGGAGGGCGAACATGGTCGGGACGAGCGTCAGCGGACAGGGCAGCTCGGTCGGCCCCTACCAGATCGAGGCCCTCATCGGACGCGGCGGGATGGGCGAGGTCTACCGGGCGTTCGATACGAGACGGGGACGCGTCGTCGCTCTGAAGCTCATCTCTCCGGGCAACGCCCACGACGAGACCTACCGTGCACGCTTCCGTCGCGAGTCGGACAGCGCCGCCGGCCTGCGTGATCCGCACGTAGTCCCCATCCACGACTTCGGCGAGATCGACGGCCGGCTCTTCCTGGACATGCGGCTGATCGACGGCGCAGGTCTGGACACCGTTCTCACACAGGGGCCGATGTCTCCGACTCGAGCGGTGGCGATCATCGGCCAGGTCGCCCAGGCTCTCGGGTCCGCGCACGTCCAGGGCGTCGTCCACCGGGACGTGAAGCCATCGAACATTCTTCTGACCTCCGAGGACTTCGCCTACCTCGTCGACTTCGGGATCGCCAGGAGCATGGACGACGGCGGGACGCTGACCACCGCCGGCTCGACGATCGGAACGCTGGCCTACATGGCGCCCGAACGTTTCGACGGTGGAGCGCCCGATCAGCGATCCGACACCTACTCGCTGGCCTGCGTTCTGGCCGAGTGCCTGCTCGGACGCGCCCCGTTCGACGGGAAGAGCCTGCCGACCCTGATGAAGGCACACCTCGTTGCGGAGCCGCCGCGACCGAGTCGCCTCCGTCCCGACGTGCCGGCCGCGCTGGACACCGTGATCGCTCGCGGGATGGCGAAGGACCCGACGGCGCGGTACGGGTCGGTGTACGATTTCGCCCTGGCTGCACAGAACGCGCTGGTGCCTCCGACCGGGCACCACCGGCCACAGTCCACCCGGGTCGTCACACCTGCGAGGACCGTCGACGCACGTATGGACGCTTTCCGCGCGGAAGCCGTACGGAGGAACGGTCCTCCGCCCGCCCCGGCGAAGAAGGCCAAGCGGTGGCGCCGGACGAAGGCGGTCACGGCCGCCGTCGGCGCGGTCGTCCTGATCGGCCTGGTGAGCTTCGGTGTCGGACGATTCACCGCCGCGACACCGGTCGCGGCAGCGGACCGCACGGTGACGTCGACCGCACCTACCGCGCCCGAGGCACCGGTATCGACCTCGCCGGCGCCCACGGCCACGCCGTCGTCCTCGCCGGTATCCGGCAACCGGTCGCAGCCCTCGGCCTTCACCTACACCGTCGAGAGCAACTATCCGGTGGTGCTCGGGTACACCGCGGCCAACGGCGACAGCGTGACGCGGATGTCGGTTCCGGCGCCGTGGACGTTGAAGATCGCGACCGACGCGTGGGGATCGGACGCACGCCCGATGCTCACCGCGAGCTCCACGTCGACGAAGGGCGACACCTACGTGTCGTGCACGATCACCGACTCCGACGGCAAGGTGGTCGCGACCGACCGCAAGGAGTCGTCCTTCGCCTCGGCCATGTGCCTCAACTTCTCCTGACGGCTCAGCGCAGGACGGAGCCCTTGGTCTCGGGCAGGCTCAGGATCGCGATGAACGCTACGGCCGCGCCGACCGCGACGTAGACGAAGAACAGGGTCGACAGCCCTGCGGCTCCGAGGGCCGCGATGACCAGCGGAGCCGTCCCTCCGAAGATGGCGACGGTGAGGTTGTACCAGGCACCGATGCCCAGCCCGCGCAGCTCCGTCGGGAACAGCTCGCTCATGATCGCCGGGGCGATCGAGGTCATCGCGGTGTAGAGCACCAGCCCGACGCCGAACACCACCAGCATGTTGCCGAACCCGGGCCCGATCAGCGTCGACAGCGGCACGATCAAGATCGCCGTCGCCGCGGACCAGATGAGCATCTGCGGTTTGCGCCCGAACCGGTCCGCGGCGGCGCCCATCGGGTACTGCAGCAGCACGAACAGCGCGGTTGCGATGGACAGCGCCAGGAAGACCTCGCTCGCGTCGGCCCCGCGGGACTTGGTCGCGAACGGCGTGAGCGCGGAGAAGAACGTGTAGTAGCACAGCGTCGAGAGGATGGTGAACCCGATGAGCTGCAGGACCGCCCTCGGGTGCTCGCGCAGCGTCAGCAGCAACGGGTTCTTGATCTTCGCCGCGGCGTCCTTGTTCTTCTCGAACTGCTCGGTCTCGGACATGCTGCGCCGCATCCACATCCCGATCAGGCCCAGCGCGCCGCCGATCAGGAACGGCACCCGCCAGCCCCAGGATCCGAGCTGCTCCTCGGTCAGGGTCGACGCCAGCAGCGCGCCGAGCAGCGACGCGATCAGCACGGCCGTGCCGGTCGAGATGTAGAAGAACGACGAGTAGCGGCCCCGGCGCTCTGCCGGCGCGATCTCGGCGAGGTAGGCCGAGGCGTTCGAGACCTCGCCGCCCAGCGACATGCCCTGCGCGATGCGGGCGATCAGCAGCAGGGCAGGCGCGAGCCAGCCGACCATCTCGAACGTGGGCAGGATGGCGATCACGAACGACCCGCCTGCCATCAGCAGGATCGTCATCAGCATCGCCGTGCGCCGTCCGCGCAGATCGGCGAAACGACCCAGCAGGAAGCCGCCGAGCGGGCGGAAGAAGAACGCCAGCGCGTAGGTCGCCAGCGTGGACAGCAGCGCGGCGGTCGGGTTGCCGGACGGGAATATCTGAGTCGCGAAGTAGATCGAGAACGTCGCGTAGATCGTCCAGTCGTACCACTCGACGGCGTTGCCGATGGATGCCGCGACGAGCGTGCGGACCGGTAACCGGTGGCGTTCTGCGGTGACGGGCTGGGACACGGATTCCCCCTGGTCGCCTCGGGTGGTCGTCGGAGACTAGACATCAGGACACCTGATGCGGAAGGGACGGACCCGACGAACCCGATGCGCGCCAGCACTCGCCCGGCGGCGCCGGGGGTGGTAGGCCGGTGCCGCGCCCCGAGCGAAGGAGATCATCGCCATGCCCATCGGCTCCCCGGTCGACGGATTCCGGCTCGCCTACGACCGGCACGGCTCCCCCGCACCCGGGCGACCGACGGTCGTCCTGCTGCACGGCTGGCCCGGTGACCGCACCGACCACGACGCCGTCGTAACCCACCTGAGCGGTCTCGATGCTCGTTCCGCTGACGCTCCTCTCGGTCCCCACGACGTGCTGGCCCCCGACCTGCGCGGCTTCGGCGAGTCGGACAAGCACCACGAGGACCCGACGACGTCCTACGACCCGGGCGCGCAGGCGCGCAGCGTCGCCGGGCTCGCCGACGAGCTCGGGCTGACCGACCTCGTCGTCGGCGGCTACGACGTCGGCAGCCGGGTCGCGCAGCGGCTGGGCCGGGACCGGCCGGACCTGGTGCGCGCCATCGTCGTCACCCCGCCCGCGCCCGGCGTCGGGAAGCGGATCCTGTCGCCGGACCCGATGCGCGAGTTCTGGTACCAGGCGTTCCACCAGCTCGACCTGGCGCAGGAGCTCGTCGACGGCAGCACCCGCGCCGCGCGGGCCTACCTGCGGCACTTCTGGTCGCACTGGTCCGGCCCGGGCTTCACCCCGGACGACGCGCGACTCGACCACCTGGCGTCGGTGTACGGGCCGGCGGGGGCGTTCGTCGCCTCGATCGGCTGGTACCGGGCCGGCGGCGGGATGGTCGCCAACTCCCTCGCCGAACGCGCCCCGGACCCGGACGACCGGTTCACCGTCCCGACCACGTTTCTGTGGCCCGAGCACGACCCGCTGTTCCCGCGGGAGTGGTCCGACCGGCTCGACGAGTTCTTCACCGACGTCACCGTCGAACCGGTCGACGGGGTCGGGCACTTCGTCCCGGTGGAGGCACCGCAGGTGTTCGCCGGGGCCGTCGCACGCGTCGCCGCCCTACACTCGGGCCCGGGAGGCACCTCATGACGACCACCACACCGGCCCCCGAGGACGAGCGCGCGCGGCGTCTCGTCGAGGCCGAACAGAAGGCGATCCAGCTCTTCCACGAGGTCACCCGGCGCGGCCTGATCGAGCCCGGCGCCACCGAGAAGCAGGTCAGCGACCGGGTCCGCGACCTCGGCGCGGAGATGTTCGGCACCGACAAGCACTGGCACAAGCGTGTGGTGCGGTCCGGGCCGAACACCCTCGAGCCCTACACCGAGAACCCGCCGGACCGGACCATCGCCGACGACGACATCGTCTTCCTCGACTTCGGGCCGATCTTCTCCGAGTGGGAGGCCGACGTCGGGCGCACCTACGTCCTCGGACCGGACCCGGTGAAGGCGCGCCTGCGCGACGACCTGCCGCGGATCTTCGACGCCGGCCGGGCGCACTTCGAGGCACACCCGCAGATCAGCGGCGAGGAGCTCTACCGCCACGTCTGCGGCCTGGCCGCCGACGCCGGCTGGGAGTTCGGCGGCAAGCACAGCGGTCACCTGGTCGGCGAGTTCCCGCACGAGTGGATCGACGGCGAGAAGATCGAGTCCTACATCACGCCGGGCAGCACGCACCCGATGCGCCGCACCGACCCGTCGGGACGGCGATGCCACTGGATCCTGGAGATCCACCTGGTGGACCGCGAGCGCGGGATCGGCGGGTTCTTCGAGCAGCTGCTCACCCTCGCCCACTGACAGCGGGGATCACCGACACCGATTCTCACTGACACCTGGGCCGGCGGTCACAGCGGCAGGCACTTGACGATCCGCGCCGCGGTCCGCCCGGCGATCCGCAGCTCGGCCGCGGGAGCGCCGGGCCGCAGGAGCGCCACCGGCGCCGACCCCGGCAGGGACGCGTGGTGGACCGCGACCGCGCCGTCGGCGTCGACCCCGATACCGACCTCCAGCGCCGAGGCCAGAG
>NZ_JADQDD010000346.1 GCF_019263595.1 Pseudonocardia sp. KRD291 | reverse complement strand
CCCCTCGACCTGCGGGGCGTCGGCCACCGGCAGGATCGGGTTGGTGAAGAACGACCCGGCGCTCCAGGTGTCGTGGTCGGCGGGGTCGAGCACCATGCCCTTGCCGCGGCGCAGCCCGAGCACCGCCGCGCGCGCCCGGGCCGGATCGACCCGCTCCCCCGCCGCGACGTCCAGCGTCCGCGCCAGCTCGCCGTAGCGGATCGGCGCGGACAGGCCGTCCGCGCCGAGCGCGAACCGGACCCGCAGCACGATCGCGGCGGCACGGCCCTTGAGCACCGACGTCCGGTAGCCCAGCCCCAGCTCGGCGGCCGGGACGTGCTCGCGCACCTCACCGGAGCGGCGGTCGTAGAGGTCGACGTCGACGAGCAGGTCGGCGATCTCGACGCCGTACGCGCCGACGTTCTGCACCGGGGTGGCGCCGGTGCGGCCCGGGATCCCGGACAGGCACTCCAGCCCGCCGAGGCCCCGCTCCACGGTCGACGCGACGACGGCGTCCCAGTCCTCCCCCGCCTCGACCGTGACCAGCACCGATCCGTCCGGACGGGGCTCGGTACGCACGCCCCGGCTCGCGAGGAGCACGGCGGTGCCGTCGAACCCGGCGTCGGCCACGACCAGGTTCGACCCGCCGCCGAGCACCAGTACCGGCTCCCCGGCCGCGTCGGCCGCGCCCACGGCGGCCACCACGGCGTCGGCGTCGGACGCGGTGACCAGACGCGTGGCCGGGCCCCCGAGGCGCAACGTCGTGTGCGCGGAGAGCCGGGTGGTCGTGGTCGGTGCACTCACGGGCACAACGGTAACCTCCGCCCATGCCTAGCTCGATCGACTACCGCTCCACCTCCGCGCATCCGGCGCAGCGCGTCTACTCGACGATGGTGGACAAGGACGTCCTGGAGAAGCGGCTGGTCCAGATGGGCGGGCCGGGTGCCTCGTTGCTGGAGTACGAGCAGGACGGCGAGGGCGTGAAGTTCACCCTGCGCCACGGCATCGACCAGCAGGACCTGCCGCCGATGGTGACCAAGCTGATCCCCGGCGGCGACGTCGTGATCAAGCGGACCGAGACCTGGTCCCCGTCCGGGCAGGGCCGCTACGACGGCGTCGGACGCGTCGCGATCGCCGGGACCCCGGCCACCGCGAAGGCCACCATGCACCTGGCCGACACCGACGGCGGCAGCCAGCTCGTCGTCAACATCGTGGTGACGGTGAAGGTGCCGATCGTCGGCGCGAAGATCGAGGAGGCGGTCGGCGAGCAGATCAAGCAGCTGCTCGCGGCCGAGACGGGTTTCACCCTCGAGCAGATCCGGGCCTGACCCGTGCCGCCACCTCCCGAGGACCGCCGCTACGTCATCACGCTGAGCTGCCCGGACCGCACCGGCATCGTCGCCCGGATCTCCGGGTTCCTGGCCGAGCTGGGCGCCTGGATCACCGAGGCCGGCTACCACGCCGACGTCGACGCGAAGATGTTCTGCACCCGTCAGGTCGTCGACGCCGCGTCGGTCCCCTTCGACGTGGACGAGCTGCGTGCGCGGTTCGCGCCGGTCGCGGACGAGCTCGGCGGCACCTACCGGATCAGCGACACCGGGTCGCGCAAGCGCGTCGTGCTCCTGGCGACCCGCGAGGAGCACTGCCTGCACGACCTGCTCGGGCGGGCTTGGACCGGCGAGCTCCCGGCGCAGATCAGCCGGGTGATCGGCAACCACGAGAGCCTGGAACCGCTGGTCACCGCGCACGGCGTGCCGTTCCACCACGTCCCGTTCCCGCGCGCAGGCGACCCGCAACGCGAGCTGGGCAAGGTCACCGCGTTCGAGAAGATCCGGGAGATGGTCACCGCCGACGCCCCGGACGCGGTCGTGATGGCCCGGTTCATGCAGATCCTGCCCGCGCACCTGTGCGAGGAGTGGGCCGGCCGGGCGATCAACATCCACCACAGCTTCCTGCCCTCGTTCGCCGGCGCGCGGCCCTACCACCAGGCGCACACCCGCGGAGTGAAGCTGATCGGCGCGACCTGCCACTACGCCACCGCCGACCTCGACGCGGGCCCGATCATCGAGCAGGACGTCATCCGCGTCGACCACGGCGACACCGCCGCCGACATGGTCCGCCGCGGCCGCGACATCGAACGCCTGGTCCTGGCCCGCGGCCTGCGCTGGCACCTGGAGGACCGCATCCTCGTCCAGGGCAACCGCACCATCGTCTTCCGCTAGCACCTGTGTCCTGAGGCGGCCCGTCGACACCGTGAGATGACGCTGGTTGGGCTCCGGGTGAGGCGCAGAGCGATGAACGTCATCTCACCCGGTCGTTCACGCCCGTGTCGCGATCGCCTGGAAAGGCCACGCCCCGTCCGCGGGTCGGTCATGCTCCCGCCGTGACGGTTCCGGGCTTCCCCACCGCGTTCCGGGGCTCGGACGCGGTCGCGGCCGGCCTGGTCGACTGGCGGATCCTGCACGGCGCGGCGTTCCGGAGGCTGCTGCCCGACGTGTACGGCGTCCGACGGGAATCCGACCCGGACCTGTCGCTGCTCTCCCGCGCGGCGTACCGGTGGTCCCGCGATCGCGGCGTGCTCATCGGCTTCTCCGCGGCGGAGCTGCTCGGTGCGTCCTGCGCGCCGTTCGGTGCCCCGTCCGAGATCACCGTCCCTTCCGGCGGTCTGCGCTCCCGCGACGGCGTCACCGTCCGGCGGGCTCGGCTGCACCCGGGCGAGGTCACCGAGGTGGACGACGTCCGGGTCACGACACCCCTGCGGACGGCGTTCGACCTCGGCTGCCGACTGAGCCTCATCGAGGCGGTGGTGGCGGTGGACGCGCTCGCCCGGGTGCACGGGTTCCCGCCGGACCTGCTGCTGAACTTCGCCGTGCGCTACCCGCGTGCTCGCGGGGTGAGGAGGTTGCCGGACGTCCTCGCCCTCGCCGACCCGAAGTCCGGATCCCCGCCGGAGACCCGGCTGCGGCTGCTGCTGACCCGGGCGGGTCTGCCGCCTCCCCGGGTACAGCACCCGGTGCTCGACGACGACCGGCTCCGCGCCGTCTGGCTCGACCTCGCCTACCCCGGGCAGCGGATCGGCATCGAGTACGAGGGCGGCGACCACGCCCGCCCGGAACGCGTCCTGCGCGACGTGGGGCGCTACACGCGGCTGGTCTCGGCCGGGTGGCGGATCTACCGCTACACCCGCTTCGAGATCCG
The DNA here is from genome assembly GCF_019263595.1 of Pseudonocardia sp. KRD291. Lineage (GTDB taxonomy): Bacteria > Actinomycetota > Actinomycetes > Mycobacteriales > Pseudonocardiaceae > Pseudonocardia. The sequence goes on along the minus strand of NZ_JADQDD010000346.1, from coordinate 2,670 downwards.
CGACGAGCCGGACCGGATCGTCGCCGACATCGCCGCCGCGCTCGGCCCGAGGTCGGACGCCACAGCAGGGTGACATGACGTTCATGTCGCTGCACCCGAGCCGCAGCGCAACCAGCCTCATCTCACCGTGCGGTCCGCCTCGCGGGACCCCACGACGGTCACACGCGAACGGCCCGCCCACCATGTCGGTGGACGGGCCGTGTCGTGTGCGGATCAGGCGGCGGAGACGTGCTCCCGGGCCGGTTCGAGGGCGATCTCGAGGACGTCGGCGACGTCCGCGACCGGGTGCACCCGCAGCTCACCGCGGACCGACTCGGGCAGGTCGTCCAGGTCGGGCTCGTTGCGCTTCGGGATGATCACGTCGGTCAGCCCGGCCCGGTGCGCGGCCAGCAGCTTCTGCTTGACCCCACCGATCGGCAGGACCTTGCCCTGCAGCGTGACCTCACCGGTCATGCCCACGGAGCTCTTGACCGGACGTCCGGAGGCGAGCGAGGCCAGCGCCGTCGTCATCGTCACGCCGGCGCTCGGCCCGTCCTTCGGGACCGCGCCCGCCGGCACGTGGACGTGGAGCTTCTTCGACGCCAGGTCGCCGGCCAGACCCTTCGAGCGCAGGTAGCTCAGCGCGATCGAGACCGACTCGGTCATCACCTCGCCCAGCTGACCGGTGATCGTCAGGCCGGGTTCGCCGTCCATCTTCGTGGCCTCGATGAACAGCACGTCGCCACCGGCTCCGGTGACGGCCAGGCCGGTCGCCACACCCGGCACCGAGGTGCGCTCGGCCGACTCCGGTGTGAACCGGGGCCGTCCCAGGTAGGTGACCAGGGCGTCCGCGTCGACGTGCACGGGACGCTCCGACTCGGAGTCCTCCGGGGAGGTCGCGTCGAGCTGCACGGCCACCTTGCGCAGAACCTTGGCCAGGCCCCGCTCCAGCTGCCGCACACCGGCCTCGCGGGTGTACTCGGCGGCGATCATGCCGAGGGCGACCTCGGAGAACTCCACGTCGGCGGTCTCCAGCCCGGCCTTCTCGATCTGGCGGGGCAGCAGGTGGTCACGCGCGATGGCGATCTTCTCGGCCTCGGTGTAGCCGTCGAGCGTGACGACCTCCATCCGGTCGGCCAGCGGTCCGGGGATGTTCTCCCCGGTGTTCGCCGTCGCCAGGAACAGCACGTTCGACAGGTCGAGGTCGACCTCGAGGTAGTGGTCGCGGAACGTGTGGTTCTGCGCCGGGTCGAGCACCTCGAGCAGCGCCGCGGTCGGGTCGCCGCGGAAGTCGCTGCCGACCTTGTCGATCTCGTCGAGGAGCACGACCGGGTTCATCGAGCCCGCCTCGCGGATGGCGCGGACGATCCGGCCGGGCAGCGCGCCGACGTAGGTGCGCCGGTGCCCGCGGATCTCGGCCTCGTCCCGGACGCCGCCGAGGGCGACCCGGACGAACTTGCGGCCCAGCGCGTGCGCCACCGACTCGCCGAGCGAGGTCTTACCGACACCGGGCGGGCCGACGAGCGAGAGCACGGCGCCGGAGCCCCGTCCACCGACGGTGTCGAGGCCCTTCCTCCCCCGCCGCGACCGGACGGCCAGGAACTCGATCAGCCGCTCCTTGACGTCGTCCAGGCCTGCGTGGTCGGCGTCCAGGATCCGCCGGGCCTCGACCAGGTCGTCGGTGTCGACGGTCGTCTCTTTCCACGGGATGTCCAGGACGGTGTCCAGCCAGGTCCGGATCCAGCCGCCCTCCGGGCTCTGGTCGGAGGAGCGCTCGAGCTTGCCCACCTCGGCCAGCGCCGCCTTGCGGACGTGCTCGGGCAGGTCGGCGTTCTCGACCTTCGTCCGGTAGTCGTCCTCGGACTCGTCGCCGTCACCCTCGCCGAGCTCCTTGCGGATCGCGGCGAGCTGCTGGCGTAGCAGGAAGTCGCGCTGCTGCTTCTCCATCCCCTCGCGGACGTCGCCGGCGATCTTCTCCGAGACCTCCTGCTCGGCGACGTGCGCCTTCGTCCACTTCAGCAGCAGCTCGAGACGACGGGTCACGTCGGTCTCGGCGAGCAGCTGCGCCTTCTGCTCGTTGTCCAGGTACGAGGCCCATCCGGCCAGGTCGGACAGCGCGCTCGGGTCAGCGGTCTGCTGCACCGAGTCGATGACCTGCCAGGCGCCGCGCTGCTGCAGGATCGAGACGACCAGCGCCTTGTACTCCTTGGCCAGCTCCTGGGTGCGGCCGGTGACCTGCGCGTCCTGCACCGGCTCGGCCTCCACCCAGAGCGCCGCGCCGGGGCCGGTCACACCGGACCCGATCTTGGCGCGACGCTCGCCGCGCACGACGGCGGCCTTCTCCCCGTTCGGGAGCCGGCCGATCTGCTCGAGGACGGCGACCGTGCCGATCGCGGCGTACCTGCCGTCGAGACGGGGGACGACCAGCACGCGACGCTGGGTCTTGGCGTCGTCTGCGTCTGCATCGGCGCCGCTACCGGCCGCGTCGATCGCCGCCTGTGTCTCCGGCTCGTCGAGCCGGACGGGAACCACCATGCCCGGCAGCACCACTGAGTCGGTCAGCGGAAGCACCGGGAGCTTCAGCATTTCTGTCATGCCCGGCTCAACGCTTACACCGTTGAACTCATTCCAGCGTTCAAGTAAATCCGCCCAGAGCGAACGCCCACCCCGGCGTTGTGGAGCCATGACGCG
>NZ_JADQDD010000345.1 GCF_019263595.1 Pseudonocardia sp. KRD291 | reverse complement strand
GGGCGCGCGGGACCGGGGCGGCGGTCGTTCCTCGCGGGGAGGACGGCGGCGTGGGCCGGTGTCCGGCCCGGTGCCGTCGAAGGCGTAGGAGTCCCGGATCCGTTCGGACGGACGGCGACGCGCCGGCTCGTCCTCGGCCCGTTCGTCGCGGCCGTTCGTGTCGGCGTCACGGGCGCCGTTCCCGTTTCTCCGTGCGCCGTTCGCGTAGGCGTCGTTCGGGTAGGCGTCGTTCGCGTGCGTACCGTTCCCGTTCCGCGCCGCGGGGCCGCCCTCGTCGGGGTGGCCGTTGCCGGCGGGGCCGTGGCGGCCGCCACCGCCGTTGCGCTCTTCGGCGCGGCGGGAGCGGTTCACCCGCGGCCGCTCCGCGCCGGGCTCGCCGTCGGGGCCGGGGGGCGACGCCCCGTAGCGGGCCGGGACCCCGCGCTGCAGAGCTGCACCGAGCAGGAAGTCCTGCTCCTGCGCGACATCGGAGTCCGCACCCGCCGGACGGTGGGACGTGCCGCGACGGCCGGAAGGGTCCGCGTCGTCGGCACCGTCCTCGCGACGGCGTCGGGGGCGCTCGTCCGGCTCCGCCGCAGGGGCATCGCTGCCGCGATACCGCCGGGGGCGGTCCCGGCGGTCGTCGGGGAGCTCGGGGAATGCCACAGGACGAGGTTACGTCACCGAACCGTCACGACCGGGTGACGGTCACGACGCGGAGGGGGTCTCTCGACGCTCCTTGATCTTCGCGGCCTTGCCGCGCAGGTCACGGAGGTAGTAGAGCTTGGCGCGACGGACGTCACCACGGGTGGCGACCTCGAGCTTGTCGATGTTCGGCGAGTGCACCGGGAAGGTGCGCTCGACGCCGACGCCGAACGAGATCTTGCGAACCGTGAAGGTCTCCCGTGCGCCCTCGCCGTGGCGACGGATCACGACGCCCTGGAACACCTGGACACGGGAGCGGCTGCCCTCGATGACCTTCACGTGCACCTTGAGCGTGTCACCCGGCCGGAAGGCGGGGATGTCGGAGCGCAGCATCTGCGCGTCCAGTGCGTCCAGGGTGTTCATCGCGAAGGTCCGTCCTCGTGGTCGTACGTGGTTCTCGTCCGTCGGTGCCGCGGCCATGTGGGCCGTCCCGGGAGTTGGACCGGGGACGCCCACCAGCGCGTGTCCATCACCGCACCGGGCGCTGGCAACCCGTCTATAGTGCCAGACGGGCCGGACCCGCCGGACACCCGGTGGGGTCGGCGGCCGCTCAGCCGACCGGACCATCGGGGTCGGCCGCGATGTCCAGGCCTTCGAGCAGTGCCCGGTCCGCACGGTCCAGTGCGTCCTCGGGCAGCGCGTCGAGCAGGTCCGGACGACGCAGGCGGGTCCGTTCCAGGGACCGGTCCCGCCGCCAGCGGTCGATCGCGGCGTGGTTGCCGCTGCGCAGCACGTCCGGCACCGCCAGGTCACGCCAGAGCTCGGGACGGGTGTAGGCGGGACCTTCGAGCAGGCCGTCGGAGAACGAGTCCTCGGCCGCCGACCGCGGGTTGCCGAGCACCCCGGGCAGCAGCCGGGCCACCGCCTCGACCATGGCCAGCACGGCCACCTCACCGCCGACGAGCACGTAGTCGCCGATGCTGACCTCCTCGACCGGGACACGGCGCGCCGCGTCGTCGAGCACCCGCTGGTCGATCCCCTCGTACCGCCCGCAGGCGAAGACCAGCCGCGTCTCGCGAGCCCACTCCCGGGCGATGGCCTGGGTGAACGGCCTGCCGGCCGGGGTGGGGACCACGAGCCGCGCAGGCGGCCCGGCGAGCACCTCGTCGAGAGCGTCGCCCCACACCTGCGGGCGCATCACCATCCCCGGCCCGCCGCCGTAGGGCGAGTCGTCGACGGCCTGGTGCACGTCATGGGTCCAGGCCCGCAGGTCGTGCACGGCCAGCTCCAGCAGCCCGCGCTCGATCGCGCGGCCGAGCAGGGCCTCGCGCAGCGGTGCGAGATAGGAGGGGAAGATGCTCACCACGTCGATCCGCACGCGCCGGATCGTCGCAGACCCTCTCCGAGGACGAGTACGCCGTCTCCGGGGAGAAGCAGCCCTCTCCGAGGAGGGTCGGGTCCCGCCGTATCGCCGCCGCGCCGAGAGGAGCCTCCCGCCATGCCCCCGGAGTGGTACTCCGCACTGTGGTCCACCTCCCGGCAGTGGGAGCTGCTGCTGCCGGTCGTGCTCGCCCTCGTCCTGACCACGCTGATCGGCCTGGAACGCGAGGCCGGCGCGAAGAGCGCCGGTCTGCGCACGCACACCCTGGTCGGCGTCGGGTCGGCGGTGTTCATGGTGGTCTCGAAGTACGGTTTCGCCGACCTGCTCGGCCAGGAGCACGTCTCGCTGGACCCGTCCCGGGTCGCGGCGCAGATCGTGTCCGGGATCGGCTTCATCGGCGCGGGGCTGATCTTCGTCCGGCAGGACGCGGTGCGCGGGCTGACCACGGCGGCCACGATCTGGCTGGCCGCGGCCGTCGGCAGCGCCTGCGGGGCCGGGCTCCCGCTGCTCGGCGTGGCCGCCACCGTCGGGCACTTCGTGGTCACCCGCGGCCTGCAGCCGTTGGCCCGGGCGACCCGCAGCCGTCGCCGTGAGCCGCCGATGCTGCGGCTGCGCTACACCGACGGTCTCGGCATCCTGCGCACCGTGCTCGAACGCTGCACCGGCGCCGGTTTCGCCGTCGCGCAGGTGTCGGTGGAGCGTGAGACGTTCACCGACGACGGCACCCGGGTGGCCGCGCTGACCCTGTTGCTCCAGGGCCGCGGGGACCTCGCGGGCCTGGCCGGCGAGCTGGCCGAGCTGGACGGCGTGCGCTCCGCGTCCACCGGCGACGACGGCCCCAGCGACGAGGACGAGGAGCTGTAGGCCCCGCGGTCAGCCGCTCGCGCTGCCGCGGCCCAGGTCCGCCACCGCGATCCGCATGCCGTCCAGGGTGAGGTCGCGGCCGGCCAGGATCTCCTGCGCCGTGCTGCCCGGCCAGAGCAGCCCGAGCAGCAGGTGCTCCGTGCCGATGTGCCGGTGCCCGAGCCGGATCGCCTCCCGCAGCGCCAGCTCCAGTGCCTTCTTGGCCGACCTGTCGAACGGGATGTGCCCGGGTCGCCGACGGCCGCGGGCGGCCCGGGTCCGCTCCAGTGCCCCCGGCCCGAACGACTCGTCGACACGGCGGCGCACCTCGTCCAGGTCGATGCCGAGCGACGCGAGTGCCTCCGCGTCGTGCGGAGCCGAGCGGCGCGCGAGGTCCGCCTCGACGACGTCGCGGTCGAGCCCCGCGGCGCGCAGCAGCGCCTCCCCCGGCGTCCCCGGCGACGTGACGACGCCGAGGAGCAGGTTCTCGGTCCGGACCCGGTCCTGGTGTCGCTCCCGCGCATCCTGCTGCGCCATGACGACGACCCGTCGTGCCGGGTCGGTGAACCTCTCGAACATCGACGTCCTCCCCTAGAGCCCGAACCGGCGGTACTTCTTGTGCACCGCCTGGCGGCTGACGTGCAGTGCCTCGGCGATCTGCTGCCAGGACCAGCCCGCGTCCCGCGCGTTGCCGACCTGCAGCTCCTCCAGCGACTCCAGCAGCCCACGCAGGGACGACACGGCCGCCAGGCCGACGCCCGGGTCCTTGCTCGACGCCGCCGCGGCCACCGCTGTCGCATCACTCATGACTGTCAACATAGGTTGACGCTGTCGCCCTGTCAACCTATGTTGACAACGAGCGCACGAAAAAGCCCGGCACACGACGTGTGCCGGGCCGGGAGGCCGGGGCTCAGTCCTCGGGGTCGAGCAGCCCCTCAGGCGGGTCGAGCACGATCCGCCCGCCGTCCAGGTCGACCGTGGGCACGATGGCCGTCACGAACGGCACCATCACCTCCGGGCCCTCCGGGCGGTCCAGGACCAGCAGCTCGCCACCGGGCCCGTGCACGACCTCGCGGACCGTGCCGACGACCGTCCCGTCGGTCAGCTCCGCCCGCAGGCCCTCCAGCTGGTGGGCGTGGAACTCCTCCGGGTCCTCCGGGGCACCGAGCGCCGAGGTGGGCAGCAGCAGCTGCGCACCGCGCAGCGCCTCGGCCCCGTCCCGGTCCTCGACTCCGTCGAAGCGGACCAGCAGGCGTCCGGAGTGCGGACGCGCGGTCGCCACGCGCAGCGGCGCGGACCGGGCCCCGCCGGAGCGGCGCACGGCCAGCTCGGTGCCGGGGGCGAAGCGCTCGCCGGGCTCGTCGGTGTGCAGGTCCACCACGGTCTCGCCGCGCAGACCGTGCACACGCACGACGACGCCGACCAGGACCATGTCCCGGTCGGCGTCGAGACGTCGCGTCGCGATGGCCGACCTGCTAGCGGTCGGTGTCGACGACGTCGACCCGGACCCCGCGGCCGCCCACGCCACCGATGACGTTGCGCAGCGCGGTGGCCGTACGGCCACCGCGGCCGATCACCTTGCCGAGGTCCTCGGGGTGCACCCGGACCTCGAGGATCCGGCCACGTCGCCCGGTCACCATGTCCACCTTGACCTCGTCAGGGTGGTCCACGATGCCCCGCACGAGGTGCTCGAGGGCGTCCGCGAGCAGGGTCACGACTCGGTGGCGGGTGCGTCGGCGTCCTTGGTCGCGTCGACGACGTCGTCGGCCTTGGTGGCCGCCTCGACCGGCGCCTCGTCGGCGGTCGCGCCGACGCGCTCGGGCTTGGCCTTCGGCTCGGCCTTCTTCTTCGGCGTGGTGGCCGGCGTGCTCGGCTCACCGTTCGCCTCGGCCAGCGCCTGCTGGAAGCGGGCCAGCTTGTCGGCCTTCTCCGGCTGCGGCTTCAGGGTGCCCTCGGAACCGGGCAGGCCCTTGAACTTCTGCCAGTCCCCGGTGACCTCGAGCAGGTTCTGCACCGTCTCGGTCGGCAGGGCGCCGACGCCGAGCCAGTACTGCGCACGGTCCGAGTCGATCTCGATCAGGCTCGGGTCGTTCTTCGGGTGGTACTTGCCGATGGTCTCGATCGCCCGGCCGTTGCGCCGGGTGCGCGAGTCGGCGACGACGACGCGGTAGTAGGGCTGGCGGATCTTGCCCAGACGCATCAGCTTGATCTTGACGGCCACGCTGTGGGTGCTCCTCGCGAAAGTATGTGTCGTGCTGCGACGAGTCAGCTGGCGCTCGCGTGGGGTTACGGGCTCGCTGTCTCTTTCGGCATGGTCGCGGTTGGTAGAGGGCCGACCGCGGACCCGGACGACCATTCTGCCAGACGCCCCCGCCGTCGGTCAGACCGGGACGACCCCCACCAGCATCAGCGCGAGCGCCAGGCCGGGCAGGAAGTTGTTCACCTGATGGGCCAGCACGCTCGCGCCGAGACGGCCGGTGAGCATCCGGGCCAGCCCCAGCGGGAGCGCGACCACGAACAGCAGCGGGGTGCGGGTGAGCTCGAAGTGCGCGAATGCGAACAGCAGCGTGGTGACCAGGTAGACGATCACCGGCCGGTTCGGGATGTGCTTGGCGACCGCGCCCCAGAGCAGGCCGCGGTACATGATCTCCTCGCAGATCGGTGCGACGACGACCACCACGAACATCACCAGCAGCGCCATCGGCCAGGACGTCCGTACCCCGCCGAAGATGTCGCCGACCGCCGTCGTCGCACCCTCCGGGCCGATGATCGAGGCGTAGACCAGCGCCGCGGGCACCGTCAGCAACAGCCCGAGCAGGCCGATCAGCAGCCCGATCCCGACGTCGTCCCAGGACCAGCGCAGGCCCAGGTCCAGCGCCGGACCGTTGCCCCGCCACCAGGTGACCGCGACCGCACAGGCCGCGGCCAGCACCGTCGGGACGACCAGGGCGGCCAGGATCCCGCCCACCGATCCCTCGGTCGGGACCAGCTGCCCGATCAGCAGGGACACCCCGAGGAAGACGACCTCGACGACGACGAACG
>NZ_JADQDD010000344.1 GCF_019263595.1 Pseudonocardia sp. KRD291 | reverse complement strand
GTTCTACTCCGGCGCGACGCCGATGTCCTCGTTCCACAGGTCCGGACGGGCCGCGACGAACTCCTCCATCAGCGCGACGCAGCGCGGGTCGTCGAGCACCGTGACCGCGACGCCGTGCTCGGCCAGCCAGTCGTGCCCGCCGGTGAACGTGCGGGCCTCCCCGATCAGCACCGCGCCGATCCCGAACTGCCGGACCAGCCCGCTGCAGTACCAGCACGGCGACAGCGTCGTGACCATCGTGGTGGCGCGGTAGTCGCGCTGGCGCCCGGCGTCGCGGAACGCGGCCGTCTCGCCGTGCACCGACGGGTCGTCGTCCTGCACCCGGCGGTTGTGCCCGCGCCCGAGCACCACCCCGTCCGGCCCGAGCAGTGCCGCGCCGATCGGGATCCCGCCGCTCGCCAGGCCGAGACGAGCCTGGTCCAGCGCCACGTCCATCCAGGACGGATCCGGTCGAGGAGTTGCATCGCCACTCGTCACACCGCCGAGCCTGCCACGGCCATGCGGAAGGTCACGACCGTGGCGCTCGTCGCGTCGGACGCCACGGACGTCACGCTCGTGGCGGGCCGGTCGAGTGGGCCCGGCGAGCGGGGGAGGTCGAGCGGGGTCAGGTCCGGGTCGGGGTACGGATGCGGCGGGTCTGCTCGGGGCGGGCGGCGAGGGCGGCGTCGTCCGGGTAGTCGACGCCGACCAGCGAGAGCCCGTGCGCGGGTGCCACCACGACCTCGTTGGCCCGCTCCCGGCGGGTGAGCAGCGCGCAGGGCCAGTCCGTGGCCCGGCGCCCCCGCCCGACGTCGAGCAGCGCGCCGACCAGGCTGCGCACCATCGAGTGGCAGAACGCGTCCGCGGACACCGCGGCCACCACCACACCGTCCTCGCCGGGGGCAGGCGCCCAGGACAGCCGCTGCAGCGCCCGCACGGTGGTGGCGCCGTCCCGGCGCTTGCAGAACGCGGCGAAGTCGTGCTCTCCGAGCAGCAGCCCGGACGCGGTGTTCACCGCGTCCAGGTCCAGCGCGTGCGGCCAGGCGACGGTGTCGCGGGCACGCAGCGGGTCCGCCCCGTGCGGGGCGGTGGCCACCCGGTAGCGGTAGTGGCGGCGCAGGGCACCGAACCGGGCGTCGAACTCCGGCGGCACGACGGTCATCCGGCGCACCCGTACGTCGGGCGGCAGCAACCGGTTCAGGCGGCGTAGCAGCCGGTCCGGCTCCACGTCGGAGGGCAGGTCGACGTGGGCGACCTGGCCGTCGGCGTGCACCCCGGCGTCGGTCCGCCCGGCCACGGTCAGCGACACCGGCCCGCGCAGTACCGTGGCGAGCGAGTCCGTGAGCACCCCGCACACCGTCCGCTGCGCCGGCTGCATCGCCCAGCCGGAGAAGTCGGTGCCGTCGTAGGCGATGTCGAGCCGGACACGCCGGGTCGCGACCGCCGGTGCGGCCGGAGCCGGAGCAGAGGCCCGGGCCGCAACGGCGTCGAGCCCGCCGTCCGGACGGACGGCGGGCTCGACGGGGTCGTGCGGACGGCTCAGGAGTCGTCCTTGGAGGCCTCGCTCGCGCCCGGCGGACGGAAGCCTGCGGCCTCCGCGTCACCGGGGGTGGCGAACCAGACCTCGGCGACGGTCCGGTCGTAGAAACCGGACTCGGGAACGTGGTAGATCTTCGAGTCCTCGTTGCCCTTGACCGGGAAACCGGCGGGGGCCTCGGACTTGTCCTCCAGCGGGGCGTGGCTGCCCGCACCGTAGGGCGCGTCCTCGGTCGAACCCGACTCGTCGACCGCGTCGGACGTGGCGTCCGCGGCCTCCTCGGCGGCCGCGGCCGCGTCGACGGCACGGTCGGCCGCCTCGCTGCCCGGGGCGGCCTCCTCGGCCTCGACCGCAGCGTCCATCGCCTTCTCGGCGGCCTCGTCGGCGGCGTCGGCCGCGGCGGAGCCCGAGTCGTCGACGTCGGTGGTGTCGGCCGGAGCCGACGCCGCCTCGCCGCGCGAGCCGGCCGAGCGACGTGCCCGGTCCGCCTCGTCGCTGACCGTCTTCGACTGGATCAGCTCGATCACGGCCATCGCGGCGTTGTCACCCTTGCGCGGCATCACCTTGGTGATGCGGGTGTAGCCACCGCTGCGGTCGGCGAAGAACGGACCGATCTCGGTGCACAGGCGCTGCACGACGTCCTTGTCCCGGATCACCTTCATGATCTCGCGACGGTTGTGCAGGTCGCCGACCTTGGCCTTGGTGATCAGCCGCTCCGCGTACGGACGCAGCCGACGGGCCTTGGCCTCGGTGGTGGTGATCCGGCCGTGCTGGAACAGCGAGGTCGCCAGGTTGGCCAGGATCAGCCGCTGGTGCGCGGGCGAGCCGCCGAGGCGGGCGCCCTTGGTGGGCTGTGGCATGGCTACAACTGCTCCGTTTCTGCGTAGTCCTGGCCGTCGTCACCGAACGGCTGGTCCGGGTCGAACCCGTCGGAGCCGTACTCGGCGGCCGCGGCCGACGGGTCGAATCCGGGCGGGCTGTCCTTGAGGGCCAGGCCGAGACCGACGAGCTTCATCTTGACCTCGTCGATCGACTTGGCACCGAAGTTGCGGATGTCGAGCAGGTCGGCCTCACTGCGGCCGACCAGCTCACCCACGGTGTGGATGCCCTCACGCTTGAGGCAGTTGTAGGAGCGGACCGTGAGGTCGAGCTCCTCGATCGGCATCGCGAAGGCCGCGATGGTGTCCGCCTCCTGCGGGGACGGTCCGATCTCGATGCCCTCGGCGTCGACGTTGAGCTCGCGCGCCAGGCCGAACAGCTCCACCAGGGTCTTGCCGGACGAGGCCAGCGCGTCCCGGGGGCTGATCGAGGGCTTGCTCTCGACGTCGAGCACCAGCTTGTCGAAGTCCGTGCGCTGCTCGACACGGGTGGCCTCGACCTTGTAGGTCACCTTCAGCACCGGCGAGTAGATCGAGTCGACCGGGATGCGGCCGATCTCGGCGCCGGTGGCCTTGTTCTGCATGGCCGGCACGTAGCCGCGGCCCCGCTCGACGACGAGCTCGACCTCGAGCCGGCCCTTGTCGTTGAGGGACGCGATGTGCAGGTCCGGGTTGTGCACGGTGACACCGGCCGGCGGCACGATGTCACCCGCGGTGACCGCACCCGGGCCCTGCTTGCGCAGGTACATGGTGACCGGCTCGTCCTCCTCGGAGCTCACGACGAGCTCCTTGAGGTTCAGGATGATGTCGGTGACGTCCTCCTTCACCCCCGGGACGGTGGTGAACTCGTGCAGCACGCCGTCGATCCGGATGCTGGTGACGGCCGCGCCGGGGATGGACGAGAGCAGGGTCCGGCGCAGGGAGTTGCCGAGGGTGTAGCCGAAGCCCGGCTCGAGCGGCTCGATGACGAACCGCGACCGGGTCTCGGTGACCGTGTCCTCGGTGAGTGAGGGGCGCTGAGAGATCAGCATGGGTGTGTGCCTCCTTCGCACCCGCGACAACCGCTATTTGATGTCGCGGAATGACCTCCGGCCCCACCCTGCGGGGCCGGAGGGGTGTCGAGAGCTACTTCGAGTAGTACTCGACGATCAGCTGCTCGGTGACCTGGGTGTCGATCTGCGCCCGCTCGGGCAGCTGGTGGACCAGGATCCGCAGGCTCGACGGGACGACCTGCAGCCAGCCCGGGACCGGACGGTCGCCGAAGAGCTCCTTGGCGATCACGAACGGGTCCGTGTTCCGCGACTTCTCCTTGACGTCGATGACGTCGTAGCGCGAGACGCGGTAGCTGGGGATGTCGACCTTCTTGCCGTTCACCACGAAGTGTCCGTGGTTCACGAGCTGACGGGCCATCCGCCGGGTGCGGGCCAGGCCGGCCCGGTACACGACGTTGTCCAGACGCGACTCGAGGAGCTGGAGCAGCTCGTCGCCGGTCTTGCCCTCGCGACGGTGCGCCTCCTCGTAGTAGGTGCGCATCTGCTTCTCCTGCAGACCGTAGGCGAAGCGGGCCTTCTGCTTCTCCTGCAGCTGCAGCAGGTACTCGGTCTCCTTGATCCGGATCCGGCCGTGCTGGCCGGGCGGATACGGGCGACGCTCGAACGCCTGGTCGCCGCCGACGAGGTCGACCTTCAGCCGGCGGGACTTGCGGGTCATGGGGCCTGTGTAACGAGCCATGTCTGTGCTCTCCTCCCCTAGACCCGGCGCCGCTTGGGCGGACGGCAGCCGTTGTGCGGCTGCGGGGTGACGTCGTTGATGGTGCCGACCTCGAGGCCGGCGGCCTGCAGGGAACGGATCGCGGTCTCGCGGCCGGAGCCGGGACCCTTCACGAACACGTCGACCTTCTTCATGCCGTGCTCGGCGGCCTTGCGGGCGGCGTTCTCCGCGGCCAGCTGGGCGGCGAACGGCGTCGACTTGCGCGAGCCCTTGAGGCCCACGTGGCCGGACGAGGCCCAGCAGATCACGGCGCCGGTCGGGTCGGTGATCGTCACGATCGTGTTGTTGAACGTCGACTTGATGTGCGCGTGACCGTGCGCGACGTTCTTCTTCTCGCGGCGACGGACCTTCTTGGTTCCGGCACCGCCCTGGCGTGTACGGGGCGGCATTACTTCTTACCTGCCTTCTTCTTGCCGGCGACGGTCTTCTTCGGACCCTTGCGCCCGCGGGCGTTGGTCTTGGTCCGCTGGCCGCGCACCGGCAGTCCGCGGCGGTGTCGGATGCCCTGGTAGGACCCGATCTCGATCTTGCGGCGGATGTCGGCCTGCACCTCGCGGCGCAGGTCACCCTCGACCCGCAGGTGCTCCTCGATGTACTCGCGGAGCTTGGTGACGTCCTCGTCGGTCAGGTCCTTGGACCGCAGGTCCGGACTGATCGCGGTGCCCTCGAGGATCTGCTTCGAGCGGGTACGCCCGACCCCGAAGATGTAGGTGAGCGCGATCTCCATCCGCTTGTCGCGGGGGAGGTCGACGCCGGCAACTCGTGCCATGCGGCGGATTCTCCTTCTGCTGTTCTCGGGCCAGGTCTGCTCGATGCCCGCCCCGGATGCCGCGTGCTGCTCCGGGCCCCGGCCTGGTTCCGGGGGTGCGTACCGGGCCCGTGTGGCCCGGCAGGTACATCGAGTTCCTCTGTGTTGCTGCGATCAGACGATCGCGACGAGCGACTGCTCAGCCCTGACGCTGCTTGTGCCGCAGGTTCGAGCAGATCACGATGACCCGGCCGTTACGGCGGATCACCTGGCACTTGTCGCAGATCTTCTTGACGCTGGGCTTGACCTTCACGTCTTCTGCCTCTGTTCGATGTTCGTCTGGCGGTCGAGCATCACTTGTAGCGGTAGACGATGCGGCCGCGGCTCAGGTCGTAGGGCGACAGCTCGACCACCACCCGGTCCTCGGGGAGGATCCGGATGTAGTGCTGCCGCATCTTCCCGCTGATGTGGGCGAGGACCCGGTGCCCGTTCTCCAGCTCCACGCGAAACATCGCGTTCGGCAGGGGTTCGACGACCCGGCCCTCGACCTCGATCGCCCCGTCCTTCTTGGCCATGTCCTCCGCTATCCGTGACAGGTTCGGTGTGTCGTACTGGTGAAGCTCGAAGGTGTTGCGCGGCACCACCCGCGGCACGAACGACGTGCCCGCGTCGACCGGACACGTGCGGGGCAGGCCCCGGACGAACCGGAGCAGCCCACACCCCGGCGAGCGACGAAACGACGGACCCTGGGTGCGAATGGCACGACGGAACCGGCGCCACGAGGCGCGCCGAACCTCCAGTGTACGGACGTTGCGCAGACCGCTGCAGGTGGGGTAGGGCACCCCCGTGCCGTCCCGGTGGCCGGTCCCCAACGATACTCGCTCGGTCGTTCCCGGGTCCTGATGCTCTCGTGGGCCGGTGACCGCCACCGACGCCGCGGCCGGCACCCGGCTACCCCGCCCGTACGCTGCTGTACTGGGGATTCGCCGTCCCC
>NZ_JADQDD010000343.1 GCF_019263595.1 Pseudonocardia sp. KRD291 | reverse complement strand
TGCTCCTCGGCGTAGTCGCGGACGTCCTGGGTGATCTTCATGGAGCAGAACTTCGGCCCGCACATCGAGCAGAAGTGCGCGGTCTTCGCCGGCTCGGCGGGCAGCGTCTCGTCGTGGAACCCCTGCGCGGTGTCCGGGTCCAGGGAGAGCGCGAACTGGTCGCGCCAGCGGAACTCGAACCGGGCCTGGGACAGGGCGTCGTCGCGCTCCTGGGCGCGCGGGTGCCCCTTGGCCAGGTCCGCGGCGTGCGCGGCGATCTTGTAGGTGATCACGCCGGTCTTCACGTCGTCCCGGTTCGGCAGGCCCAGGTGCTCCTTGGGCGTGACGTAGCAGAGCATCGCGGTGCCGGCCTGCGCGATCGTCGCCGCACCGATCGCCGAGGTGATGTGGTCGTAGCCGGGCGCGATGTCGGTGGCGAGCGGGCCGAGCGTGTAGAACGGCGCCTCGTCGCACCACTGCTCCTCCAGGCGCACGTTCTCCACGATCTTGTCCATCGGGACGTGGCCGGGGCCCTCGATCATCACCTGGACGTCGTGGTCCCTGGCGATCCGGGTGAGCTCGCCGAGCGTCTCCAGCTCGGCGAGCTGGGCGGTGTCGTTGGCGTCGGCGATCGAGCCGGGGCGCAGGCCGTCGCCGAGGGAGAACGTCACGTCGTAGCGGCGCAGGATCTCGCAGAGCTCGGAGAAGTGCGTGTAGAGGAACGACTCGCGGTGGTGCGCCAGGCACCATGCGGCCATGATCGACCCGCCGCGGGAGACGATCCCGGTCATCCGCTTGGCGGTGAGCGGGACGTAGCGCAGCAGCACCCCCGCGTGCACCGTCATGTAGTCGACGCCCTGCTCGCACTGCTCGACCACGGTGTCGCGGTAGATCTCCCAGGTGAGCTCCTTCGGGTCGCCGTCGACCTTCTCCAGTGCCTGGTAGATCGGCACCGTGCCGATCGGGACCGGCGAGTTCCGGATGATCCACTCGCGGGTGGTGTGGATGTCGCGGCCGGTGGACAGGTCCATCACGGTGTCGGCGCCCCAGCGGGTCGCCCACACCATCTTGTCCACCTCGTCCGCCACCGAGGACGTCACGGCCGAGTTGCCGATGTTCGCGTTGATCTTCACCAGGAACCGCTTGCCGATGATCATCGGCTCGGCCTCGGGGTGGTTCACGTTCGCCGGGACGACGGCCCGTCCGCGCGCGATCTCGGAGCGGACCAGCTCGACGTCGCAGCCCTCCCGGACCGCGATGTAGCGCATCTCCGGGGTGATGACTCCCGCCTTGGCGTGGCCGAGCTGGGTCGACATCCCCGTCTCCGCCCCCGGACCCTCCGCGACCCTGCCCGCGCGCACGGCGGGCAGCCCCGCCCGCACGTCCACGGACGCGGTGTCGTCGGTGTAGGGGCCGGAGGTGTCGTAGACGTCGTGGTGCTCGCCGTTGCTCAGGTCGACCCGGCGGACCGGGACCCGCAGGCCCCCCGGGCCGTCCAGGTACACCTTGCGCGATCCGTGGATCGGGCCGGTGGTGACCTGCGGACGCACGTGATCGGACAGCGTCGTCATGACGACTTCCTCCCTCGCCGGCATTACCCGGCTGGTTCAGCGGTCGGCGGTCGTACCCGCCCTCTCAGCCCCGCTCAGGAGCTCCCGCGTGTTCAGATGTGATCGAACCGTAACACCCCTTCGGCGGAATAGCGTCCCTTCCTGCGACGTTGCGGCGGGCATGACGCAGAACGCCGAACTGAGCCCGACCGACTGGGTGCGCGAGCAGACCGAGAAGATCCTCGAGCTCGGCACCACCGATGGCGTGACGGTGATGGACCGCCCGATCATCCTGGTCACCACGACCGGGGCGAAGTCGGGCAAGCAGCGCTACGTCCCGGTGATGCGGGTCGAGCACGACGGCGCCTACGCCATGATCGCGTCCAAGGGCGGCACCCCGGAGCACCCCGCCTGGTACCACAACGTGGTCGCGAACCCGACCGTCACGGTGCAGGACGGCACCTCGACCGGCACGTTCGTCGCCCGCGAGGTGTCCGGCACCGAACGCGAGCAGTGGTGGGAGCGCTCCGTCGCCGCATACCCGCCCTACGCCGACTACCAGACCAAGACCGACCGGGTGATCCCGGTGTTCGTGCTCGAGCCGCGGGCCTGAGCCGCACCGGACACAACGGCACGTCGCACGGCCGGCACCCGATCACGGGTGCCGGCCGTGTGTCGTAGGTCGCTTTGCGGATCCGTGACCGAGCGGGCACCGTCGGTGCCTCAGGTTGCCGTCGCACTCCCCCAGCCCTCGGGATGCCCGGGAACGGAGCTCGGACCCGGGCTCGCTCGTGGTCCGTGACCGCAGGAGTGTGCACCCACGATGCCGTTCGAACCCGACACCGCCCTGCCCGCGAACGACACCGCCGTACCGGTGGACCCGGACGCCGCGTGGCGCGACCGGCTCGTCGAGCTGCATGTGCTGGCCGAGCACGGCGACGAGGCCGCGGCCGGCGAGGCGAAGGCGTGGATCGACTCGGACGAGCGGGCACGCCGCGCGTGGCACGAGATCGAGTCCACCTGCGACCAGCTGCGCGGGGCCTGAACACTCGCATCGCCCGGGCCCCGTCACCGGTCGCGTTCGCGTCCCGGCTCGGTCACCGACGCCAGGAGCGGGCGCGCGGCCGCCGTCGCACCGAGCACGGTGAGCGTGCCGACGACGAGCAGCGCGCCGAACACCGCCGGCCCGCCCGGTTGCAGCGCGGCGTCCGCCGGCGCGAACGGCGACGCGCAGAGCAGGCCGAGCGCGAGCGCGATCGTGCCGTTGGCCAGTAGCGGGGCGAGCGTCTCGGCCCGCCGGGCCCGGTCCAGCACCGCCGTCGGGGTGCCGGCGAGCCGTTGCAGGTACAGCACGTGGCGGTGGTCGAGCACCCGCGCCGCGGACGTCGTCGCGGTCGCCGTCGCGGCCAGCAGGAACGTCGCGACGAGCACCACCAGCGCGCCCCGGCCCAGGTCCCCGACCAGGACCGTGTCGCCCCGCCCTCCCGGCATCGTCACGACGTCGGTCCGGCCGTCCTGCGCGCCCGCGACCGCCGACGTCAGCGGAGCGAGGAACCCGGCCACGAACACGGCCAGGGTGAGCCCGGCCAGCGGCCGGAACGCGCCCTTCGGATCGTCGAGCAGGCGGCGCCCGGCCAGCAGCCGGTGCGGCGAGCGGGCCCGCCGGGTCATCGCCGCGCCGACCACGCGCACGACCAGCGGACCGAGGACGCCCACCGCGCCGAGCAGCGCGAGCACCCCGACCGCGAACACCGGCCCGGCCACGGCGATCGGCGAGGCCTGCCGGTAGACGTTCGCGACGCCGAACACCACCACTGCGGCGACCGGCCCGAGCAGCCGCAGGCCGCGCACGACCTGCGGGTCCCGGCGCCGGGCCACGCCGAGCGGGCTGATCACGACACGGCGCAGCCCGCCGACCGCGGACACCGTGGCCAGCAGCGTGACCGCGACGGCGACCGCGAGCAGCGTCGACGGCGGCGGGCGCACGTCGGCGGCGAACCAGCCGCCTCCGGCCAGCGGGATCGCGGCCAGCGCCGGGGCGGCGACCCACTCCAGGGCGATCCCGGCCAGCGCTCCGGCGCACGCCGCGACGCCCACCTCGGTCACGGCGACGACGGTGATCCGCGGCGTCGAGGCGCCGAGCAGGCGCAACGTGGCCAGCCGCTGCCCGCGCCGGGCCGCGGACAGCCGGGCCGAGGCGCCGACCAGGCCGGCTGCGGGGAACAGCACCAGCGCGGCCGCGACGACCGTGAGCTGGCGGTAGATCTCGGACCGCACCGCGGAGTCGCCGCCGGGGGCGGCCGGGCCGTCGAACGCGGCCACCGCGACCACCGTGGACGTGCCCGGCGCGGTCAGCACCGGGTCCCCCGCCGGCCGTCCGACGACGGCGACCAGCTCGTCCGGGTCGCGCAGCGCGTCGGGGCCCAGCACCCCGGTGACCGGGCCCGGGTACCGCGCCGCCAGGTCCCCGGGCGGCAGCGCGGCCGCCAACGCGGTCAGCGAGGGCGACATCCACACCTCCCCCGGCGACGGCATCCGCGGCAGCCCGGGCGGCGGCGCGGCACCGGCCCGCGGGGCGATCAGGTTCACCTCGGTGACCGGGCGGCCGGCGACGGCGTCGGTCCGGGTACGCAGCTGTGTCACCGCCTCGCCCGGGGCCGCCGGGACGGGGTCGCGCCAGGCCGTCCGCGTCTCCCGCGCGTCGAGGCCGTGCAACGCACCGAGCGCCACGCAGAGCAGCGCCGTCGCCACCGCCACGCCCGCCGCGACGAGTCCCGCCGACGTCCACGCCGAGCGCCCGCCCAGGCGCAGCAGCCGCAGCGCCAGCCGGAGGCTCACGCGCCCGCCCCGGCCGCCGTGGCGACCCGGCCGTCGCGCAACGACACCGTCCGGTGGCAGCGGGCCGCGACGTCGGCGTCGTGGGTGACCACGACCAGAGCGGTGCCGGTGCGCACGGCCAGCCCGGTGAGCAGGCCCATCACCCGATCGCCGGTGGTGCTGTCCAGCGCGCCGGTCGGCTCGTCGGCGAACACCACGGCCGGACCGGTGACCAGCGCGCGGGCGATCGCCACGCGCTGCTCCTGGCCGCCGGAGAGCTGTCCGGGCCTGCGCAGCTCCAGGCCCTCGATGCCCAGCGAGGTGAACCACGCAGCGGCCCGGCGCACCGCCTCCGCGCGGCCCACCCCGGACAGCATCAGCGGCAGCGCGACGTTCTCCACCGCGGGCAGCTCCGGAAGCAGCTGCCCGAACTGGAACACGAACCCGATCCGCTCCCGGCGCAGCGCCGCCCGGCGGGACTCCGGCAACCGGTCCACCCGCTGCCCGGCCAGCACGATCTCGCCCTCGTCCGGCGTCACGATCCCGGCCAGGCAGTGCAGCAGCGTCGACTTGCCGGACCCGGACGGCCCGGTCACCGCCACCGTCTCCCCGCGGTGCACGTCCAGGTCGACGTCGGCCAGCACGGTCGCCGCGCCGTAGCGCTTGGTCACGCCGCGCCCGGCAAGGGTGGGCGCCATCGGGCCCGGTTTCTCGGTCATGGCGGTGACGATCCCGCCGGGGGCGGCCGGTCCACCTCGGGCGGAGGGCGGATCGGGTGCGGCCGGACTCGTCCCTTCGGCCGAGCCGGGTGTCCGGGGCCCGCCCTACGCTGACCGCGTGTTGCAGGACGGACGGGGACGCGTGGCGCGGCTGGTGGGGCGGCTGCGGCTGCCGGTGGAGGTGCTGGCCTACCTGTTCTGGCTGGGGATCGACGGCCTCTACGGGATCAGCGTGGCGAACGCGACGCTCACCCAGCCGGTGATCGGTGCGGCCGTCGCGGCCGTGGTCCTGGCCCGGGGACGGCTCGGTGCCCGCCGCGCCGCGGCCACCGCGTTCGCGCTGTCCGCGGCGGCCACCGCTGTCTCCGTCGCCGTCGCGGCGCTCACCGGGCTCGCCGTGCCGACGATGTCGTTCGGCGAGCAGCTGGCGCTGGCCGTGGTGACGATCTCGGCGCTGTACCGGGCCACGCACCGCGACGCCGTCCTCGTCGTGCTGGCCTCCGGGGTGGTGATCGTCGCATCGCCGCTGCTGCGCCCGGACGTTTCGGGGACCGGGACCGCGTTCGTCTCGCTGTCGGTGATGGGCTGGATCGGGGCGGCCGCGATCGGCCTGATGCTGCGCGAGGCGGGCTCCCGGCGCCGGGCCGAGCTGGACGACGCGCGCAGCGCCGAGCGGATGGAGCTGGCCCGGGAGCTGCACGACGTCGTCGCCCACCACGTGACCGGGATCGTGGTCGCCGCGCAGGCCGCGTCCGTCGTCGCCCGCACCCGTCCCGAGGAGGTGGACCGGGCCCTGGCCTCGATCGAGCACGCCGGCGCGGACGCCCTGACGGCGATGCGCCGGATGGTCGGGGTGCTGCGCGGGCAGGCCGAGGACGGCGCCCGGACCCCCGGCGCGGACCTGGCCGGGAT
>NZ_JADQDD010000342.1 GCF_019263595.1 Pseudonocardia sp. KRD291 | reverse complement strand
CCAGCAGCAGGTCGATGTGCGCGCCCGGAGCCCAGTCCGGAAGCCGCGCGCCGTCGGGCCGGGTGAGCGTCAGCGTGACGACGCCGTCGGAGGCGACCGTCCGCTCCCGCACCGTCAGGACGTCCGCGCCCCGGCCGTCCGGGGGCCGTCGGTTCTCGGGCCGTCCGTTCTCGGGCCGTCCGTTCTCGGGTGGCATCCCGGTCTCCTCCGCGTCGTCGCGTCGGGGGAAGCATCGGCCCGCGGAGCACCCCGCCTCCACCGCCATCCCATTCAACGGGAGGGCGATGTCGTTCCTGTCCCCTCTACTCCGACGGTGGTGCCGCGGGGTCGTCGCGGAGGCGCCGTTCGATCGACCGGGCGGCCGCGGTGAGGGCCGGCAGGCGGGCCCGCGCGCGCTCGTCGTTCGGCACGATCACCGACACCGCGGCGGCGACCTGCCGGTCGGCGGTCCGGATCGGCACCGCGATCCCGGTCGCGTCGGCGTGGATGTGGCCCGGGCACAGCACGAAGCCCTGCCTGCGGACCCGCGCCAGCAGCTCGCGGAGCTCTTCGGCGCCGGTGACGGTGGCCGGCGTGTAGCGCGGCAGCGGCCCGGCCAGCACCCGTTCCTGCAGGGTCGTCGACCCGTAGGCCAGCAGCACCAGCCCCGACGACGAGGCGTGCAGCGGCAGGCGGGCCGCGATCCGGGTGTAGTTGATCACGGCGTGCTCGGCGCTGAGCCGCTCGACGAACAGCACCTCGTCGCCGTCGAGCACGCCGAGCTGGGTGTGGTGCCCGATCGAGGCCTGCAGCTGCTCCATCACCGGCATCGCGGTCTCCCGCAACGACAGTGTCGGCGACGCCCGCGACGCCAGCTCCCAGAGCCGCAGCCCGATCCGGACCCGCCGGTCGTCGTCCCGGGCGAGCAGCCCGTGCCGCACCATCTCCGCGACCAGCCGCGACGCCGTCGCCAGCGGTAGTCCGGCCCGCCGCGCGATCTCCGAGACGGCCAGCGTCGTCGTCTCCGGTGTGAACGCCTCGAAGATCCGCACCGCGCGTTCGAGCACCGACTCGCCGGAATCGGACCGTGCCATCCGTGCAGTGTGCCCCGGGCAGCGTGTCACTGTGTGTCATGCACACCACCGATCCGGGCGACCGGGCGTCCGCGGCGACGCCCCCGTGGACGACGGGTCGGCACCGCAGGCGCACGGTCGCGGTACCGGAGCAACGGTCCGGGCCGGAGGTGCAGGCGCGCTTCCCGCCCCCGGGGTCGGCTGTCCCGGGGTCGGCTGTCTCGGGGTCGGCTGTCTCGGGGTCGGCTGCTCCCGGGTCGACCGATTCCGAGCCCACCACCACGGACGACCGAGGGCGGACCGAGATCGCCGACCGGGTCGTGCAGAAGATCGCCGCGGCCGCGCTCGGCGAGATCCCGGAGATCGGCGGACCGGCGCGGCGGGTCCCGGGGATCGGATCCGACGGCGCGGACCACCGGCCGCGCGTGACGGTCGCGGTGCACGGGACGGCCGTCGACCTGGAGGTCCGCGCGAGCGTCCGCCGCGCCGCCCCGGTCGCCGACGTCGTCGAACGTGCCCGTACCCGGGTGAGCGCCCGGATCGCCGAGACGACCGGCCTGCAGGTGGGCCGTCTCGACGTCCGGATCACGGCCCTGCCCGCCGCGCCCTCCCCGACCGGACGCGACGTGCGCTGACCGGTCCCCGGCGGCGCCGCATCCCGCCCTTCCGGGTCGCCGTGACGTCCCCCGCACACACCCCGGGCACGGTCGGCGCCGCCCGACCTGCGGGCACCGGATCACCGGAGCCGGGACCGTCCATGATCGATGCCTGAGGCATGTTCCGGGCCATCGGCGGCCCACCCCATCCCACAGACGTCGATCATGGACGCGTCATCGAACGTCACGATGTGGCGGCGGGGACGACCAGAACGTGGCGCCCGACGTGCCTCGGAACCATCGGCGATGGTCGAGCGTCACGTTGTGGTCGGCGGGACAGCCATAACGTGACGCCCGGGGTCTTCCCGCCACCAGCGAGAGGACCTCGCCGCCCGCTCCGCGAGACGAGGCCCACCCGACACCGGCCACCGTCCTCAGGCGACGGGCGGGTCCTGATCGCGTTCCGGTCGGTCCTGGACCAGGGTGGACGCGCGCTGGCGGGTGACCCCGAACAGCTTCCCGATCGCGGTGATGCTGACGTTCTCGCGCTGCAGCGCGCGGGCCTCCTCGCGACGGAACCGGCTCCCCGCCACGCCGAGGGTGTCGAGCGCCCGGCTGATCCGCTCGATGATCAGCGGGGGCTCCTCCTGGAACACGATCTCGCGCCAGGAACGCCCGGCCGTCCGCAGCGCGATCAGCTCGTCGGCCCGCTCGGCGGCCGCGTTCAGCTCGGCGACGGTGTGCTCGAGCTGCGTCCGCAGCTCGACGAGCGCCCGCACGACGTCGTCATCTTCCGGGCTCTCGGGCACGGCGGCTCCTGCTTCTCCTCGGCGTCACCGATGATCCGGCGGGTCACCGGTCACACCGTGCACCGACCGGGTGGTGACATCGTCTAGAGTCCTCACCGCAATAGCTATTGCGGTACCCGCACGCTGGGAAACGGACAGGCGAGACATGACGGACTCAGAATACGACTTCATCATCGTCGGAGGCGGTTCAGCCGGGAGTGTCCTCGCGAACCGGCTCAGCGCGGACCCCCGGACCCGGGTGCTCGTGCTCGAGGCGGGCCGTCCCGACTACTGGTGGGACCTGGCCGTGCACCTGCCGATCGCGATGGGCTTCCCGGTGGGCAGCGCGTCGCACGACTGGCGTTACCGGTCCGAGCCGGAGCCGCGCCTGCAGGACCGGCGCCTGCGCCAGCCGCGCGGCAAGGTCCTGGGCGGCTCCAGCAGCATCAACGGGATGGTCTACCAGCGCGGCAACCCGGCCGACTTCGACGGCTGGGCGGCCGCCGACGGCATGGACGGCTGGGATGCCGCGCACTGCCTGCCCTACTTCCGCAAGCTGGAGAACTGCCGCGACGAGCCGGGCGGGACCACCCGGGGACGCGGCGGTCCGCACCGGCTCGAACGGAGCCCGGCCAACGGCCCCCTGTTCGCGGCGTTCTTCCAGGCGGCCCGGCAGGCCGGTCACCCGGTGGTCCCGGACGTCAACGACGTCCGGCAGGAGGGCTTCGCCCGGCTGGACCAGGCGGTGCATCACGGGCGCCGGGTGTCGGCCGCGGACGCCTACCTGCGCCCGGTCCGGCGGCGCGCCAACCTCGAGGTGCGGTGCCGGACGCTGGTCACCGGGCTGATGCTGCGCGGGAACACGGTGACCGGCGTGCGCTACGTCGACCAGGACGGGCTCGCGGTCCACGTCCGGGCCCGCGAGGTCGTCCTGTCCGGCGGGGCGATCAACACCCCGCAGATCCTGCAGCTCTCCGGCCTGGGCGACTCCGCGCTGCTCGAGTCGCTGCGCATCCCGGTCACCGCGCACCTGCCCGGCGTCGGGCAGAACCTGCAGGACCACCTCGCGGTCCACATGCAGCACGCCTGCGCCGCGCCGGTCTCCGAGGCCGCGACCAAGAGCAAGCGCAACTGGCCGCGGATCGTGTCCCAGTCCCTGCTGCTGGGCAGCGGGCCGGGCGCGCACAACCCGTTGCAGGCCGGCGGCTTCGCCCGCAGCCGCGCCGACGAGCCCAGCCCCGACCTGATGTTCATGTTCGCCCCGATCGCGATGGCCAGCGAGGAGAACGCGCTGGGGCCGCGCGACCACGGCTACCAGGTCCACGTCGGCGTCATGCGCTCCGCGGCACGGGGGTCGGTGACGATCGGCTCGACCGACCCGCACCGCTACCCCGCCATCCGGTTCAACTACCTGTCCGCGCCGGAGGACCGCCGTCGCTGGCTCGCCGCGGTGCGCGGCGCCCGCGAGCTGTGCGCACAGGCCGCGTTCGCCCCCTACGACGCCGGTGAGGTCCTGCCCGGTCCCGAGGTCGAGACCGACGACCAGGTGATGGAGTGGGTCCAGCGCACCGCGCAGACCGGCCTGCACCCCGCCTGCAGCGCGCGGATGGGCCTCGACGACGGGGCCGTGGTGGACCCGCGCGACCTGCGCGTGCACGGGGTGGAGGGCCTGCGGGTCGTCGACGCGTCGGTGATGCCCACGATCACGAACGCGAACACCTACGCGCCGGTCATGATGATCGCCGAACGCGCCGCGGACATGATCCTGGGCAACACCGCTCTGGCCCCCGAGTCCTGGGGCTCCGAGCCCGCGGCGGCGTCGAGGTAGCGGCGGGCCCCCATCACCAGGTGGGCTCGGTCCCCTTCAGCTCGCGCCAGTAGCGGCGGTGGGCGTGGCGGGCGTTCGGCGTCGTGAACCACCGGGGCAGTTCCTCGTCGAGCGGGTCGGACAGGTCGGCGATGTCGCGCAACGCGGCGGCCTGCGCGGCGCGCTTGGTGTAGGCGTAGTGCTCCAGGGTGTCCTCGGGGATGGACCCGGCCACGGCGACGGCCCGGTCGAGGACCTGCCCGGCGGGCAGCAGCTCGTCGAACATCCCGAGGGCGAGCGCCTGGTCCTGGTCGAACGTCTCGCCGAACAGCGACGCCCGCGCCGCGGTCCGCTCGCCCCAGGCGTAGGTCAGCATCCGCACGTAGACCGCGGGCATCGGGATCCCGATCGGGACCTCGTTGAGGCTGAACCGGGCGTCGGAGTCGACGGCGACCCGGCGGTCGCAGACCGCGGAGGTGATCAGCCCGCCGGCGAAGGCGTGCCCGTTGACGGCGGCGACGGTGGGCCGCGGGTAGGTGAACAGGCGCATGTTCGTCGCGCGGTAGGCGGCGAACCACTCGGCCACGCCGTCGGGCTCACCGGCGAAGATCGGGAAGTGCTCGCCGAGGTCGAGCCCGGCCGAGAAGCGGTTGCGCTGCCCGGTCAGGACGACCGGCGAGTCGGCGTGCTCGGACTCCAGTCGGTCGAACGCCTCGTGCAGGTCGGCGAAGAACGCCCGGTTCTGCGCGTTGACGGGGTTCGTCGTCATGGTCACGACGGCGACGCGCCCGTGTCGTTCGACGGTCCAGCTCATGAGGTCTCCTCCGCTGTGGGCCAGGCCCGGGGCCAGGGTTGATCGAGGGTCTCCGGCGGCACCTCGGCATGGTCGGCGGCCGCACGCAGCAGACCGTCCCGTTCGACCACGGCACCGCTGCGACGCATGGTGTCGAGCAGCTCGACGACGACCTCCTCGGCGGGCCGGCGCAGGAGGTCCGCGGCGTCGGTGAGCCAGGCCCGCGCCAGCAGGTACTCCTCGACGGAGGCGAGCGGCAATCCGCCGCGGATCATCACCGCGTAGGCGAAGATGCGGCGGGCGGCGTACCAGACCGCGCCGTCCGGGTCGTCGACGAGCCGTTGCGCCCGGCGGTGCGCGTTCGCCAGTGCGGCCTCCGGATCGGCCGGGATCGAGCCGTGCGCGGGCAGCAGGACCCGGGGGTGCAGCGCGGTGATCCGCTCCAGCGACGCCACCGCGACCGCGGCGGCGTCCGGGCCGTCGAGTGCGGTGGCGACCCAGCCGACGTCGTAGTCAGAGAGCGCGTCCCCCACCACGAGCAGCCGCTCGTCGGGCTGCCACAGGCTCAGGTGCCCCGGCGTGTGCCCGGGGGTGCGGACGACCTCCCACTCGGTCTCGCCGAGCCACACCGCTTCCCCGTCGTCGAGCGCGCGGTCCACCGTGTACGGGCTCACCGGCTGGTCGAGGTACTCGGCGAGGCAGCAGCCGGGGTCACGGCGGCGCACGGCCTCGGCGTCCGGGGCACTCGCGGCGATCCCGGCTCCGGCCTCCTGCAGCGCGGCGTTGCCCCCGACGTGGTCGGCGTGCCAGTGGGTGTTCACGACGAGCTCGACGCGGCCGCCGGCCTGCGCACGCGCCCACTCGCGGGTCTCCGCGGCGTGGCCGACGAAACCGGAGTCGATCAGCGTGGGGTGCGGGCCGGGAAGGAACAGCAGGTTGGCGTCGGGG
>NZ_JADQDD010000341.1 GCF_019263595.1 Pseudonocardia sp. KRD291 | reverse complement strand
GGACGACCCGGGCGCGACGGACCGGGGGGACGGCGTGACGACGGGCAGGCTCGCGACGTGGCGGCGCCGCCATCCGACGCTCGTGCAGCTGGTCCGCTACGCGATCATCGGTGGCGGCAGCACCGGGCTCACCGCCGTGCTGTTCCTGGCCCTGCGGCCGTGGTTCGAGGCCGTCCCGGCGAACCTGGTCGCGCTCGTGGTCACCACGGCGGTCAGCACCGAGGCCAACCGGCGTTTCGCGTTCGGCGGGGCCCGGGCGCACCGCCTGCGCGAGTGGGTGCAGGACATCGGCACGGTCGCGTTCTACGCCGGCTACACCTCGGCGGTGCTGTTGGTGCTGCACCTGCTGGTGCCGTCGGCGTCTCCGGTGCAGGAGGCGGTCGCCGTCGCGGTGGCCAGCGTCGGCGGCGGCATCGCCCGGTTCCTGGTCCTGCGCAACTGGGTGTTCGAGACCCACGACGGGCGGGCACACTCCTGATGTGTTCGACGACTTCGCCACGTTCGACCTGACCGTCACCGGCGACGACGAGACCGTCGGGATCCACGGCGTCCGCGGCGGCGACGGCCCGCCGGTCCTGTTGCTGCACGGCTACCCGCAGACGCACGCACTGTGGCACCGCATCGGCCCGGAGCTGGCCCGCACGCACACCGTCGTCTGCCCGGACCTGCGCGGCTACGGCGGCTCCGGTCGCCCGGCCGAGCGCGAGGACCACGCCGGCTACTCGTTCCGCGCGATGGCCGCCGACCAGGTCGCGGTGATGGGCGAGCTCGGTTTCGACGAGTTCGCCGTGATCGGACACGACCGCGGCGCCCGGGTGACGCACCGGATGGCGCTCGACCACCCGTCCGTGGTGACCCGGGCCGGGGTGCTCGACATCATGCCGACCGAGTACGTCTACTCCCACGTCGACCGCCGCCTGGCCACCGCGTACTACCACTGGTTCTTCTACCTGCAGCCCGCGCCGGTGCCGGAGAACCTGATCGCCGGCGACCCGATCGGGTACCTGCACACGCTCCTGGGCGGCTGGGGAGGTGCCGGCCTGGACATCCACCCGGAGGAGGCCCGCAAGGACTACGAGCGGGCCTTCGCCGACCCGGACGTCCGGCACGCGATGCTCGAGGACTACCGCGCCGCCGTCTCGGTGGACCTGGGCCTCGACGCGGAGTCCGCCCGGGCGGGCGAACGGGTCTCCTGCCCGCTGCTGGTGCTGTGGGGCGGGGCCGGGGTGGTCGGCGGCGGCGAGGACGACCCGCTCGACGTGTGGCGCACCTACGCCGCCGACCTGGGCCTCGTGCGCGGCCGGGCCCTGGACGGCGCGGGGCACTTCCTGGTCGACGAGCGCCCGGACGAGACGCTCGAGGAGATCCGCCGGTTCCTGGATGCCCACCCGCTCTCGGACTCCTAGCGGCGCGCGGACCCCGTTCCGTGCCAGAATCCGGCGTATGGGACGAAACACGCTGACTCGCACGGTCGTCGGAACCCTGGCCGCCGGGGCGTTGGTGTTCAGCACCGCCGGCGCCTGCGGCGGCGGCGAGGACCAGCCCGCACCGACCCAGCAGCAGCAGGGCGGCGAGCAGGACGACGACGGCGGCGACGACGGTGGCGGCCAGGGCGAGCAGGACGACGACGACAACTGACCCCGGACGTGCGACGGCCCGCCCGGTCGGTGACCGGGCGGGCCGTCGTCGCGTTCGGGCCGGGTCAGGCCTTGACCGCGTGGAAGATGCCCCACGTGAGGTTGCCGGCGTTGCCGCCGTCGACCCAGTGCTGCAGGCCCGCCTTCATCTTGGTGATGTAGTCGGAGCTGATGGCGTTGCTCAGCTCGGACTCGCGCGTGACGAGCTCCTCGCGCACGCGCCGGTAGTGCGTGGGCAGCTGCGCGGCGTGGTCGTGGAACGTCACGCCGGTCATCCCGCGCTTCTCCAGGCCCGCCGTGTAGAAGCCCGGCGTGGCCATCGTGGCGAGCTGGATGCGCTCGAGGATCGGGGTCAGCGATGCGGGGTCGACCCCGTCCACGGCCATCGGGTCGGTGAACACGATGTGCCCGCCCGGGCGCAGTACCCGCACGGCCTCGTCGAGGACCTTGTCCCGGTCGCCGGAGTGCAGGAACGCGTCCTGCGACCAGACGACGTCGACCGAGGCGTCCGGCAGTGGCACGTCCTCGTAGGAGCCGGTGCTCACCGACACCAGGTCGCTCAGGCCCTGCTCGGCTGTGAGACGGGAGTTGCGCTCGTTCTCCACCGGCGACAGGTTCAGGCAGGTGACCTTCGCGCCGAGGCGCTTGGCCAGCTGCCGTCCGGCACCGCCGTAGCCGGCGCCCAGGTCGAGCACCTCGGTGCCCTTGCCGATGCCGGCGATCTCGCCCATCTGCTCGACGGTGCGCCGGCTGGCCGGCGCGATCTCCTCGTCGGCGGTCCGGTAGAGCCCGACGTGGATGTCCTCGCCGCCCCAGACACTGGAGTAGAAGGTGTCCGCGTCCTCGGAGTCGTAGTAGCTGCGCGCGGTGGCTTCCGCCTGCTGGGCGCTCATGCGGAGTCCTCCTCCTCGCGGTAGGCCTTCTCCGCGATGTGCACGAAGAAGTCCGGCTCCTCGTCGCGGTAGGTCGACTGGAAGTCGCCGTAGGTGTCGATGTGCTGGAAGCCGACCTCGTGCATGAGCCGCCGCGTGTAGTCCTTGCGCAGCGGGAACATGTTCAGGTGGTACTCGGACTTGTCCGGGAACGTGTACTTGAACCGGGCCAGGCCCTCGTCCATGTGCTCCGGCTCGGCGACGACGTCCTCACCGCAGTAGTAGTACTGGTGCTTGCTGGAGAAGCCGTTGTCCAGGATCGAGTCGTAGTTGCGCTGGTCCAGGATCAGGACACCGTCGTGCTTGAGCATCGCGTAGAACTCGGCCAGTGCCTTGCGCCGGTCGCGCTCGGCGAACAGGTGCGTGAACGAGTTCCCCAGGCAGATGATCGCGTCGTACTCGCCGTGCACGTCCCGGTTGAGCCAGCGCCAGTCGGCCTGCACGACGCGCAGGATGTGCCCGCCGTACTTCATGCCGTTCGCGAACGCCTTGGCCAGCATCTCGGCGCTGCCGTCGGCGGAGACGGTGTCGAAGCCCTCCTCGAGCAGCCGGACCGAGTGGAACCCGGTGCCGGTGGCGACGTCGAGGACGCTCTTGACGTTGCGCTGCCGCAGCTGGTCGACGAAGAACTTGCCTTCGCTCTCGTAGCGGCCCTTCCAGTCGATCAGTTCGTCCCACTTGTCGACGAACGTCTGGACGTACTCGTGCTTGTAGTGCGTCGATTCCCGGACGTCCAGCGGCTTGTCGCCGAACTCCTGGGCCATCCTGCCGAGCTCGGGCTGCTCGTTGTCGGTGCGGTGATCGGCCGTCATCAGTTCCGCGTCTCCTCCGAAGATCGGGTCGCTGCGGGTCGATCCGACCGTAGTTCGGGGACGGCCTCCTGTCCGCCCCGCGTCCGCGGGGTCTGGAACGAGAGCATTCGTTGTGTTATACGCAACGAGAGGGTCCCCATTGTCCACAGGCGGGCTCGCCCGGCGGGCGGATCCGGTCCGGGTCGCCGCTGCGGGGAGCCGCCGTGAGGGCTCCCTGAACTGCTCCGTCATCCATCTGTGACACGACGGTGTCGGCGGGATGGCCGCCTGTGGAGGGATGGGCGGCCGCGGTGGTGCAGGTCACCGCTCCGACGGCTGGACACCGTGCCACTCGGACGAGAACTTCGCGATGTGAAGTGTGTCACACAGCGAACTGAGATTCACTCGTTCGTGCCAATCAGGCGACGCCCGGGTGTCCCCACAGTGTCCGCAGGGCAGCGCGGCGTTCTGCGCGACCCAGCCCGCGCAGGTCGGCCGTACCCCGTTCGGTGACCACGACGTCCACATCGTGCGACGGCGTGGTGACCGCGCGCGAGAGGCGTTCGACCAGGGTCGGGCGGCCGCGGTGGGTGCTCGCCAGCACGATCACCGACAGGCCCGGCCCGCGCGCGCCGGCCGCGGCGAAGTCCGGGTGACCGCCGATCATCCCGTTCGCCGAAGGTCGTCCGTGGACCGAACTCAGGCCCTCGACGTTCACCTGGCCGTCGGCGTCGATCTCCAGCGCCGTGTTCAGGGCGACCAGCGGGGACGGGTCGGCGGCCGAGAGCCGCGAGATGTCGTGGGTGTACTCGACCCGGCGCACCACCCCGCGCCCGTGCGCCCAGTCGTAGAGCCGCCGGGTCCCGTAGAGCCCGAGCGCGGTCGGCGTGTCGAGCAGCAGCCCGCGCTCGTCGAGGTCGACGACCGGGTCGGACATCAGCCCGGAGTCCACCCGCACCGGCACCCGCAGCGCGGAGACCAGGGCCGCGGCCAGCCGTCCGGGCCCGAACTGGATCCGGGCCCCGGACGGCACGAGCGCGGCCGCGTGCCCGGCGATCGCCTCGTCGTCGGCGGTCGGGGGCGGGGTGGCGATGTCGGCGGGTGCTCCCTCGGGTCCGTCGACGACGCCGAGGACGGTCACCGCGCCCTCGGGCAGGGGCGGGCCGGCGGTCGCGTGCGGGGCGGACCGGGACTCCACGGCCGCGACCGGCACGCCGGCGTCGACGAGGGCCTGCATCCAGGACACCTCGGCGCCGAAGCGCAGCCCGTCGCCGTCGCGGACGACGGTGGCCAGCAGCAGGTCCGGGCGCAGCGCCCCGGTGAGCAGCGCCGGCGTCGCGGAGAGCCGGCAGGGCACCGCGGTAGCCGCACCGGAGTCGAGCATCGCCCGCACACCGGGCCCGCCGACGACGGTCCGGACGTCGGCGAACGCGGCCGGGTCCAGACCCGGCAACGGCGCCGGCACCCAGCCCAGCACCAGCCGGACCCCGCCGGCGGCGGCCGCGACCCGGCTCAGCGGACCGGTCAGCGCGTACGGGGCGCCGCAGGCGTCGGCGAGCGCGACCCGGGCACCGGGACGGACGAGCCCCCGTAGGGCGCTCTCGAGGTCCCCGCGCGGAGCGCCATCGAGGTCCCCGCGCGGAGCGCCTTCGGAGTGCGGGCGCGGGGCGCCGGCGGGATCACGGTCGGCCATGCCGGTGATTCGACCACGAGCGGTCGCGCGCGAGCAGCGTTAGGTTCGCGGGCATGGGAACCGAGGCGGAGTCCGGCGAGTTCGTCCGCGAGGCGCTGGGGGTGACCGAGCGCATCACCGCCGACGGGTCGTCGCCGTGGCCGGTGGAGGCCGGGCGCTACCGGCTCGTCGCGGCCAGGGCCTGCCCGTGGGCGAACCGGATCGTGATCGCGCGCCGGCTGCTCGGGCTGGAGGACGCGATCTCGATGGGCATCGCAGGCCCGCTGCACGACGAGCGCAGCTGGCGTTTCCACCTCGACCCCGGCGACAAGGACCCGGTGCTGGGCATCGAGTGGCTGCGCGAGGCCTACGAGAAGGCGGTGCCCGGCTACGACAAGGGCGTCACCGTCCCGGCGATGGTCGAGATCTCCTCCGGCAAGGTCGCCACGAACGCCTACGCCGAGCTGGAGTTCGACCTGGCCACCCAGTGGTCGTCGCTGCACCGCGACGGCGCACCGGACCTGTTCCCGGAGCAGCACCGCGACGAGATCGACGCGGTCGGCCAGGGGATCTTCCACGACGTCAACAACGGCGTCTACAAGTGCGGGTTCGCCACCACCCAGGCCGCCTACGACAAGGCGTTTCACGCGCTGTTCGCCCGCCTCGACGAGCTCTCCGACCGTCTCGCGGACCGCAGGTACCTGGTGGGCGACACCCTCACCGAGGCCGACGTGCGCCTGTGGGTCACCCTCGCCCGGTTCGACGCGGCCTACCACGGCCACTTCAAGACCAACCGGCACAAGCTCACCGAGATGCCGGTGCTGTGGGCCTACGCCCGGGACCTGTTCCAGACCCCCGGGTTCGGCGACACGATCGACTTCGACCAGATCAAGCAGCACTACTACGGCGTGCACTCCTCGGTGAACCCGTCCGGGGTGGTGCCCCTGGGACCGGACACCTCGGT
>NZ_JADQDD010000340.1 GCF_019263595.1 Pseudonocardia sp. KRD291 | reverse complement strand
CCGGCGCCGAGTTCACCCAGGGCCGGACGTCGCGGGTCAGGACGTTCGGGTTCCCGTGCCGGCAGGTGCCGTCGGGTTCCGGGTCCCACCAGGCGCCGGTCGGCAGCTGCACGACGCCGGCGCGCACCTCGTCGGTGACGCGGGCCTGAGCCAGTGTGGCGCCGCGGTCGTTGGACACGCGAACGACGTCGCCGTCGACGATCCCGCGGGCCGCCGCGTCGACCGGGTGCACGCGCACGATCTCCTGGCCGCCGGCGCCCTTGGCGCCGGCGCTGTGCGCGCCGAAGTCGAGCTGCGAGTGCAGGCGGGTGGCCGGCTGGTTGGCCACCAGCCACAGCGGGTGCTCGGGCGTCGGGCGCTCGGTCGGCGGCAGCCAGGCGGGGTGTCCGGGGCAGTCGTCGTAGCCGAACGCGACGATCGTCGGCGAGCCGACCTCGACCTTCCCGGAGCGGGTGGCCAGCGGATGCCCGGACGGGTCGGCGCGGAACCTCGCCAGCACTCCCCCGTCGTCGGGCCCCGACGGGAGCTCCAGCTCGCCGGCCTCCCAGAACTCGTCGAAGTCCGGGGCCGGGGAACCGCGGTCGGCCAGCGCCTTCTGCGTCCGCAGGTAGAGGTGCTCGAGCCACTCCCGCGACGTCCGGCCCTGGGTGAACTCGGCGCCGGACCCGAGCCGCTCGGCCAGGGCGGACAGGGTGTCGTAGTCGTCGCGGGCCTGCCCGCGCGGCGGGCTGACCGGCTTCATCGCGACCAGCAACGGGTCCGAGCCGGACGCGCCGATGTCCTCGCGCTCGAGCGTGGTGGTCGAGGGCAGCACGATGTCGGCGTGCCGGGCGGTCGCCGTCCAGACCGGGTCGTGCACGACGAACGTGTCCAGCCGGGCCACCGCACGGCGCAGCCGGTTGAGGTCCTGGTGGTGGTGGAACGGGTTGCCGCCCATCCAGTACGCGAGCCGCACGTGCGGGTAGACGCGGTGCTCGCCGTTGTACTCGTAGGGCTCGCCCGGGTGCAGCAGCATGTCGGAGATCCGGGCGACCGGGATGTAGGAGGTGACCGGGTTCTGGGTGCGGGCCATCGTCGGGACCGGGACGGCGTTGCGGGGGCGGCCGTAGTGCCCGAGCGAGCCGAGCCCGTAGTTGAACCCGCCGCCGGGCAGGCCGATCTGTCCGAGCACCGCGGCCAGCGCCGCGCCCGCCCACACCGGCTGCTCGCCGTGCTCGGCGC
The DNA here is from genome assembly GCF_019263595.1 of Pseudonocardia sp. KRD291. Lineage (GTDB taxonomy): Bacteria > Actinomycetota > Actinomycetes > Mycobacteriales > Pseudonocardiaceae > Pseudonocardia. The sequence continues at coordinate 4,812 of NZ_JADQDD010000340.1, read as the reverse complement.
GCTGCAGCGACTGCGCGACCGTGACCAGGGTGCGCCCGACGGTGATCCGCCCGGCCAGCTCCCGGATCGTCGCCGCGTCGATCCCGGTGATCGTCGCCGCCCACTCGGCGTCCTTCACCGGGCCGTCGAACAGGTGGCGCTCCAGCTCCGGCCAGCCGACGCAGTGGCTCGCCAGGAACTCCCGGTCGTGCGCGCCCGCGGTGACGACGGTGTGCATCAGCGCCAGCATCAGCGCGGCGTCGGTGCCGGGCTCGATCGGCAGCCACTGCGCGTCGACCTCATCGGGCAGGTCCGGCCGCAAGGGGCTGACCAGCACGAACCGGGCCCCGCGTGCCTTCGCGGCGCGCATCGCGCCCCGTTCGACGTGCCGGCTGACCCCGCCGGAGCCGACCGTGGAGTTCTTCAGCGCCATCCCGCCGAACGCGAGGACCGTGTCGGTGTGCGCGGCGACGGAGTCCCAGCTCACGGCGTAGCGGGTGACGGCGTCGAAGCCGCCGAGAATGTGCGGGAGCAGCACCTCCGCGGCGCCGCCGGAGTAGGTGTTGACCGAGCGGGTGTAGCCGCCGGTGACGGCCAGGAAGCGGTGCAGCTGCCCCTGCGCGTGGTGGAACCGCCCCGCGCTGGCCCACCCGTAGGAGCCCCCGTAGACGGCCGCGTCGCCGTGCGTCTCGCGCACCCGGCGCAGCTCGGCGGCCAGACGGTCGAGCAGCTCGTCCCATCCGACCTCGATGTACTCGTCGTGCCCGCGCCGCTCGTCCGGGCCGGGGCCGTCGGTCCACCACCCGCGGCGCACCGACGGCGCCGCGACCCGGGCCGGGTGGGTCAGCGCGGCCGGGATGTTGTCCAGCACCGGTGACGGGTCCGGGTCGCCCGGGTGCGGACGGACCTGCAGGTCACCGCCGGACCACCGGGCCCGGAACACGCCCCAGTGCGAGCTGTGCGTCAGGTCGGACATGGGCTCCCCCGGATCGGTGCGGCACGTGGGACCCACGGTAGTTCGCCGCCGGACGCCCCGGGCATGATCACCGCCACCGTGCGGGGAGCTGCACCGGCGCAGGTTCCCGCACGAGCCCGCTGATCACGGCCCGGCTGCCGCTGTCGGGGAGCGGATCTAGGGTGGCCCGGGAAGCCGCCCCGGTTCCGGGTGCGGCGCCGCGTGGGAGGAGCACCCGATGACGACTGCGGCGCAGTTGCTGGCCGACGCGTTCGGCCGGATCCGCGAGGACGTGACGTCGGCCGTGGAGGGCCTCGACGAGCAGACCCTGGCCCGGCGCCCGCAGGGCGCCGAGGGCCCGGGCAACTCGATCGCCTGGACCGTCTGGCACCTGAGCCGGGTGCAGGACGACCACCTGGCCGAGGCGTTCGGCACCGCGCAGGTGTGGCCGCAGGGCTGGTCGGCGCGCTTCGGCCTGCCGTTCGACGACGCCGCGACCGGCTACGGCCAGTCCTCCACCGAGGTCGCCGCGGTCCGGGCCGAGGCGTCGCTGCTGACCGGCTACCACGACGCCGTCACCGAACAGACCCTGCGGCTGCTCGACGGCGTCACCGACGCGGAGCTGGACCGGATCCTGCCCGCCACCTGGGGCGAGGGCGTGAGCCTGAGCGTGCGCCTGGTCAGTGTCGTCGGCGACGACATGCAGCACATCGGCCAGGCCGCCTATCTGCGGGGCCTGTTCGGGGCATGAGGGCCACCACCGACGACGGCGTCGAGCTGCACTGGGAGTCGCACGGGCGCGGGGAGCCGCTGCTGCTGATCCACGAGTTCGGCGGCGACCACCGCTCGTGGCGCCCGCAGGTCGCGCACTTCTCCCGGCGCTACCGCTGCCTCGTCTACGACGCCCGCGGCTACCCGCCCTCGGACGTCCCGGCCGAGCCGGGCGCCTACTCCCAGGACCGCGCGGTCGCCGACGCGCTGTGCGTGCTCGACGCCGCCGGTGAGGCCTCCGCGCACGTCGTCGGGAACTCGATGGGCGGGTTCGCGACGCTGCACCTGGGGCTGCGGCACCCGGGCCGCGCCCGGTCGCTGGTGGTGGCCGGCTGCGGCTACGGCGCCCACCCCGACGCCGACGCGGCGTTCCGCGCCGAGTCCCGCGACCTGGCGCGGCGCTACGCCGACGAGGGCGCCGCAGCGGTGGCCGCCGACTACGGCGCGGGCCCGGGGCGGGTGTTCCTGCGGGACAAGGACCCGGCAGGCTACGCCGAGCACATGGCCGTTCTCGCCGAGCACGACCCGACCGGAGCCGGGCTGACCATGGCCGGGGTGCAGGCGTCGCGGCCCTCGCTCTACGACCTGCGCGACGAGCTGGGCAGGATGGACGTGCCCACGCTGGTCGTGGCCGGCGACGGTGACGACGGCATCCTCGACGTCGACGTGATGCTGCGCCGCACCCTGCCCCGCGCCGGCCTGGCCGTGCTGCCGCGCACGGGACACCTGACCAACCTCGAGGAGCCGGCGCTGTTCAACGCGCTCGTCGAGCAGTTCCACGCCCAGGTCGCCGCCGGGCGCTGGGCCTGATCGCGAGAAGGAGTTCATCGGTGCGCGTGCTGTTCGCCGCCCGGGAGTTCAGCCGCGGGATCCCCTGGTCCGACCTGTCGGACCTGATCCCCGGCTGGGACATCGCCACCACCCCTCGCCGTCTACTGGCCGAGAGCCTGGACGGCGCGCACGTGCTCACACCGTTCGGCGTCGCGGTCGGCGCCGAGATCGTCGAGCGCGGCCGGTTCGGGCTGATCCAGCAGTACGGCGTCGGGGTCGAGAACATCGCCGTCGACGCCGCGACCGAGGCCGGCGTCTGGGTGTGCCGGCTGCCCTCGCACCTGACGGCGAACGCGGAGAGCGTCGCGGAGCTGGCGGTGCTGCACGTGCTGGCCGGGCTCCGCCGCCTGGACGAGGCCCGGGCCGCGCTGCGCGAACGCGACGGCTGGAACGGACCGGCCGGGCGCTCGCTGCTGGGCGCGACGACGGCCGTGGTCGGCCTGGGCGCGATCGGCACCGCGGTCACCGCGCGGCTGGCCGGGTTCGGCACCCGGCTGATCGGCGTGCGGGCCCGGCCGGAGCAGGGCGGCCCGCCGGAGGTCGAGCGGGTCACCGGCCCGGACACGCTGCACGAGGTGCTGGCCGAGGCCGACGTCGTGGTGTGCGCGGCGATGGGCAGCGAGGACACCCGGCACCTCTTCGACGCCGGCGCGTTCGCCGCCTTCCGCCCGGGTGCGGTGTTCGTCAACGTCGCCCGCGGCAGCGTCGTCGACGAGGACGCGTTGCTGGCCGCGCTCCAGGCCGGGCAGGTCGGAGCGGCCGGCCTCGACGTGCACGCCCGCGAGCCCGCGGACCCGTCGAGCCCGCTGCTGAGCCATCCGCGGGTCGTCGCGACCCCGCACGTCGGCGGGGTGACCACGACGATGTTCCGGCGCAGCGGCGAGCTGTTCGCGCAGAACCTGCAACGCTGGGCCGCCGGGGAGGAGCCGCACTGGGCGGTGAACCGCCCGCCGTCGCCGCGCTGACCCCGGCTCAGAGCAGCAGCCGGCCGATGACGAACCCTGCCGCCGCCGCACCCAGACCGGCCAGCACACTGCCGACGACGTAGGCGAGCGCCACCAGCGACCTCCCCCGCCCGGTGAGCGAGAACGTCTCGTAGGAGAACGTGCTGTAGGTGCTCAACGCGCCGCAGAAACCGGTCCCGACCACGGCCTGGGTCACCGGGCCGAGCACCGCGGCGGCGGCCACGACCACGCCCAGCACGAACGAGCCGGCCACGTTCACGGTCAACGTCCCCCACGGGAACGCCGAGGCGTGCCGCGACTGCACGGCCCGGTCCGTCAGGTACCGCAACGGCGCACCGACGGCAGCACCCAGCGCCACCCAGAGCACGCTCATGTGGCGCCTGCCAGTGCCCGGGCCGCGGCGGCACCGGCGGCGACCGCGAGAACGGCGAGCACCGGCGTCGCGACGACGTAGCCCAGCGCGACCCCCACCCGTCCGGCGTCCACGGCCTGCACCGTCTCGACGGCGTAGGTGGAGAACGTCGTGTACCCGCCGAGCACACCGACCCCGAGCAGCGGGCGGACCAGTGGATGCGGCCGGAGCCTCTCGGTGATCACCACCATCAGCACGCCCATCAGCAGGCACCCGGACACGTTGATCACCAGGGTGGACCAGGGGAACCGGTCCGGGGTGTGCGGCCAGGCCAGGTCCAGCCCGTAGCGGGCCTCCGCACCGATCACCCCGCCCAGTGCGACCGCCCCGAGGACGGCCGCGCGGCGGGGCGGGTCGACCTCGCGGCGCCCGGTCCGTTCCACCGCCATCGCCGGGGACCCTAGCCGTCGACCCAGTAGGTGTCGTGGCGGAACATGAACTCCGCGCGCCCCTCGCGCTCCATCTCCTCGCGCCGCGCCGCGTCGGCCAGGACCTCGAAGTACTCCTCTCGCGGCGCGCCCGGCGCGAAGTGCAGCAACATCGACGCAGGCGCCCCGGACTCGTTGCGGAACCCGTGGACCCCACCCTCCGGGACGTGCACGAAGTCGCCCGGCGCGCAGTCCACCCACCGCGTGCCGTCGTAGATCCGGATGGTGCCGGTGAGCACGTAGAACGACTCCGAGATCGAGCGGTGGAAATGTGGCGGCGGCCCGGCCGGCTCCGGGCCCATCTCCCATCGGTAGAGGCCGAACGCACCGTGCGTGTCGTCTCCGGTCGCCAGGTAGTGCGCCGCGCCGCCGTCGCCCTGGCGCAGCTCGGGCTCCTGGCCGCTCGGGCGGCGGGTGGCGGTGACCTCGCCGTGCTCGCCGAGGTAGCGGTCCGGCGGGTAGGGACGCGAC
>NZ_JADQDD010000034.1 GCF_019263595.1 Pseudonocardia sp. KRD291 | reverse complement strand
GTGACCTCCCGTGTCCGGTCATGCCGCGATCCGCGGGTACGCGGCTGGAAACGACGACGACGCGGTCTCGGCAAGCAGGAACTCGGCCAGGTCGGCCCGGGAGATCCGCGACCACAGCCGGATCGGCAGATCGGTACTCGTCCGGTAACGGCCCGAGTGGGCGCCGTCGGTCAGCGTCGGGGGACGCACGATCGTCCAGTCCAGCCCGGATGACTCGACGACGGCCTCCATCCGCTCCTTGTCGAGCATCTTCTCCTTCAGCGCCGCCCACAGCGCCAGCGAGTACAGCGATCGGTCGTGGGTCTCGCGCGCCCCGTGCGCGCTGACCACGACCAACCGGCGGACCCCACTGCGCTGCATCGATCCGGTGATCGCGACCAGGCCGTCGGTGCACACGCTGACCGGGCCCTTGCCGTTGGTGCCCAGCGCGCTGATCACCGCGTCCTGCCCGTGCACTGCCGCGTCGAGCAGCTCGGACCGGTCGAACCCGGCCGTCACCACCCGCACCCCCGCGGCCCGCGACCTCTCGGCCAACCGGGCCGGGTCTCGCGCCACCACCGTGACCTCGTGGCCGCCGGCCACGGCCTGCTCCACCACGTGGGACCCGGTGCCACCCGTGGCCCCGAACACGACAACCTTCATGGTGTCCTCCTGCGACTCGACCCACCCTGACCGATGTGCGACAGTTTGTCGCGCAAGTTGCACTGTGGCAGGGTGAGGTTTGTGCGTCAACCTGTCGCAGAAATCGGTGATCGGCCGGACGGAGCGTCATGAGCAGGACCGACAGCGCCACCGAGGACCCCAGGCGTGCCCGCAGCCGCGAGGCGATGGTGGGTGCCGCGATGCGGCTGCTCGCCTCTGCCGGACCGGGCGCGGTCACCCCTGCCCGTGTGGCGGCCGAGGCGGGCGTGCACCGGGCCACGGCCTATCGGCTCTGGCCCGATGCCGACAAGCTGCTCGCCGAGGTCATGGCCGAGACCGAGCTGCCGTTCCTGCGCGACCCCGTCACGCCCGTTCGTGCCTGGCTGCGTGGCTGTCTGCGCGAGCTGGCCGACGACCTGGCCACCCCGCTGTCCCGCAGCACCACCACCACCCTCATGCAGACCGCCCTGCACGACGCGCGGGTCGCCACCCGGCGCGACGCCCTCACCGACACCTTGCGTGCCCGCATCGACGCGGCGCAGAACGTCGCCGTCGCCGAAGGCGAGCTCGTCGACCGTCAGGACCCCGACCACCTGGTCGCGATGCTCGTCGGTCCGCTGTTGTACCGAACGACCCTGGAAGCCGCGACGGTGGACGACACCTTGATCGACCACCTCATCGATCGCGCCTTCCCGTCGCCGTCGACAACTGGGCACAAGCGGTAGCTGAGCTGGGACTCGACCGAGCCAGCTTGCGCTGACTTCTCAACATCCTGGTGGGTGCCTACGTTCCGTCCTGTCCGGGTTCGGTCGAGCACTGCGTGCGTTCGGTGCTGGCATCCTGGAGCTGCTGACGAAGCGACTCCTGCCCGGCGTGGGCGGGCGCGGTGGCGCCCAGGAACTCCCGCAGGAGCGCGGTGAAGCGGTGCGGGTGCTCGGCGTGCGGGAAATGCCCCGACCCGTCGAAGACCTCAAGGCGGCTGCCCGGGATCAGGGTGTGCGCGGCGCGGGTGTGGGCGACCGGGATGACCGGGTCGCGGGAACCGCCGACCAGCAGCACCGGGACCCCGTCGAGCAGGTAGAGCCGATCGGTGCCGGCCAGGCGTTGCCCCGCCCCGTCCAGGGCGCCGCGCACGGTCTGCACGAACGCGGCGCGGGCGCCGCCGTCGCCGAAGGTGTTCAACGCCGCGGCCAGGCCGTCGAGGTCGGCACCGGAGAGCGCCGCCGACAGGCCCGGGGTAACGCGCGCGGCGCGGTAGGTCAGGCGCGCGGCCCAGCGCGGGGTGATGGCAGCGGCGACGTGTAGGACGGTGCCGGCTCCGGGCAGGGTGGCCGCACGCAGTGCGGGGGTGACTTCCGAGCCGAGACCACCGCTGGAGACCAGCACGACACGCTCGACGAGTTCGGGGAACTGGTAGGCGAACTGCATCGCCACCCCGCCGCCGAAGGAGTGCCCGACCACCGTGGCCCGGTCCAGGCCCAATATGAGCAGCAGGTCGCGCAGCTCGGCGGCGTAGGCACCCAGGGAGTAGTCTCCGCTGACCGGTTTAGCCGAGACGCCGTGCCCGAGCAGGTCCAGCGCGAGCACGTGGGCGTGGCGGCCCAGCTGCGGCAGCACCGTCTCCCACGTGCGGGAGCTGCTGGCCAGCCCGTGCAGGAACACCACCACCGGCCCACCGCTGTCGTCGCCGGCCTCGAGGAAACTCGTCGCCTGGCCGTGCAGTTCGATCTCGCGGCGGGTCACCGCCGCCGGCGGGCCCACCGAGGTGAGCCGGCCGGCGGAGGTGGCACGCCGGGTACTGCTGCGCCACCGACGCGTATACGGGGCGGATGTGGTCGCCATCGTCGTACCTCCACCACGGGTGGGTTCTCACCTGCCCGCGGGCTGTGCAGGTCAGGCCGTCGGGTTGGCTGCCTCGTAGAGACGCGCCATCCGGGCGGTGGTCGGCCAACGGACCTCGCGGGCCCAGCCGAGCTTCTCGAACGCCCAGATCACCCGGGCGGAGGGATCGATCTGGCCCGGCTCCGCGCCGTGGCGGGCGCAGGTGGGGTCGGCGTGGTGCAGGTTGTGCCAGGACTCGCCCATCGACAGGACGGCCAACGGCCAGAAGTTGGTGGCCTTGCTGCGGGCTTCGAACGGCCGCTCGCCGATCATGTGGCAGATCGAGTTGATCGACCAGGTCACGTGGTGCAGCACCGCGACCCGGACCAGTCCGGCCCAGAACAGTGCGGTGAGCGCGCCCCACCAGGACATGGTGATCAGGCCGCCGAGCAGTGCCGGCGCGGCCAGGCTCGCGACCGTCAGCAGCGGGAAGAGGCGGCTGATCCGTGCGATGTCGCGGTCGGAGAGCAGATCCGGCGTGAACCGGGCGGCGTTGGTCCGGTCCCGGTCGAACAACCAGCCCATGTGGGCGTGGAACAGGCCCTTGGCCAACGCAGCGACCCCGGTGCCGTAGAGCCACGGCGAATGCGGGTCGCCCTCCTTGTCGGCGAATGCGTGGTGGCGGCGGTGGTCGGCCACCCAGGTGATCACATCACCCTGCAGCGCCAGGCTGCCGGCGATCGCGAGCCCGTTGCGCAGGCCGCGCTTGGCCTTGAACGCACGGTGGGTGAAGTGGCGGTGGAACCCAACGGTGACGCCGAGCGCGGAGACCAGGTAGAAGCCGGCGGCGAGGCCGACGTCGAGCCAGGTCAGGCCCCAGCCCCAGGCAAGTGGCACGGCCGCGACCAGGGCGATCATCGGGATCAGGGTGAACGCGTAGACCAGTGCGGCCTCGAACGGCGGGCGGCGCCCGTCGAGAACGGGTTTCGCACCGCCGCGGGGCGCGGGTTCCTGTGTGGTGGCCGGGGTGGATGCGCCGGGGGGCGCGGTAGCAGTGGTCACGATCGGATGGGTCTCCTCGGATGTCAGAGTGGATGCAGGGCGTTGCGTTGCCGGTAATCGGTCGCCCCGATTTGTGGGCCTATGAGCGGGGTACCCGTGTGCCCGAACCCGGTACTCGCCATGGTGAGGCGACACACCACGGACTACCGGCGGGACTGCGGGCGGGTGCTGCCGCACCAGGCGTATCGGCCGGGGGCCTCAGCTGCGGCGCGGGTGCAGCGTGACCGTGTGGTCGAAGCGGGGTGGCGACGTCGTGGCGCCCGGAGCGACAATGCGCGGAGCCCCGCCTCCTCGTGAGGAAGCGGGGCTCCGATGCACAACGGGCAGCTCAGAGTGCGCGCACCCCGGTGGCCTGCGGGCCCTTCTGGCCCTGGCCGACCTCGAACTCGACGTGCTGACCCTCATCGAGGCTGCGGAACCCGCTGCCGTCGATCTCGGAGTAGTGCACGAACACGTCCGCGCCGCCGCCCTCGGGGGCGATGAAGCCGAAGCCCTTCTCGCCGTTGAACCATTTCACAGTTCCCTGTGTCATATTTCTGCTCCTCGCAGGTGGTGGGGCTTCTCCGCTGACTGCGGGGCCCGGCCGACCCAGATACCCGAGGCTCCCGGCGTCAGGACGACGCGGATACCTTCTCGGGCGTCTACTTGTTCCTGCGGGCGTGACGAACACGAACACCGAAACCGAACGACCTGACTCCTTCAACCACGGGTGAGGCTGGTTTGTTCCCGTGGGGAGCGGGACAACGCCACGAATGGCGACTGCCAGAGCGGCTCGCGCGTTCTCAGCAGCGAGTCGCCGCCTCCTGCCGACGGGCTCGACCGCCCGCCCGGAGGTGTGGGCGCGCACCCGGGTCGCCGACGGTGCCGACGAGCCCGTGCTCACGAACGACACACGCTGTCCTGGCAGCGGATGAGTGATCGCGATCGGGCGTTCGCTTTTCGGATCGCAGGCACGCGATCCGGCTCGTCACCGCGAAATCTGCTGCCTAGCGTGGCCCCACCTGAGCGAAGGAGCGAGATGGTCGTCGAGCATGCCTACATCACGGTCGTCGCCGGTCGAGAGGCCGACTTCGAGGCGGCGTACGCCAAGGCGGAGCCGGTCCTCGCCGGAGCGCCCGGCTGCCGCGGGACCGCCCTCTTCCGGGACGTCGAACACTCCGGCGGCTACCTGCTGCGGGTGACGTGGGAGCGGCTCGAGGACCACCTGGAGGTGTTCCCGACGAGCCCGGCCGGGCAGGAGTTCGCTGCCCAGATCGCGCACTTCTTCGCCGCCCCCCCCGGACGTCCGGCACTTCGCGGCCGACGCCGTCACCGCGTAGTCGGCCGCCGCCATGGACTTCACCGTCGACTCCGCCACCCCGGCCGTCTCCGCGAGCTTCGGGGCGACGCCCGACCCTCGGCTGCGCGAGCTCATGCAGATGCTCACCCGGCACCTGCACGACTTCGTCCGGGAGGCCTCCCCGTCGATCGAGGAGTGGAACTCGGCGATCGCGTTCCTCACCGAGGTCGGACACCGGTGCTCGGAGACCCGGCAGGAGTTCATCCTGCTCTCCGACGTACTCGGTGTCTCGATGCTCGTCGAGACGATCAACGGCCAGGACAGCGGTACCGAGAGCACCGTACTCGGGCCGTTCCACATGACCGAGTCGCCGCGGCGGACCCTCGGGGACTCCATCGACATGGTCGGGGGCGGCCACACCTGCGTGGTCACCGGTGAGGTGCGGAGCACCTCCGGGCGGCCACTGCCCGGAGCGACGGTCGACGTGTGGCAGTGCACCGAGGACGGTTTCTACGACGTCCAGCAGCCCGACGTCCAGCCGCCCGGCAACGGGCGAGGCCTGTTCACGACCGACGAGTACGGCCGGTACCGGTTCCGCACGGTCGTCCCGTCCCACTACCCGATCCCGACCGACGGGCCGGTGGGCCGCTTGCTCGACGCCACCGGCCGACACCCGTACCGGCCGGCACACGTGCACTTCCTCGTCTCCGCGGACGGCCACGAGGAGGTCACCACCCACGCGTTCGTCGCCGGCAGCGCCTACACCGACTCCGACGCGGTGTTCGCGGTCAAGAAGCAACTGCTCGTCGACTTCGCTCGCTGCGCCGATGCCGACCTGGCCGCCCGCCACGGCGTCGAGGCGCCCTTCGTGCTGGCCGAGTTCGACGTCGTACTGCAGGAACGCGCGTGAATCGAGGCGGCCTCAGCTCCGCAGGGTGCGAAGCGTCTCGGACGGTGCTTCCCCGAACCGGTCGCGGTAGGCCGACGCGAACCTGCCGAGGTGGGTGAACCCCCACCGCAGGGCGACGTCGGTCACCGAGCCCTCGCCTGCCACGAGGTCGTCGTGCACCCGTTCGAGCCGCACGAGCCGCAGGTAGGCCATCGGTGACATGCCCATCTGCTCCCGGAAGCCCTGCTGGAGCCGGCGCCCGCCGACGCCGGCGACCTGCGCCATGACGTGAAGCTCCCACTGGTTCTCGGGGGCCGCGTCGATGGCGTCGACGACGCGTTTGACCGTCCGCGACCGCGCCGGCGGGCCCTGTGCGTGGAGTGCGTCGAAGAAGTCGCTGGGTTGTGCGAGCAGCAGCGAGCTGATCACCATCCGTTCGATCCGCTCACGATGGGCCGCGGACTCGCGGACCAGGCTCTGCGGGCTGTCGAGCTCGGACAGCAGCAGCCGCACCACCGAGAGCCAGCTCTTCCCGGCCGGGGTCGTCAGGTCGAACCCGAGCGAGAACCGCACCCACGAGGAGACCGGTCGGCCGATCATGGTCTCCAGCTCGGACTCGAGCGAGCGACGGTTGATCTTGATGCAGAGCTGTCCGGCGTCGGCGCCCCACCGTGGGAGCAGAGTGTGCTCCCGGGGTGTGAAGACCGCCGCCACACCGGGCCGGGCGACGACGTGCTGCCCGCCGCACCGTGACTCGACGCTTCCTGACATCGCGACATTGACGTGGTACGCGCCCAAGGCGCCGGGATCGAGCGCCGTCTCGGTGCCGAACCGGACGAACCCCACTGTCAGATGGGTCAGGGTGGCGGCGCTGAGCCGTGACTCGGGGACCGGGTTCTCCGGGCCGGTCGGCTCCACCCGTGCCGGGTAGAAGACTCCGTTGAGGCTGTCGCGAAACGCGTCGAACCGCGAACCGCGGCACAACTCGTAGCCGCTCAGGACGCCGGGGGCCCGGGGCTCGTCCGGCAGTACCGTCTCACCCGCCACCGATCTGAAGCTAAGCGTGCCGGTAGGCACTGTCAACGACTCCGAGTTCGCCATCCGGACTGCCCCCGGCGGGAAGCGGCTGGTCGGCGCCCGGTCTCCGCCTAGCGTCTGCTCCACATTCGGCGTCGAACGGAGATCAGGCCATGACGGACATCCTCGATCGGTCACAGGCGACGGGCGCGGGAACCGAGCCGGACCACGACGTGATCGCTCGCGCCACCGCGCTGGTTCCGCTGATCCGCGAGCACGCGGTGAGGTCGTCGGAGGAGCGGCGAGTGGTGCCCGAGGTCATGACCGCGCTCGAGGAGGCGGGGCTTCTCAAGCTCTTCGTCCCGCGCCGACTCGGCGGTCTGGAGACCAACCTCCGCACGATGATGGAGTGCGTCGCCGAGGTGGGTCGGGGCGACGGTTCCACCGCGTGGGCGGTGGCACTGCTCAACGTGTGTACCTGGTTCTCCACCACGTTCTCCGACGAGGCCCAGGAGGACATGTTCTCCACGCCGAACGCGAAGGCGTGCGGCATCTTCTCGCCGCCGCTGAGGTCCGAGCGGGTCGACGGTGGCTACCTCGTCAGCGGTCGCTGGGCGTACTCCTCGGGCTCGTTCGCCGCCACCTGGGCGACTCTGGGTATCGGCGTCGACGAGGACGACCCCCGCGCGCTCGCGCTGATCCCCGCGAGCGCGTGGACGATCGAGCCGACGTGGTTCGTCGCAGGCATGAAGGGGTCCGGCAGCGACACGATCGTCATCGAGGACCACTTCGTGCCCGACCACCGCATCCAGCGGTTCACGGACATGGTCGACGGCGCCTTCCGCACCTCGCACAAGCCCGACGAGCAGAACGCGAACATGGCGTTCATCCCGGTCGCGGCGATCGTCCTGGTCGGTGCGCAGATCGGTCTTGCGCGCCACGCGATGGAACGCACGCTCGAGAAGCTGCCGCCGAAGAACGTCGCGTACACCTGCTACACGAACGCGCGCAACTCGCCGACCCACCAGGTGGGCGTCGCGGAGGCGGCGAGCCTGTTCGACCAGGCCGAGCTGCTGCTGCACCGGGCGTGCGAGGACGTCGACGGGGCCGCCGCCGGCGGTGTGCAGCTCGACCGGCTGACCAGGGCCCGCGTCCGCATGGACACCGGCAAGATCGGTGAGCTGGTCAAGGACGGTGTGGACAAGCTGATGACGGCGAACGGGGCGTCGTCGTTCGCCGACGCCAACGTGCTGAGCATGGTCTGGCGCGACTGCGAGATCGCGGGCCGGCACGCGCTGGTGATGCCGGACCTCGGCAAGGAGGCGTACGGACGGCTCCTGCTCGGCGCCGACGAGCCGCTCACCATCGACGTCTGACGGTCGTCATCGGCTCACCGGCACGGAGGGGCCGACCCCGCCTGGTACCCGCGACCGCGGCGCGCGGTGTCCGATGGGGACTCCCCGTAGGCCTGGCGGTAGTAGGTCGAGAAGCGACCGGCGTGGTTGAAGCCCCAGCGGTAGGCGACGGACATCACCGACTCGTCACCGCTGCGGAGGTCCTGCCTGGCGTGCTCGAGCTTGACCTTGCGCAGGTAGCCGGTCGGTGAGGTGTGCACCGCCTCCTGGAACGAGATCTGCAGTCTCCGCGCCCCGACCCCGGCGTGCCGAGCGAGGTCGGAGATCGTGTAGTTGACCTCCGGGTTCGTCTCGATCAGGTCGATCACGCGCTTGACCGTGCGCGGTCGTGCCGGCGGTTGCGGGCTCAGGAGCGCGTCGAGATGGTCGTGGTTCTGCAGGTACAGCAGCCCGTTGATGAGCAGCTTCTCCAGGTGCTCCCGGTGGGTCGCGGACCGTTCCAGCAGGCCTCCGGGCCGGTCGACCTCCTCGATGAGCAGCCGGACCACGCCCAACCAGCTGGCCGCCGTCGGCGTGGTCAGGTCGACTCCGAGGTCGAAGCGGACATCGGTGGCGACGGGATGCCCCAGGAGCGCCTCGAGTTCCGACTCGACCGCTGCCTTCGAGATCTTGATGCATATCTGCGCGGAGTCCTCGCTCCACCACGGCAGCACCGTGTGGTCCCGCGGGGTGAAGACGGCGCCTCGTCCGGGGGTGGCCAGGACCTGCCGGTCGCCGCACTCGGATGCGATCCGCCCCGACACCGCAACGTTGACGTGGTACGCGCCGAGGGCGCCCGGATCCACCATCGCCTCCGACCCGAACCGCAGGAAGCCGAGCGTCGTGTAGTTCAGCCGGACCGCGCTCAGCAGCGACGTGCTCAGGTCCGCGGACCGGCTCAACGTCTCCACGCGAGCCGGGTAGTAGTAGGCGCCCAGGTTGTCCCTGATGACCTCCAACGAACTGGATCGGCAGACCTCGCGGTGGGCGAGAACGGGCTCGGAGCCGCCTGCCGCGAACGCCGGCTGTGGTGGTCCGGGCGCGGTCGATGACATGCGCTCTGCCATGACGGTGCGCTCCCTTGCGCTCGTCGCGGGTGACAGCCGGGTGAAGCGCCATCGTCTTGTCGGTGGCGACATGCGTCAACGACTTCGACGTCGATCAGGTGCAGTGGCCACAGCGGGGTTCGCGTCCCGGACCGCCCGGTTCGCAATGTGGCCGGTGACGGGCCCGCCGCGTGGCCGGGGTTCGCAACTCGGCTACGCCGGACGCGATGTGGCTCCCTCGCCGGCGCGCGGCCTTCCACTCTCTCCCTCGTGCATGACGGCGATCACAAGAGCAGGACCGATCTGCACCGACCGGCCGCCGTCGTCCGTTCGATCGAGGAGAAGCAATGTCGTCATCGCTGAGCGAGGAGCCCAGGACGGGCGTCGCCGACGCTCGCTGTCCGGTCAGCCACCTCGCCGAGAAGTTCGACCCGTTCAACGACCCCTACCTGCAGGACCCCTACAGCCTGTGGCAGGAGGCCCGCAGGGACGAGCCCGTCTTCTACAGCCCGTCGCTCGACTACTGGATCGTGAGCCGGTACGACGACGTCCGGCAGGTCTTCATGGACACCGACTCGTTCTCGGCCGCCATCTCGATCACCCCGCTCAAGGAGCTGTGCGCGGCGGCGATCGACGAGCTGGTCAAGGCGCAGATGGTGATGGGGCCCAGCCTCGTCAACGAGGACCCGCCGCTGCACACCGATCGCCGCAAGTACATCCGCGACGCGCTCGTCAGCCCCGCCCGTATCGAGGAGGTGCGCCCCCGGATCCGCGAGTTCGCCAACCGGTACATCGACGGCTTCGTACAGCGCGGGCACGCCGACCTCGTCACCGACTTCGCCTGGGAGATCCCCGCACTCGTGGCGTTCGCCCTGATGGGCGTTCCCGACGAGGACGTCGAGCGTGCGAAGGAGTACTCCGGCCGGCTCGCCCTGTTCACGTGGGGCTATCCGAGCGAGGAGGAGCAGACCCAGCTCGCGGCCGGCATGGGCCAGTACTGGACCTACGCCGGGGAGCACGTCCGGCGTCGGCTGCAGGAGCCCACCGACGACTACATCAGTGAGTTGATCAAGGCGTGGCGGGCTCCCGGGAACGAGGAGCTCTTCGACGAGAACTACCTCGTCACGACGATGATGAACTTCCTGTTCGCGGGCCACGAGACGACGACCAACGCCACCGCCAACGGCCTGCTGGCACTGATGGAGAACCGCGGGCAGTGGGACGCGCTGTGCGCCGATCCGTCGCTGGCGGCGAACGCGGTGGAGGAGATCCTGCGCTACAGCTCGTCGGTCATCGCGTGGCGACGTGAGGTGGTCACGGACGCCGTCGTCGGAGGTGTGACGCTCCCGGCCGGGTCGAAGGTCCTCGCCGTCACCGGCTCCGCGAACCACGACGAATCCGTGTTCCCGGAGGCCGAGACGTTCGACATCACCCGAGCCAACGCCAAGAAGCACTTCGCATTCGGCATCGGTCGGCACCTGTGCCTCGGTGCGGCTCTGGCCCGGATCGAGATGCAGATCTTCCTCGAGGAGCTGAGCCGGCGCCTGCCGCACATGCGGCTCGTCGCCGGGCAGGAGTTCGCCTACTCGCCGAACACCTCGTTCCGTGGCCCGGAGCACCTGCGGGTCGAGTGGGACCCGTCGGCGAACCCGATCGAGGCCGACCGGCCCGGCTGAGCGGAGCCGTCGGCACGGGGGAGCCGGGGCGTCACCGGTTTCCGCTCCGGAGACCGACGCGGGGGCGGGACCCCCGCCGCGTCGGCGCTCGACGGCGGTACGTGTCGCCGAGCCCGTGTCAGCTCGCCCGGGCCGTCGGGACGCTGCTCCGGCGTGTGCACGACGGTGGCCGGCGCCCCGGGCCGGGCGGTGCCGGGCCCCGGCAGTGCCGTGGACGACGTGCGGGCCAGCTCGGCGAGAGCGATCTCCGCTGTCGGGAACGTACTGAACTCGCCGATGACCTGGCATGCGCGCAGCGGCAGCAGGTGAAGTCGGCCGGAGCAACCGACCAGGTGGATGCGTACCCCGCGCGCGCCGGTGCTGTGCCGTGCGTGCCGGACGGTCTCCAGACCACCCGGCTCGAAGCTACGCACGCTCTCGAGGTCCACCAGCAGGTCGGTGAGGTGGCGATGGCCGGCGGCGACCAGGTCGAGCTGGGCGTCGACCAGCCGCAGCAGGCTCGCCGCCGCGGTCCGGTCCAGGGTCCCGGCGAGCCGGATCAGCCGCACCCGTTCGTCGGGTGTCTCGACTGCCATCTGGAAGTGTGCCGACTGGAACTTGTCTGCGTGCATGCGCGCCCCTCGGAGTGGACGGCTGCGCTCTCAACCGAAACCGGAACGATAGCGACACCGGCACCCGAAGACAACCGGTGACGGCAGGACGCCGACGAGGTGTGGTCGCCGGCGGTGTGGGTAGACCTCGTCGATGAGGCCCGAGCTGCGCGCCCTGGTGACGAACGACGACGGCGTCGACTCGCCCGGTCTCGCCGTGCTGGCACGGGCCGCCGCCGAGGTCGGGTTCGACGTGGTCGTCGCCGCGCCGGACCGGCAGTACTCCGGGTCGGCGGCCTCGCTGACCGCGGTCCAGACGCACGGGCGGACCGTGACCGAGGAACGACCTCCGTGCGGCGGCGCACCCACCTACGCGGTGCGCGCCGCCCCGGCCCACATCGTCGTCGCCGCGTTGTCCGGCTGGTTCGATCCGCCCCCCGACCTGGTGCTCTCCGGCGTGAACCGGGGCTCCAACGTCGGGCGCGCCATCTTGCACTCGGGAACGGTCGGTGCGGCGCTCACCGCCGCCCTGCACGACCGCCGTGGCCTGGCCGTCTCGCTCGACGTCGCGCTGGGGTCGACCCGCGACGAACACTGGGAGGCGGTCCACGAGCACCTGCTGCCCGTCCTGGGCCTGGTGGAGCAGGCCGAGGTGGGGACGGTGCTCTCGCTCAACGTCCCGGACCTGCCGGCCGACCGGCATCGTGAGCTGCGCAGTGCCTCACTCGACCCGCGGGGGTCGGTGCAGACCCTCGTCGAGGAGTCCGGGGTCGACGGGATGGTGGTGCGCGAGGTCGAGGTCGCGGGCCCGCCGGAGCCCGGCAGCGACCGGGCCCTGCTCGCCGACGGGCACCCGACGCTGACCGCGCTGCACGGGGTCGGCGAGGCCGCCGAGCGGATCGACCTCCCGGACTCCCCGGACCGGGCGGGGCGACCGTGAGCGCCGCGCAGCCGGGCCGGGAGGCGTCACCGGTCGTCGTGTTCGCGCCGTCGCCGATCGTGACCGTCACGATCGAGGACCGTGCGGGCACGCCCGAGCTGCACGTGCACGCCGGCGGCCAGGGCGTCTGGCAGGCCCGCATGCTCGCGGCACTCGGTACGCCGGTGCGGCTGTGCTCGGCGGTGGGGGGCGAGACCGGCCGGCTGCTCGAGAGGATGATCGCAGTGGAGGGGGTCGAGCTGCGGACCGTCACCTCCGCCGCCCGCAACGGTGGCTACGTCCACGACCGGCGGGAGGCGGCCGAGCGGGTCGAGATCGCCGCCGAGGAGGCGATGCCGCTCGACCGGCACGAGGTCGACGGCCTCTACGAGCTCACCCTCGCCGCCGGGCTCGAGGTCGGGACGGTGCTGCTGTCCGGTCCGCAGTCGGAGACGGTGGTACCGCCGGCGCTCTACCGTCGGCTCGCCGAGGACCTGACGGCCAACGACGTGCGCGTGGTGGCCGACCTGTCCGGAGCGCGGTTGGAGGCCGTCCTCGAGGCCGGGGTCGACCTGCTCAAGGTGTCCGACGACGAGCTCGTCGAACACGGCCGGGCGGCCTCCACCGACGTCGACGACCTGGTGCGGGCCATGCACGAGCTGCACGAGCACGGCGCCCGGGCACTGGTGGTCAGCCGCGCCGCCGACCCCGCCCTCGCCTTCGACGGTACGGAGGTGCTGGTCGTGACCCCGCCGCCGGTCGGGACGGCCGACCCGCGCGGGGCCGGTGACTCGCAGACCGCGGGGATGACGGCCCGGCTGGCCGCGGGCGACGGGTGGACGTCGATCCTGCGGGTCGGGGCCGCGTGCGGGGCGTTGAACGTCGTCCGGCACGGTCTCGGCACCGGCGCGCCCGAGACGGTCGAGGTGCTGGCCGAACGGGTCGGGATCGCCCCGCTGGAATAGCTCCCTCGGCCGCCTAGGAGACGCCGCGGTCGGTGGTCGTCCAGTACGTGGCGCGCAGCTCGCGCTTGAGGATCTTGCCGGCGCCGGACATCGGCAGGGCGTCGACGAACTCGACGCTGCGCGGGCACTTGTAGCCGGCGATCAGCTCGCGGCAGTGCTCGCGCACCTCGTCCGAGGTGACCGTGGATCCCGAGGCGGTCACCACGACGGCGTGGACACGTTCGCCCCACTGCTCGTCGGGGACCCCGATCACGGCGCAGGAGGCGACGGCCCGGTGGCGGGCCAGCGCGTTCTCGACCTCGGCGGAGTACACGTTCTCGCCGCCGGAGACGATCATGTCCTTGATCCGGTCGACGACGAACAGGTAACCGTTCTCGTCGAGGTAGCCGCCGTCGCCGGTGTGCATCCACCCGCCGCGCAGCGCGGACGCGGTCTCCTCGGGCCGGTTCCAGTACCCGAGCATCACGTGCGGCCCGCGGGACACGATCTCGCCGACGGTGCGCACCGGAACGTCCTCGTCGTTCTCGTCGACGATCCGGACGGCGCTGTGCGGCGCGGCCCGGCCGGCCGAGCGCCGCAGCCCGTCCTGCGCGTGGTCGCCGGGGGTGAGGATCGTGCACACCGGGGACAGCTCGGTCATGCCGTACATCTGCGTGAACTCGGCGCCCGGCAGCCGTTCGGCCGCACGCTCCAGCACCGCCTCGCTGATCGGGGACGCGCCGTAGAGCAGGCGCCGCAGGCTCGACAGGTCGTGGTCCGCGGTGTCGGGGGAGTCGATGAGCATCTGCACCATCGTCGGGACCAGCAGGACGTCGGTCACCCGGTGCTCGGCGATCGCGGTGGCCACCCCGGCCGGGGTGAACCCGGGCACGATGACGTGTGTGCCGCCGAGGAGGTTGCGGGCGACCCAGGCGGCGCCGTCGGCCAGGTGGAACATCGGCGCGGTGTGCAACAGGCGGCCGCCCGGGACGAGGAAGTGCTCGGTCGCGGCGGTCCCCAGGGCGGAGCTGAGCAGGTTCGCGTGGCTGAGCATCACGCCCTTGGGACGTCCGGTGGTGCCGCCGGTGTAGTAGACCGCGGCGAGGTCGTCACCGCCGCGCCCGGCGTCGGGCACCGGTTCGTGGGTGGCGATCAGCTCCTCGTAGGACAGGAGGCCCTCGGGCGCCGGGCCGTCGCCGCAGTGGATCACCGCTTCGACCGAGGGCGCGCGCTCGAGGACGGCCGGGACCTGGCCGAGGAACGTGTCGTCGACGAGCAGGACCCGGGTGCCGGAGTCGACGAGCGAGAAGGCGATCTCCTCGACGCTCCAGCGGGTGTTCACCGGGACGCCCACGCCGCCCGACCACGGCACCGCGAGCTGGAACTCGTGGTAGTCGTCGCGGTTCAGGGCCAGCATCGCCACCCGGTCACCCGCCCCGATCCCGAGCGTGTGCAGCGCGCCGGCGAAGCGGGCCACCCGGTCCCGGCACTGCGCCCAGGTGCGTGTCCGGTCGCCGAACACGGTCGCGGCCAGGTCGGGGGTCTGTTGTACGGCTCGGTCGAGGGCCTGGGTCAGTCGCACGAGACACCTTCCACGCTGAAGTCGGGTCGGACGGGATTCACTGATCGGGCCGCAACACGGCGTGCGCGAGGGCGGCGATCTCGGCGTCGATGCCGGGGTGGGAGCGCAGGTGCCGGATGCGGGTGAGGCTGTTGACCACGGCGAGTGCGGCGTGCACGAGGACGCGGGCCTCGCTCACCTCGAGGCCCGGGCGGGCCGCGCGGAACAGGGCGACCCATTCGGCCACGTAGTCGAGCTGCCGGGTCCGGAAGGCGGTGCGGCGCTCCGCGGGGAGATGGATGATCTCGGAGAGCAGGATGCCGACGAGCTGCGGGTCGGTGGAGGCGAACGCGGTGTAGTCCTCGACCAGCAGGCGCAGTGCCGACGCCTCGTCGTCGGCGCGGGCCAGGACGTGGTGCAGCCCGAGCCAGAGGCGCTCCTCCCCGCGGCGCAGCGCGGCCTCGAGGAGGTCGTTCTTGGTGGGGAAGTGGTTGTAGACGCTCGGGCCGGCGATACCGGTGGCGGCGCCGATGTCGATCAGGCCGACGGAGGGGTAGCCCCGCTCGGCGAACAGGCGCACCGCCGCGGCGAGCAACGCCTCCCGCCGGGAGGCCGGGACCAGCCGCGGCGGGTCGTGACGGCCGGCCGGGCCGGTCGCCGCCGGCGCCGGCAACGGGGCGGCGAGGCAGGCGCGGGCCGAGCCGGTGATCAGCTGCCGGAAGCGTTCCGGGTCGGGTGAGGACCGGTGGTGCGACGGGCTGTCGAGCACCGACAGGGCGGCCCACGTGCGGATGTCTGCAGCCGCGCGGTCGGGCGATGCGGCGCCGAGGGTCTCGGACAGTGCGCGCAGACGGTGCCGGATCGCGCGCCGCTCCGGCTCCGGTAGGTGCCCGGCCTCGCGCTCCCAGATCACCCCGAAGCCGCGGCGCTCCAGCCCGACGCGGGCGATGCCGTCCACGGGGTCGGTGCCCGGGGCGTGCGCGGCGCGTTCGAAGTGGGTCAGGTCGTCGTCGAGGACGGCCAGGAGCAACTCCTGCTTGCCGCGGAAGTGCCGGTAGAGCGCGCTGGCGCCGATGTCGACGGAGGCGGCGAGGTCGGCCATGGCGACCCGGTGGTATCCCTGGGACCAGAAACGCTCCCGCGCCGCGGCCAGGATCTGCTGCTTGCGGTCGCGCGGCCGGCGTCGCGGGGCCGCGTCCCGCGCCGGGGTGCCGGTGGTCATCGGTCCGTCCTCCCTGCCGTCGTCCCTGCCGTCCTCACCGTCGGTCTTCGGGCGCAGCTCACGGCGTCGCAGTGACGCTGTCGGCGGGCCGGAAGCGGGGGACGCGGCGTTCGGCGAACGCGGCCACGCCCTCCGGGCAGTCCGGCGCCGCGGCCAGCGCGACGATCAGGGCGCTCTCCGCCTCGGCGGCGGCGTCCGGGGTGGCCGGTGCCGCGGCCAGCAGCGCCCGCGTCGCCGCGACCGCGGTCGGCGAGCAGCTCGTCGCCACCTGCCGCGCCCAGCCGAGGGCCGCCTCGAGCAGCCGGTCGGCCGGCAGGACCCGGGACACCAGACCGGATGCGAGGGCCTCGGCGGCGTCGACCCGCCTGCCGGAGAGCAGCCAGTCCGCGGCGCGGCCGGGCCCGACCAGCCGTGGCAGGTGATGGGTCGACGCGCCCTCCGGGCAGAGTCCGAGCCGGGTGAACGGGAACACGAAGCGGGCGTGCTCGGCGGCGAAGCGCACGTCGGCCGCGAGCGGGATCGTCGCGCCGCCTCCCGCGGCGTCGCCGTTGATCGCGGCGACCACCGGGACGGGGAGCCGGGCGATCGCCGCCCCGACGCGTGCGGCGGGCTCGCGGTAGCCGGGGCGGTCGCCGCCGTCGTCGGCGAACAGGCGGCGTATCGACTCCGGCCCGTCCACCAGGTCGGCACCCGCGCAGAACGTGTCGCCGGTTCCGGTCAGCACCACGGCGCGGACCCGCCGGTCGCCCGCCATGTCGTCCAGCGTGGCGATCAGTGCCTCGGCGAACCCGACCGTCAGCGCGTTGCGCGGCGGCCGGTCCAGGGTGACGGTGGCGACGCCGTCCTCGACGTCGACCCGGACCTCGCCGCCGTCAGCCGGTGAGGCCGCCACCGCAGACCACCACCTGTCCGGAGACGTAGTCGCTCTCCGGCTGGCAGAACAGGTAGACCGCGCCGGCCGCCTCGGCCGGGGTGCCGGCCCGGCCGAGCGGGATGCCGGTCTCGAGCCGGGCGAGCAGGTCGGGGTTGACGCCGACCTTGATCTGCCGGCCGTCGACGTCGATGCTGGCGTCCCCGCCGGC
Organism: Pseudonocardia sp. KRD291; assembly: GCF_019263595.1. GTDB lineage: Bacteria > Actinomycetota > Actinomycetes > Mycobacteriales > Pseudonocardiaceae > Pseudonocardia. The sequence continues at coordinate 14,290 of NZ_JADQDD010000034.1, read as the reverse complement.
GGGGGCCTCGGTGAGCCGGGTGCGGATCAGGCCGAACGCGACGCAGTTGACGGTGACGTCGTAGCGGCCCCACTCCTTGGCCACCGTCTTCGTCAGCCCGGTGACGCCGGCCTTGGCCGAGCTGTAGTTGACCTGCCCGGCGTTGCCCGCGGTCCCGGCGACCGAGGAGATGTTGACGACCTTGCGGGTGACCCGCGGTACCCCGGCCGCGCGCTCGGCCTTCACCGCGGCCGAGATGACCGGCTGGGCCGCGCGCAGGATCCGGAACGGCGCCTTGAGGTGCACGTCGAGGATGTCGTCCCACTGCTCGTCGGTCATCTTCTGCACGACCGAGTCCCACGTGTAGCCGGCGTTGTTCACGATGACGTGCAGGCCGCCGTAGGTGTCGGTGGCGGTGTCGACGAAGCGCTGCGCGAAGCCGGGGTCGGTGACGCTCCCGGCGCACGGGGTCGCCGTCCCGCCCGCGGCGGCGATGTCGGCGGCGGTCTGCTCGGCGACGTCGGAGTCCAGGTCGTTGACGACGACGGACGCGCCGGCGGCGGCGAGCTTGAGCGCGATCTCGCGCCCGATGCCGCGACCGGATCCGGTGACGAGTGCGACGCGGTCGGCCAGGGGCGCGGTCATGGGTTCTCCGTTGCGAGGGCCGTGTCGAGGGGGGCTGGGTCGAGGGCCGGGCCGAGCGCGATGACGGCGTCGCCGGTCAGTGTCGTGGTGCCGTCGGCGAGGACGACGGCGAGTTCGAGGGTGGCGCGCCGCTCGCCGTCGACGGTGTCGATCGCGGTGACCCGTCCACGGCAGGTCGGCCGCGCGTGCACCGGGGTGATCGCGGCGAAGCGCACCCCGTAGGAGCGGATCGCCCGCTGGTCGACCCACCCGGTGAGCAGCCGTCCCAGGTAGGCCATCGACAGCATGCCGTGGGCGAACACGTCGTCCAGACCGGCCGAGCGGGCCACGTCGAGGTCGAGGTGGATGGGGTTGAGGTCCCCGGACGCGGGCCCGAACAGGGCGAGCGTCGTCCGGCTGATCGGTGCGATCTCCAGCGGCGCCGGCTCGGTGCCGACCTCCGCCCGGTCGAGTGCGGTGCTCACGATCGCGCCTCCCGGACGACGATGGTCTCCTGCAGGTCGGCGACCGCGGACCCGTCGGCGCGGGTCACGGCCGTCTCCCGGACGAGGAACTGCAGCGCCCCGCCCTTCTTCTCGTATGTGTCGACGATCCGCGGCGCGAAGGCCAGCGTGTCCCCGGCGTGCGCCATGCAGTGGTAAGTGAACCGCTGTGAGCCGTGCAGTACGGCCGTCAGGTCGACGCCGAGCGCGCCGAGCCAGGCCATGTCCGAGCCGATGCCGAACAGGAACGTCGGCGGCACCGGCAGATCGGGGTGCCCGGCCGCGCGGGCGGCGTCGAGCTCGGAGTAGACGGGGTCGGTCTCGCCGATCGCGTGCGCGAACGCCCGCAGTCGGCCCCGCTCGACCTCGACCTCCGCGGTCGGGTGGACGGTGCCGACGACCGAGGGGTCGATCGCCGCGCTCACGCCGCGAGCCGCTCGTAGAGTGTGACCACGCACGCGCCGCCGAGGCCGAGGTTGTGCTGCAGCGCCAGCGTGACGCCGTCGACCTGGCGCGGGCCTGCGGTGCCGCGCAGCTGCCAGACCAGCTCCGCGCACTGCGCCAGCCCGGTCGCACCGAGCGGGTGGCCCTTGGACAGCAGCCCGCCGGAGGGGTTGGTGACCACCTGGCCGCCGTAGGTGTTGTCGCCGGCCAGTACGAACTTCTCCGCGGAGCCCTCCGGGGTCAGGCCCAGGCCCTCGTAGGTGATCAGCTCGTTGGTGGCGAAGCAGTCGTGCAGCTCCACCACCGCAACGTCCTCCGGCGACACCCCGGACGCCTCGTAGACCTGCGCCGCGGCGGAGGCGGTGAGGTCGTAGCCGACGATGCGGCGCATGTCGCCGGCGTCGAACGTGCTGGCGGTGTCGGTGGTCATGGCCTGCGCGCGGACGACGACCGAGGCGTCGAGGCCGTGCCGGCGGGCGAAGTCCTCGCTGCACACGACGGCCGCGGCGGCGCCGCAGGTGGGCGGGCAGCACATCAGGCGGGTCAGCGGGCCGTAGATGGCCGGGGAGGCGAGCACCTGCTCCTCGGTGACCTGGTCGCGGAACACCGCGTAGGGGTTGTTCGCGGCGTGCCTGCGCGCCTTCACCGCGATCTTGGCGAAGGTGGCCTGCTCGGTGCCGTAGCGCTCCATGTGCTCGCGCCCGGCGCCGCCGAAGTACTGGGCCGCGAACGGGGCCTTCTCGTCGCGCTCCTGCATCGGGCGGGCGGCGTCGTCGAAGATCGCGAACGGTGACGTCCGGTCGGGGTAGCCCATGGCCAGCGCGCCGTTGACCATCTGCTCGAAGCCCAGCGCCAGCGCGCACTCGACCGCGCCGGAGGCGACCGCCTGGCGGGCCAGGAACAGCGCCGACGAGCCGGTCGAGCAGTTGTTGTTGACGTTGACGACCGGGATGCCGGTCAGTCCGACCGGGTAGAGCGCGGCCTGCCCCGAGGTCGAGTCGCCGTAGACGTAGCCGACGTAGGCCTGCTGGACGAGGCCGTAGTCCACGCCCGCGTCCTGCAGAGCCTCCCGCGCGGCCCGGGCGCCCATCACCTCGTAGCCCTGCGTCTCGCGCGGCTTGGTGAACGGCACCATCCCGACTCCGGCGATGTGCGCGCTGCGGCTCATGAGCATTCCTTCCGGCCCGGTCGGCCCTTTCGCGAAGGCCGTCCAGCTGGTTGTATGTGACCGGAACGAGCTAATCACAGTTCACATATCTTCGACAAGCATCCGCTCACCGTGGAGGGGAACCGCATGGCCGACGCCGGGACGACCGGAGTGATCTCCGGGGAGCGCCACGTGTCACACGAGGAGCTGGCGGCACGCACCGCCCGCGCCGCGACCGTCCTCGACGCGCGCGGCGTCCGGCCCGGATCGAACGTGGCGATCATGCTGCGCAACGACATCGCGTTCCTGGAGGCCACCTACGCCGTCCAGATGCTCGGTGCGGTCCCGGTGCCGATCAACTGGCACTACCGCGGCGAGGAAGTCGGCTACATCCTCGCCGACTCGGCGGCCGTCGTGCTCGTCGTGCACGCCGACCTGCTCGGCCAGCTCGACGGTGCGGTTCCGGACGGGTGCGCCGTCCTGGTCGTCGACACCCCACCGGAGATCGCGGCGGCGTTCGGGGTCGACCCGGTGCCCGCGCCCGCTCCGGGTGGGTCGTCATGGGACGCGGCGGTCGGAGCCGCGGCGCCGTGGACCGGGGATCCGCGCCCGCCCGCGGCCAGCACGGTCTACACCTCGGGGACGACCGGGCGTCCGAAGGGGGTGCGGCGTTTCGCCCCGCTGAACCCGGCCGACCCCGACGTCGCCGCCGGTTTCGCGATCCTGGGTATCGGCCCCGCCATGCGCACCGTGGTGTGCGGGCCGATGTACCACACCGCGCCCAACGTGTTCGGCATCGTCGCAGGCCGGATGGGCGGGCTGGTCGTGATGGCTGCCCGCTTCGACGCCGAGGAGCTGCTCGCCCTCGTCGAGCGCTACGCGATCACCAGGCTGCACGTCGTCCCGACGATGATGATCCGCCTGCTGGCGCTGCCGGCCGAGGTCCGCGCCCGCTACGACGTCTCCACCCTCACCTCGGTCACGCACGCCGCGGCGCCGTGCCCGCCGGAGGTCAAGCGCGCCTTCATCGACTGGCTCGGCCCGATCGTCAACGAGTACTACGGCGGCACCGAGACCGGCGTCGTCGTCGGCTGCTCGGCGACGGAGTGGCTCGAGCACCCGGGAACGGTCGGGCGGGCGCTGCCCGGCTGCAGCGTCGGGATCCTCGGCGACGACGGGTCGTGGCTGGGCCCCGGTGAGATTGGCGAGGTCTACCTCTGGAACTCCGGCTTCGGCGACTTCACCTACCACGGCCGCGACGACGACCGGCGCGGAATCGAGCGCGACGGCCTGGTCACCATCGGCGACATCGGCCACCTCGACGAGGACGGCTTCCTGCACCTCTGCGACCGGCGCACCGACATGATCAACTCGGGTGGGGTGAACATCTATCCGGCTGAGATCGAGGCCGTCCTGATCACCCATCCCGACGTGCGGGACTGTGCCGTGCTCGGTCTGCCGGACCCGGAGTACGGGCAGTCGGTCGCCGCCGTCGTCGAGCTCACCGAGGGCGCCACCGGAGACGTCGATGCGATCAGGGCGTTCCTGCGTGGCCGGATGGCCGGGTTCAAGGTGCCCCGCCGGATCGTCGTCGTCGACGACATGCCCCGGGAGGACTCGGGCAAGGTCTTCAAGACCAGGCTCCGCGAGCGGCTCGTCCCGGCGACCTGAGCCCGGCCGGCGTCCCACTCAGTTGAAGCGTGAGTAGGCGGGCTCCGACCAGCCGGACGGGAAGGCGTTCTCGACCCACACCGACCCGGTGATCCGGAAGGCCGTCTCCCGCCCGGTGGCGGGCCGATCCGGCGCGTCGCGCGACGGGCGGACCTCCGCCGTGCCGCTCAGCTGCAGGGTCGCCCCCGACCGCCAGTCCGGGAAGAGCAGTCCCGCCGCGGGGTTCACGCGGAGGTTCCCGACCGTCATCAGCATCGCGTTGCCGTCGTAGTCGGGCCAGGTCAGCTCCGTGAGCGAGACGACCCGGACGAAGCCGGGGTTGCCGCCGCGGTGCGAGACGTCCGCGCCGCCGGGGGCGGCCGTCGCGACGAAGAACGTGTCGGCGGTCGACACCAGCTGCGCCTCACGTGCGCCGAGCACCTCGCTCCGCGTCGCCACGCGACGGATGCCCGCGGGCTGCTCCTCCGGTGCCGCGCGGGTCTGGATGTACTTCGGGCAGTTGCCGAACGCCTGGTGGATGTCCACCTCGGCGCCGCTGTCGACCGGCCTCCAGCGACCGTTGATCCGCAGCCGCCTGCGCAGCTCGAGGTCGATGGCGAGGGTGCCGACGTCGGCCCCGTCCTGTAGGACCTGGGCCAGCGGGTCGGTCGGCGGCACGCCCGCGGCGACCCGCAACGTGGACGGGTCGTCGGCGGAGAGGAACCCCTCCGGCCCGTGCAGGCCGGTCGCCCACGCCCGGCCGTCGCGGTCGAGGGCGCCCACCACCAGCATGCGTCGCCGGCGCAGGAAGTCCGACGCGCCGCCCGGGAGCGTGCTCGCGATGATCGGCCGGACCCTCTCCGCAGCGTCGGTGAGCCCGGCCTCCCGCTGCGCCGTCAGCTCGCCGGGGTGGAACGCCAGTCGGTCGATCATCACCGCACTCCTTCGCGCTCGTCGGTACGGCCCCGACATTACCGAATGACCGGTAACTTTGACGGCCGTAACGGCTACCCGCTCACGGCGGGGGCCGGCGGGCCCTCCGGGACGAGCAGGGCCGGCAGGAGTGCGACGGTCTCGTGGAAGGCTCCGGTGTTGCCGGTGACCCGCCCGAGGACGAGTGCTCCCTCGATGCGTACGAAGGCGTCCTCGGCGGCGCGCACCGCCGCGTCGGGCCGGCGCCCCGCGCGTCGGGACGCGTCGGTCATCGCGTCGATCCAGGCCGTCGCGAGCGACCGCGCGTGGTCGCGGATCCCCGGGGGTGCCCCGGCCAGCGTCATCGTGTCCAGCACACACGACAGGCTTCCCGCCCCGTAGAACTCGCCGAGCCTGCGCGCCGTCTCGGTGACCCCGCGGGTGACGGTGGGGTCCTCCCGCATCGGCTCGAGGATCCAGCCGAACCGCTTGCCCACCGCGTCCAGCGCCGCCTCCGCCATCTGCTCCTTGCCGCGGGGGAAGCGGTGGTAGAGGCTCGCGCGCTGGAGTCCGGAGGCCGCCGACAGGTCCCCGATCGCCGTCCCGTCGAACCCCTTCTCGCGGAACACCGACACGATCAGGTCGATGAGCAGGTCGTCGTCGATGGAGGGTGGACGTGCCATGGCACGACATTACCGAACTATCGGTAAACATGCTCGAGCGGCCGCGAGGTCAGTTCACGAAGCGGCGCACGGTCTCCGGGTGGATGACGACGCGGACCCAGTCGGCGGCCAGCATGCCCGCCAGCTCGTCGGACCGGGCCGCGGCGTCGGGTCCCCAGTAGCGCGCGAAGAGGCGGGCGAGAAGGTCGTGTACCCCCTCGTCGTCGAGCGTGGTGCGGCCGGTGACCGACACCCAGTGCTCGCGCTCCCCGACCGGGGAGGCGACGACGATCGAGGCGCGGGGGTCGCGGCGCAGGCGGCGCACCTTCACCGCCTCCGGGTCGGTGAACATCGCGATCGTGCCCTCGGCGGTGGCCTCGAACCACACCGGCCGGGGCTGTGCCGGGTCCGGCCCGCCGGCCACGGTCAGGAACCCGTGCAGGGGGCGTCGGAGGAGTTCGAGGTCCTGCGCGGTCAGGGTGCCGGTGTCGGTGGGGCTCATCGTGGTCCTTCCGGTAGGTATGTGCGGTGTGGCCGGTGGTGCGGGGTGGCTATCGCTGCCAGGCCCCCGCCGCCGCGGTCCGGACGACGTAGTCCTCGAAGGTCCGCGGGGAGCGGCCCAGGACGGTCGCGATGCCGTCGGTCGTCCCGCTGAGCACCCCGCGCTCGATCAGCTCGTACATCGCGGCGAGGGTGCGGACGTCGGTCGCGTCCAGGCCGGTCTCGACCAGGGCCGCGGTGTACTCAGCGGGGGAGATCTGCTTATAGGTGATGGGCAGATCGGATGCGCGGGAGATCAGCTCGGTGGCCTCGGCGAACGTGATCGCGCGCGGACCGGTCAGCTCGTAGGTCCGCCCGGCGTGCCGGCCGGGCTCGGCCAGCACCGTGACCGCGACCTCGGCGAGGTCCTCGATGTCGATGAACGGCTCGGGTACCTCGCCGGCCGGGAGCGCGAGCTCACCGACGAGCAGTGGTGCGTGGAAGAGCTCCTCGCTGAAGTTCTGGTCGAAGTTCGACGGTCGCAGGACGGTCCACTCCAGCGCCGATCCGCGCACGGCCTCCTCGGCCGAGAGCATGTCGTGTCCGAACGCGGAGTCGCCCCAGGTGTCGGCGCCGTGCCCGGAGAGAAGGACCAGCCGCGCCACGCCGGCGGCCTCGGCCCGTGCCACGAACTCGTGCACCGGGCCGGGCACGGTCGGTGGAACCAGGTAGACGGCGCCGACGCCCCGTAGTGCCGCGTCCCAGCCGCCGGGGTCGGACCAGTCGAACCGGGTCGAGCCGGACCGCGACGCGGCGCGCACCGGCGTGCCGTCGAGGCGCAACCGGGCGGCGACCCGCCGGCCGGTCTTGCCGGTGGCGCCGAGGACGAGGGTGGTGGTGTCGGTGCTCATGGGACCGATTCAACGGGCCCGGGTCGGACACATCCATAGGCGAAAGCCCGGATCGCCTGTGTGTTCGTCTAGCCTGGATGGCATGGACGCGTTCGGTGACCTGATCCGCGGGGTGCGGGCACACGGCTCGTTGTTCGGCAGCTCCACGCTGTCCCCGCCCTGGGCGCTGCACTTCGTGGACGGCGCGCCGCTGACGTTGTGCACCGTTCTCGGCGGGTCGGGCTGGATCCTGACCGAGGACGACCCGCCCGAGCCGCTACGGGCCTACGACACGGTCGTCGTGCGGGGCCCCGCGACGTTCACCTTCGTCGACGAGGTCGACACCCGCGCGGAGCCGGTCGAGTGCGGGCAGGACTGCGCGACGCCCGAGCAGGGCGGCACCCGGCACCGTCTCGGTTGGGCCGACGACGGCGGAGACGGGGCCGACGACGGGCTCGGCGGCGGCGGGTCGACGACCCTGATCGTCGGCGCCTACCCGGTGCGCGGCGAGATCAGCCGCCGGCTGCTCGACGCGCTGCCCGCCGTGCTGCGCGTCGACGGCGGCGGTACCGGTGACCCGGTGCTCGACCACCTCGCCGCCGAGGTCGCCGTGGACACCCCGGGCCAGCAGGTGGTGCTCGACCGGCTCCTGGACTGGATGCTGGTGTGCACGCTGCGCGAGTGGTTCGACCGGCCCGGCGGCGAGCCGCCTGCCTGGTGGGCGGCCCAGCGGGACCCGGTGGCCGGTGACGCGCTGCGCCTGCTGCACGCCGAACCGGCGGCGCCGTGGACGGTCGCGACGCTGGCGGACCGCATCGGGGTGTCGCGGTCGACGCTGGCCAAGAGGTTCGCCGACCTGGTCGGCGAGCCGCCGCTGACCTACCTCACCCGCTGGCGGATGACGCTCGCGGCGGACCTGCTGATCGAGAAGAAGGCGGCGACGCTCGCCGACATCGCCCGCACCGTGGGCTACTCCGACCCGTTCGGGTTCAGCGCGGCGTTCAAGCGGGTCAGGGGCGTCAACCCGAGCGAGTTCCGGCGCATCGGCACCGCGGCGGCCGCGGCGACGGCCGGCTGATCGCCCTACGCGCCGTCCCCGAGGGCCCGCGGCGGCAGGATGCAGAACTCGTTGCCCTCCGGGTCGGCGAGAACGACCCACGGCAGGTCCGGCTCGTCGCCGAGCACGGTGGCCCCGAGCGCGACCACCCGGGCCACCTCGTCGGCCTGCTCACCGGTCTTCGGCGCGACGTCGAGGTGCACCCGGTTCTTCCCCGGCCGCGGTTCGCTGACGGACTGGAACAGCACCGACGGGCCGCCGCCCGGCACGGCGAGCTCCACGTAACGCACGCCGCGGGCGTCGGACCACCGGTCGACGGTGCCGCCCAGGACACTTCTCCAGAAGGCCGCCAGCGACTCGGCGTCGAGGGCGTCCACGGCCACGGCCAGCACACGGCTCGTCATGGTGCCCGCCCTACCGCGCCGGCCCGTAGGTGAAGGACCGGTCCTGGTCGGGCGGAAGAGCGGTGGCGGCGAGGCGGACCCGGGCGATCGTCAGATGCCGGGCCACCTCCGCGGTGATGCGCTCGGCGTCCGCACCACGATGTCGGTCGGTCCCGGACCCGCCGGCGGGGTAGCGCCGCCCGATCCGGTCCAGTGCCGTGAGGAGGTCTCCCACCGCGGAGCTACGCGCCGCCTGGTCCTGCGATGCCGTGTCGGAATCCATACGGGGGACTACCCGTCTGTGAGGCAGGTAACACGAACGGGGCCCGCGCCCACGCCATGATCGGCGCAACCGGCACGGAGGCGACAGATCTGTCGTGTTCCTGCCGGTTGCGCCGATCACCGGCGGTTCAGGCGCGCTCAGGACCTCACGACGAGGCCTCCGTCGGGTCGGTGGTGGTGGGTGACGGCTTGAGGCCGAGGTGCTCGCGCAGCGTGGTGCCCTCGTACCCGGTGCGGAACGAGCCGCGCTCCTGCAGCAACGGCACGACGGCGTCGGCGAACTCGTCGAGCCCGCCCGGGGTGATGTGCGGGACCAGGACGAACCCGTCGCTCGCGTCGGTCTGCACGGACTCGTCGATCGCCGCGGCGACGGTCGCCGGGGACCCGACGAACGTGTGCCGGGCGGTCACCTCGACCACGACCTCGCGCAGCGAGAGCCCCTTCGACTCGGCGAGGGACCGCCACTCGTTCGCGGTGGCGATCGGGTCCCGGTACATCCGGACACTGGCCCGGCCCCGGGACACGGTGTTCTCCCCGACGATCGGGTCCTCGGCGGGCAGCGGTCCGTCCGGGTCGCGGTCGGAGAGGTCGCGGTTCCACAGCTGCTCCGCGAACTTGATCGCGGTCTGGCCGCTGACCTGCTGGTGGCGCACGACGTCGGCCTTCTCGGCGGCCTCGGCGTCGGTGTCGCCGAGCACGAACGTCGCGGCCGGGAGGATCTTCAGGTCGGAGTGCTCGCGCCCGTATCGGGCCAGGCGGCCCTTCACGTCGGCGTAGAACGCGCGCCCGGCCTCCAGCTCGGCGTGCCGGCTGAAGATCGCGTCCGCGGACGACGCGGCGAACTCGCGCCCCTCCTCGGAGTCGCCCGCCTGCAGGATCACCGGACGGCCCTGCGGACTGCGCGGCACGGCGAAGCGGCCGCCGATGTCGAACTGGTCCGAGCTGATCGCGAACCGCCCGGCGTCGGGGTCGGCGAGGAACTCACCGGAGTCCTTGTCGGCGACGACCTCGTCGCCGTGCCAGGAGTCCCACAGTGTCCCGGTCGCGGACAGGAACTCCTTGGCGCGGGAGTAGCGCTTCTCCTGCGGGAGGTAGCCGCCGCGGCGGAAGTTCTCCCCGGTGAACTCGTCCCAGCTCGTGACGACGTTCCAGGCGGCGCGCCCGGCCGAGAGGTGGTCCAGCGAGGCGAACTGGCGCGCCACCTCGTAGGGCTCGTTGAACGTGGAGTTGATCGTGCCGGCCAGGCCGAGGTTGCCGCGCAGCGTGTCGGCGGCGTAGGCGGTGCGGTACGCGCCCCGGCGTTGCAGCTCCGGGACCAGCGCGCGGGAGATGGCCTGCAGGTCGTGCGGGAGCACCCCGGGCCGGAGCCGGACACCGGACAGGCCCGCCGCCCGCCAGCCGAGGATCTCCTCGGCCAGCTCGGCGGGGGTCCCGACGAACACGTGCGCGTCGCTGATCAGCTCACGGCCCAGGAGGCCGTCCAGACGCGCCTTGCGCTCGCGCGCGGCGCCCGCGTCGGAGTCCAGGAACACGACCACGTCTCCGAGCACGTGCACCGGCTCGCGCGCCCGCCCGGCGCGGTCCTGCTCGTCGCGGACCTCGCGCAGGATGCCGGTCGCGTCGGCGTCGTCGCGCGGGGTCGTGAACACCAGGTCGGCGGCACGTCCGGCGAGGCGGTAGGCCACCGTGCGGTGGGCCAGGACGGCGATCGGCGGCTGCCCCTGCGGCGGGCGCGGGGTGATCGAGGGCCCGCGGACGGAGAACGACGCGCCGTCGAAGTCGATGTAGTGCAGCTTGCCGACGTCGACGAACCGGCCGGTCGCGACGTCGCGGATCTCGGCGTCGTCCTCCCAGCTGTCCCACAGCCGGCGTAGGACCTCGGCGTAGTCGGCCGCCTCGTCGAACAGGTCGGCCAGCGGCCCGGTGTCGTCGGCGCCGGGGGCGTCGCGGTCGAAGTCCGGGATCGTCCGCCGGCCGAACAGGGCCGCTTCCTCCGGGCGGGCGGAGGTGCGCAGCTGCACCCCGGCCCGGCCGGTGCTCACGTAGTCCAGCGTCGCGATCGCCTTGGACGCGTGGAACGGCTCGGTGTGCGTGACGACCTGGCTCGGCACGATCCCGATGTGGCTGGTCACCGGGCCCACCCGGTTCGCGATCAGCACCGCGTCCAGACGTCCCCGGACCTGGTCGGTACGCGCGTCCGGCCGCGACGTCGACGACGACTGCAGCCCGAGCGCGTCCTCGATTGTGACCAGGTCGGCCAGGCCGCGTTCGGCCTCGGCGACCAGGTCGGTCCAGTACCCGCCGGTGAGCAGGTCGCCGGGGCGGGCGCCCGGCTCGCGCCACGCGGCGGGATGCCAGCCGCAGTCGGCGAGAGCGACGGCGAGATGCAGGTCCGGCGAGCCGGACACGGGCCCGATGGCCATCGGGAGTCCTTCCGATGAGCGGAACGGCGATGATCGGAGAGAGAACGCGCCGGGAGACGTCCCGGCGCCGTGGCGCGAGCGCGCCGGGCGTCGTCAGCGACAGCCCTGGGCCGTGACCCGGTGCAGATCCACGTGACGACGACGCGTCAGGGGGCAGCTGCGGGACACGTATCGAGACTCTGCCGGTGCGGGGGCGGTGTCAACAGGCCCGCGCCGCCACGCACGTGGTGCACGCCACGTCCTACGACGAGAGCCCCGCCCGGAGAAGACCGGTGCGGGGCTCTCGTGTGCGTCGAGGGGGGGGCTCAGAGGTTCTTGCGGGCGGCGGCGAGGCGCTGCTCGGCGTCGGCCCAGTTGACGACGTTCCACCAGGCCTTGACGTAGTCGGGCTTGACGTTCTTGTACTGCAGGTAGAACGCGTGCTCCCACATGTCGAGCATGACGACGGGGGTCTGTGCGGCGGGGAGCTGGGACTGCTGGTCGTAGAGCTGGTGGATCAGCAGGCGGGAGCCGAGGGCGTCCCAGGCGAGGATGGCCCAGCCGGAGCCCTGGATGGTGGTGGCGGCGGCGGTGAAGTGGGCCTGGAAGGCGTCGAAGGACCCGAAGTCCTGATCGAGGGCGGCGGCGAGTTCACCGGTGGGCTTGTCGCCGCCGTCGGGGGAGAGGTTGTTCCAGAAGATGGAGTGGTTGACGTGGCCGCCGAGGTTGAAGGCCAGGGTCTTCTCGAGTCCGACGATGGCGCCGAAGTCGTTCTTGTCGCGGGCGTCGGCGAGTTTGTCGAGGGCGCCGTTGAGGCCTTGGACGTAGGTGTTGTGGTGCTTGGAGTGGTGCAGCTCCATGATCTCGGGCGCGATGTGCGGCGCGAGGGCGTTGTAGTCGTAGGGCAGATCCGGAAGCGTGTACTCGGCCATGGGAGCAAGCCTCGTTGCTGAAGCCCGGTCGAGGTCAAGTGTGGCGCCGGACACCGTGGTGCGCAGAGTCATGGACCGGCGTGCTCGGGCCGTACCGGCCCCATCCCTAGAATCGTGGGGGCCGTCGGCCGATCTGGGCGGCGCGGGATGGCCGGGAGCGGGTCGGCCCCGCGAGGTGGAGCTCGAGTGGTGGGAGTGGGTATGGCCCGAGTGGAGTCCGTGCAGCTGGTCGACGACCTCGACGGGGGTGCTGCCGACGAGACGGTGTCGTTCTCCCTCGAGGGCTCCCGGTGGGAGATCGATCTGACGGCTGCGCACGCGGCGGCGCTGCGTGCGGTGCTGGCTCCGTTCGTCGGTGCGGCGCGACCGTCCTCGGACGGCGCACCGGGCCGGACGGCCCCGCGCCCGAGCTCCCCCCGCACGTCGGAGGCCACCCGAGGCCAGACCGCGGAGATCCGCCGGTGGGCGCTCGCGAACGGGTTCGAGCTCTCCGGGCGCGGCCGGATCCCGAACGCGGTGGTGGAGGCCTTCGACGGCCGGTCGGGGGCCCGGACCCCGGCCGCGCGGGCCGATGCGCCCACACCTGACCACGACGGGACACCGGCACCCGCACCGGCACCGGCGGCCGAGCCGCCGAAGCCGGGCGTGGCCGGGCCGGTCGACCTGAGCGGCCTGTTCAAGGAGGCGTCGGTCCGCTGACCCGGACCGGGCCGCAGGAGGTGCGCGTGGTGAGAACGCAGGTGCCCGGACGCGGGGCGACGCCGGGGGTGCCCGTATGACGGAGCCGGGGGTGCCCGTATGACGGACCGGTCCGGGCCTCCGGACGGGCTCCCGGACGGCTCCGTCGCGCGCAGCGCGGCCCGGGACCTGCAGGCACGGTTCACCGAGCTCTACGCCGGCGGGGACCCGTGGCAGGCGGACTCCTGGTACGAGCGCCGCAAGCGCGGCGTCGTCCTGGCCTCGTTGCCCGTCCGGCGCTACGGCACGGTGTTCGAGCCCGGCTGCGGAGCGGGCGAGCTGACGCTCGGGCTCGCCGCGCGCGCCGAGCGGGTGCTGGCGTCGGACCCGGTCCCGGTGGCCGTCGGACGCGCCGCCGACGCCACCCGGCACCTGCCCGGGGTGTCGGTGTCGGTGGCCGCGCTGCCCGACGCCGTCCCGGACGCGCCGGTCGATCTCGCGGTGTTCAGCGAGGTCCTCTACTACCTCGACGACGCGACGGTGAGCCGCACGCTGGACCGCACGCTCGCCGTCACCCCGGCAGGCGCCGACGTGGTCCTGGTGCACTGGCGCGGGTTCCCGCCCGAGGCACCGCGCGACGCCGAGGCGACCTACCGGATGCTGCGGGACCGCCCGGAGCTGGAGACCGTGGTGTCCCACGTCGACGAGCACTTCCTGCTGCACGTCCTGCGGCGCGGGTGAGCCCGGCCGGTCTCAGGATGCGAGGGCCTCGGCGCGGCCGGCCTTCCAGGCGGCCGTCGCGATCGTGCGCAGGGCCGTCTCGACGCTCAGGTGGCCCTCGTCGAGGTCGTCCAGCGTCACCGTGACCAGTACGTCGATCGCGGCGCGGGCCTCGTCACCCCCGGCGGGGTCGGGGGTGGGGAGCATCGTCGTCGTCCGGCGCGGGTACGGGCACCGCGTGACGGTATCGGCGCCGAACCGCGGCCGCGTCCACAATGGTGAGGATATCCGCCGTTCCGCGGACCTGGCGGCGGTCCCGGGCGAGGGGCCCGGGGGTGGCGCACGTCCCCGGCCGATCCGCCGCGCACGGCGCAGAATGGCGGCAGGCGCGGACGGGAGAGAGCACGTGGACGGCGGTGCGGGCACGGTGTGGGCGCGATGGTCGCCCGGGGTGTCGCTGGTGTGCGCGGTGGCCGCGCCGTTCGTGGTGCTGGCCGGCGCCGGTCACGCCGCGGCCGTGCAGCCCCCCGGCTACGACCCGGTGC
>NZ_JADQDD010000339.1 GCF_019263595.1 Pseudonocardia sp. KRD291 | reverse complement strand
TCCGGACCCGGGTCCCGCAGCGGCGGCACGGGCGCCCCGCACGTTCGAACACCCAGTGCGCCTGCCCGGCGGCCAGTGAGCCGGTCGTGGTCTGCTCCGGGCGGTCGGCGTTGGCCAGCAGCAGCTTGCGACACAGCGCGATCACCGCGGCGAGGTCGGGGGTGTCGCGGACGAGGACCCACGGGGTGAACCCGGCCAGGAAGCAGACCTCGTTGCGGTAGAGGTTGCCGACCCCGGCCATCACGCGCTGCTCGAGCAGCGCCAGGCCGATCTCGTGATCACCGCGCGCGGACAGGCGGCGCAGGGCCTCGGCGGCGTGCGCGTCGTCCCACTCCGGGTCGAGCAGGTCCGGGCCCAGGTGCCCGACCAGGCGGTCCTCCTCGGCGGTGGGCAGCAGTTCCAGGTCGTGCAGGGCGAACCCGACGGCCACCCGCTCGCAGGTCTCGAGCACGGCGCGGGCCTCGTGCGCGGCGCGGCGCCAGCGGGTCCCCGGCCGGTAGAGGTGCCAGGAGCCGTCCATCCGGAAGTGGCTGTGCAGGCTGCGGCCGTCGTCGAAGCGGGTGAACAGGTGCTTGCCGACCGGGACGACGCCGGTCACGGTCAGCCCGGCCAGGTCGTGCCCGACGAGCCGGGGATGGCGCAGCTCCCCGCGCAGCAGGCGGTGCCCGGCCAGCGCGGCGTGCATCCGCTTGCCGGCGAGGTACACGGTGTCTCCCTCGGGCACCCGGCGACGGTACTGCGCCGTGTCCTCGCCCGCCGTCCGTCCCCGCCCGCTCTCCGTTCCCGCCTGCCGTCCGTCCGGCCGGAGGCGTCCAGGTGCGGGCGCGCGGTACCGTGGCTGCTGACCTCGGGGGAGGGGCCGATGCACCGGACGACGACGGGACGCGAGCTGATCGGCGTGCTCGCGGTACTCGTCGCGGCGTGTGCGCTGCTGGCCTCGCCGACACTGTCGGCGACCGGGGAGTTCGGTGTCCTGGCCGGCGTCGTCGGCCTCGCGCTCTGGTCCTGGTGCCGGTCCCGGGGCGACGTGGCGACCCTGCGCGCCATCGCCTCGCCACCGACCGCGATCCGCGCCCGGCGCCGGGCTGCGGGTCGGACGTCGGTGCCCCGCCAGGCCGACCCGGACGCCCCGGGACGGCCACGTCCGCGGGCTCCCGGACGTGTCGCGGTGGTGCGGTCCGCGCTCTAGCGAGGCCTGCTCCACCGACCGCCGTCCCTGACCGGTCGACCTCCCGGAGCCCCTCCATGTCCTGTTGCACCCCTGCCTGCCCGCACACCTGCGGGGTGGCCCCGTGCTAGACGTCCTCTACTACCCCGTCTCGGGCCTGATGTGGGCCTGGCACCAGCTCTTCGGGGCCCTGCTCGGCCCCACCAGCGGCCTGTCCTGGGCGCTGGCCGTGGTGTTCCTCGTCCTGACCGTGCGCGCGCTGCTGGTCCGGCCGGCCCTGCGCCAGATGCGGTCCGCCCGCCGAATGCGGGTGTTGGGCCCGGAGCTGGCCCGGCTGCGGGAACGCCACCGCGGCGACACGCGCCGGCTGGCCGAACAGACCCGGGCGCTGCATGCGGCGCACGGCACGTCCCCGCTGGCCGGGATGGCGCCGCTGCTGCTGCAGCTCCCGGTGTTCGTCGCGTTGCTGCACGTGCTTCGGTCGTTCAACCGGCCCGGCCTGAGCCTCGAGGCCAACGCCGCGATCGCGAACTACGCGTTCGGCGCCGACGACGTCCGCTCGTTCCTGCAGGCGCGCCTGTTCGGGGCACCGCTGTCGGCCTGGATGTCGATGCCCTCGGACCTGCTGGACTCGTTCGGCGGCGCGCCGGTGGCGCACGCGCACGTGGTCGCGGTGGTGGTGCCGCTGGCGGTGCTGGCCGCGGTGGCCACGCACCTGAGCGCGCGGCTGTCCCGGCGTCGCGTCCCGGCCCCGGAGCCCGGCGCCGACCCGGCGGCGGCGCTGATGTCGCGGATCACCGGCGTCCTGCCGTGGGTGCTGCCGATCGGGGTGCTCGGCGGCGGGCTGCTGTTCCCGGTGCCGGTCGCGCTGCTGCTGTACTGGCTGACCGGCAGCGTCGCGACGCTCGTCCAGCAGTGGTTGCTGGCCCGGATCGTCGACCGCGAACCCCTGCCGGAGCGACCGCCGGAGCGAACGCCCGAGCCGGAGGCGGTGCGTCGAGCGACCGGCCCGCGGCCCGGCCGGAAGCCCCTGCCCGGCCAGAAGCCCCTGCCCGGCCGGACGGCGCGCCGGGCCCACTAGGGTCGGCGGTGTGCACTCGGGTCTGCGGAAGGTCACGCTCGGACTGACGACCCTCGCCGCGGCCCTGGTGGTCGCGGGCTGCGGCGGCAGCGACGCCGTCCAGGTCTCCGGGCCGCCGACGCCGACGTTCCCGCCCGGGGTGGTGCCCAGCGCGACGCTGGACGACACGCGCACGAAGCTGTCCTCGATCGCGCAGGACGAGTGCGCCCGCGACGATCCGGCCGCGATCTACCCGACGTGCGGGCGGTTCGTGAGCGAGGTGCAGGCCTCGCTGCCGGCAGTCCGGGAGCAGGCGCCGAACGCGACGCGGGCGGCCGACACCGTGCAGTCCGGTATCGGCCGCTTCGTCTCCGGCGGGTGCGTGAACGCGGCCAACTCCGGTCCGGCCGGGGACCCGCGGACCTGCGGGCCGGCGCTGGCCACCCTGCAGGCCGACGTGCGCGACCTGGTCACCGCCGTCGGGCGTTAGACGCCTCGGCCGGCGCCTGTCGGCCCGGTCCGCACCGCCGAACTCGTCCTCGACGTCACACCGGGTGCGCCCGGCCGGTAGCGCCGCTCAGCCGACGGACAGCGTCCGCAGCTGCGGCCAGATCACCGGCCACGACGCGTGGCGCCCGGTGGCCAGCCACAGCCCGGCATCGGCCCCGATGTCGCCGACCCGGCGCACGTCACCGAAGAACGGCTGCAGCCCGGCCGCGTCGTGGCCGATCCAGAGCACGGAGTCGATGTCCGGGGCCGGCGGGGTGAAGTAGCCGTAGCTGCGGTTCCCGCTGTAGGCGGGCGGCAGCCCGAACTCGGTGGCCCGGCCGTCGATGATGGCGGCGTAGATGTAGGACTGGCCCATCACCACCGTGCGCTCGCGCTGCGCGGCCGGCAGCGCCCGGTAGGCGGCCGCGGTGGCATCGGCGATGGCCCGGCCGGGTTCGGGGCTCGCCACCGACGGCGAGATGACCAGCATGCCGGCCGCGGCGGCGACGGAGACGAGGTAGGCCGGCCAGACGACCCACCGCCCGCGGCGGTGGCCGGCCTCCCGGCGGCGCTGCAGCCCCAGCGCCCCGGCCGCGGCGAGCAGCCCGTAGAGCCCGCCGAGGTAGTACGGCCGCCCGACCGCGACCACGAAGAACACGAACATCACCACCGAGGCGATCCCGAGGAACCGGTAGGGCCGCAGCTCCGTGGCGCCGAGCAGGCGGGCGACGCCATAGAGCGACAGGACGGTGCCCGCGACCCCGGCGCCGACGAGCATGCACACCGCGACACCCCAGCGACCGCCGTAGAGCGAGTCGGCCTCCGCGACGACGATCGCGCCCATCTGCAGCTGCGGCCAGCCGTGCACGCCCTGCCAGATCAACGTCGGCGCGGCCAGCAGGGCCGCGACACCGGCTCCCGCCCCGAGCATCGGCCGGCGCAGCAGCTCACGGGGCCCCGCCGCGAGCACGCTCAGGGCCAGCACCACGCACAGCGCCAGCACCTGGAACTTCGTCTCGGCGGCGACCCCGGCCACCGCACCCAGCACGAGCAGCAGGCGGTCGTCGCGCACCCGGACCCAGCGCACCAGCAGCCAGAACAGCAGCAGCCACTGCACCGGTTCGAGGGTGTAGGGGGTCAGCCAGTGCCCGGCGAGCGTGACCCACAACGTGGTCGCCTGGGCGCCTGCGGTGAGCACCTGCGCACGCCGGTCGCCGCCGAGCTCGCGGGCGATCAGTGCGGCGACGACGACGGCCGCGACGGTGGCCAGCACCGCAGGCACGCGCAGGGCGACGACGGAACCCGGGGCGATCGCGTCCATCAGTGCCGCGAGAAGCGGCGCGACCGGGGGCTGGTCGGCCGAGCCGAAGTCCAGGTGGTCGCGGCCGATGACGAGCATCAGCAGCTCGTCGAACCAGTAGCCGCCGCCGAGGCCGGCCGCCACGAGGTGGGCGATCCCGACCACGCCGGCGACGATGAGCACCGGTAGCCGGGCGAAGCGCGGGACGGTTGCGGCGCTCGGCGCGTTCGCGATGGTCGTCGTCATGGTCCCCCCAGGTCGTTCCGGACCGGACCAGTACAGCGTGGACGGCCCGGTGACCTCTGCCGGACGAGGTCGGGGACGGGCCCGGCGGACGTCGCCCACGGGACCGACTTTCGTCGGGGTGCGGGTCGGGGACTCGCGGTGTCACGCCCCCGGGTCCGGTGACACCGCCGTGACACCGCGGTGCAACCGGGCGCGCGGACGCTGCTCGTGCAGGCGGCCACCGGGGCCGCCGCGACGAGAGGCGGGGCGATGACCGACATCCCACCCGCGATCCGGGTCACCGGGTTGCGCAAGTCCTACGGCGAGAAGGTCGTGCTCGCCCACGTCGACCTCGACGTGCCGGCCGGCACGATCTTCGCGCTGCTCGGCCCGAACGGCGCCGGCAAGACCACCACCGTGCAGATCCTGTCGACGCTGATCGAGCGCAGCGGCGGCGACGTCGCGGTGGCGGGGCACGACCTCGACACCGAGCCGGACGCGGTGCGCGCCGCGATCGGTGTCACCGGGCAGTTCTCGGCCGTGGACGGCCTGCTCACCGGCCGGGAGAACCTGCTGCTGATGGCCGACCTGCGGCACCTCGCCCGCGGCGAGGGGCGCCGGCTCGCCGACGAGCTGCTCGAGCGCTTCGACCTCGTGGAGGCCGCCGGGACGCCGGCCGGGACGTACTCCGGAGGCATGCGCCGCCGCCTGGACCTGGCGATGACGCTGGTCGGTGACCCGCGGATCATCTTCCTGGACGAGCCGACCACCGGGCTGGACCCGCGCAGCCGCCGTGCCGTGTGGGCCGCGGTCCGGGCGCTCGTCGCGGACGGCGTCACGATCTTCCTGACCACGCAGTACCTGGAGGAGGCCGACCAGCTCGCGGACCGGATCGCCGTCCTCGACCACGGCGTCCTGGTGGCGCAGGGGAGCCCCGAGGAGCTCAAGCGGCGCACGCCCGGCGGGCACGTGCGGCTGCGGTTCACCGACCCGGGCGACCTCGCCCGCGCGGCAGGCGCCGTCGAGGGAGCGCGCCGCGACGACGAGGCCCTGACGCTCGAGGTCCCGGGCGACGGCGGGGTCGCCTCGCTGCGTGCGCTGCTCGACCGGCTCGACACCGCCGCGGTCGAGGTCGCCGACCTGACCGTGCACACCCCTGACCTGGACGACGTGTTCCTGGCCCTCACCGGCCGGGTGCGGACCGAGAAGGAGACCGTGTGATGATCGCCGACGCGCTGACCATGACCCGGCGCAGCCTGCGCCACATCGCCCGCTACCCCTCGTTGACGGTGCTGCTGGTCGGCTTCCCGGTGGTGTTCCTGCTGCTGTTCGTGTTCGTGTTCGGCGGCACGCTCGGTGCCGGGCTGGCGGGGGCCTCCGGCGGCGGGCGCGCCGCCTACCTCGCCTACCTCACGCCGGGGATCCTCCTCGTGGCCGTCACGTCGGCGGCCCAGGGCACGGCGATCACGGTGGCCACCGACATGACCGAGGGCATCGTCGCCCGGTTCCGCACGATGTCGATATCGCGGGCGTCGGTGCTCACCGGGCACGTCGTCGGCAGCGTCGCGCAGGCCCTGCTCTGCGTCCTGGTCACGCTCGGGGTGGCGCTGGCGATCGGGTACCGGCCCTCGGCCGGGCCGCTCGCCTGGCTGGGCGTGCTCGGCGTCGTCACGCTGCTCTCGCTGGCCCTGACCTGGCTCTCGGTCGCGCTCGGGATGGTGAGCAAGAGCGTGGAGACGGCCAGCAACCTGCCGATGTTCCTGACCCTGCTGCCGTTCCTGGGCAGCGCGTTCGTGCCCGCCGCCTCGATGCCGGCCGGCCTGCGCACCTTCGCCGAGTACCAGCCGTTCACGCCGGTGATCGAGACGCTGCGCGGGCTGCTGGACGGCACAC
>NZ_JADQDD010000338.1 GCF_019263595.1 Pseudonocardia sp. KRD291 | reverse complement strand
ACCGGCGCGGCGGTCGTCGCGCCGGAGGTCTCGTCGTCGGGGTCCGGCGTGGACGACGACGTCTCGTCGTCGTCGCCGAAGAGCATGCCGAACAGGCTGTCGAGCGGCCCGTCCGAGGGGCTCGCGATGCTCGCGGGGTGGGTCGGCTCGGCGCTCGCCACGCCGGCTCCGCACACACCCAGTGTGCCGATCATGAGGGTCAGGGCGAGTGACGTGGTGACTCGGGATCGCACGGTTTCTCCTGGTGGCGACGGGGTGGGACGGCGCAGAGCATGCTGATGACCTGCGGTGCAGCGCCAGATCCACTTTCGGGAAGCGACCCGGCCGCCGGGGCGCAGTATCGACGCTTCGCGACGACTCCGCCGACGCAAGCCCGGATCGGGTGACCCTGTCCGGGTGGTCGCCGGCCGGTTCAGGGGTCCGGGCCTGCGTCCGGCACCCGACCGGGGCGGCCCGTCGTGCTGTGGTCACTCGTCGGCGTGGACTCGGCTCCGTGACCACCCGTTCGGGGACGAGGTGACCGGATGTGAGCGCCGGAGGGCGTCGACGTGACTATCGGTCACCGGCGTGTGAGGCGTGGGGCCCGGGTGACACCGGTGCCCCACCCGTCACGGCCGGTGACGTCGCCGCCGCCGTACCCGGCCGCGGACACGGGCTCCGTCCTCGCGCGTACGCGTGCGCGCCCGCGCGGAGCAACACTGATCGTCGACGATCTCTCTGGTAGCGTTCGTGCTGGTTGCAGTCGTGTCCTGCCTCGATCGCCGGGAAGCGTCCGTGGCGGGTGTGACAGTGGTTCCCCGGCGGTCGGCACGTGCTGTCGGCCGCCTGTTCCGCGCAGCCTCCGGCCGTTCCAACGTCGGTCGGATCCGTTCCATGTGTGGGAGAGACAAGTTATGCCGCAGGGCACCGTCAAGTGGTTCAACGCCGAGAAGGGCTTCGGCTTCATCGCCACCGACGACAACGGACCGGACGTGTTCGTGCACTACTCGGCCATCGAGGCCACCGGATTCCGGACGCTCGAGGAGAACCAGCGCGTCGACTTCCAGTCCAGCCAGGGCCAGAAGGGACCGCAGGCCGACTCGGTCCGCGTCATCTGAGACACGTCCGGGCGCTGCCCGTTCTTCTTCAGACTCCACCGGTGCCGGCGTCCCACTCGGGGCGCCGGCACCGGCGTGTCCGGGCCCGGTCTCCCGCGGCCCGCCGTCCCCGACCGCGGAACACGGCGTGCCGCTCGTCACGGGCGGCCCACGACGACCGGTGACGCCGCCGACGCCTCGGGCGTCCCGTCCGCCCACCCACCGTGTGCAACCGGTCGACCGCCGGTGAACGGCACCCCGAGCGGTGTCCGGTAGTGCCTCTCCCACTCGTCTCGCCGCGCCGGTCGATCACCGCTGGCCCCTCGCATCCGCATCTCGATGCGCGCATTCTCGGTGTTGTACTTCACAGGGCGCGGGCCGGAACGGACGGCGGCGCGCCGCGCTGGTCGAAAAGGAGAGTGGACAGATGTCCTGGTGGGACAGCTACCGAGCCGTCTACGGCGCGGAGCTGCGAGCGGCAGCGCGCGAGTACGCCGACCACGGGTGGTCACTGGTACCCGGGCCGGGCGCCGATGTCCTGCTCGCCACCGGGGACGTGCTCGACGTGGTCGAGGTGCCCGCGGAGGTCGGTAAGCAGGTCTGCCGCACGCTGCGGGAGAGCGGCGAGGTGGTGCCGGTCGCGGCCACGCCCCAGGGGACGTGGTGGTTCCCGATGACCCCGCGGCACGCGCTGCCCGCCGAGCTGAGCCTGCACGCCGACGTCGTGCTGCACACCGACGGCATCGGCGTGCTCGCCCCACCGACGGAGCGTCCGGACGGGTGGGTGCAGTGGCGGGTCTCCCCGGCCCGCACCGGCTACCACGTCCCGGACGCCGCCATGCTGATCGAGGCCGTGAGCGATGCGGTCCGGCGGCGCTCGTCCGAGAGGAGCGCAGGCGGAACGAGCATCGGTACCGAGAGGAGCGCAGGCGGAACGAGCATCGGTACCGACAGGAGCGCAGGCGGAGCGAGCTTCGATGCCCAGAGGAGCGACCCGAACCCGGATGCCCAGCGGTCCGGTCAGGAGGTCGCGAGCGTGCAGCGCTGATCCGCTGCCCGCCGCGGGCGGGTCCCGTTCGTTGATGTCCGACCGTCGGTCGGCGCCGAGCAGGCCCCGCACGCACCGGTTGCGGCGCCCGAGGGGGCACTTCCCCCTCGTCGAGTGGAGCGAGAGCCCGCTCAGCGCAGCCGCACCACCGGCTTGGCCGGGACCGACGGAACACCGTCGGTCCCGGCCAGTTCCATGTCCGGCGACCTTTCGCCGGGTGCGGGCGGCGGGAGCGCCCGGCAGAGTGTCGGTGCGGCGCGGCACTATGGACGGGTGCACACCTCCCGCGCGCCGGAGCGCCCGGCCCCGTCCGGACCGTCGGCCCCACCCCACCGGAGCCCGGCCCGCTCGACGGTCCCGCTCGGCGACTTCGGGCCCGGCGACGAGGCCAAGCGTCGTGACCTGCGGCGGATGAAGATGGTGGCGACCGGGTTCCTGGTCGCCGCCACGATCGTCTTCTTCGTCGCGAAGTACCTGGAGGACGTCCAGGGGCTGGCCTGGGCCGGCTACGTGCGGGCCTCCGCCGAGGCCGGCATGGTCGGCGCGCTGGCCGACTGGTTCGCCGTCACCGCGCTGTTCCGCCATCCGCTGCGGATCCCCATCCCGCACACGGCGATCATCCCGCGCAAGAAGGACATGATCGGCGACAGCCTCGGTGACTTCGTCGGCGAGAACTTCCTGTCCGAGACGGTGATCCGGGACAAGCTGGACCGGGTCGGGATCAGCTCGCGGGTCGGGACCTGGATCGCGCAGACCGAGAACGCGGACCGGGTCACCGCCGAGCTCACCGCCGCCGCGCGCGGGATCGTCACCGTGCTGCGCGACGAGGACGTCCAGAAGGTCCTGGAGACCGTCGTGGTGCGCAAGCTGCTCGAGGTGCCGGTCGGCCCGCCGCTGGGCAAGGCGCTGGAGGGCGTGCTGGCCGACGGTGCGCACAAGCGCCTGGTCGACCTGGTGTGCGACCGCGCCTACGACTGGGTCGCCGACAACCAGGAGATGGTGCTGCGCGTGGTGCACGAACGCGCGCCGTCGTGGACGCCGCGCTTCGTCGACGAGATGGTCGCCGACAAGCTGTTCGACGAGGTGCGCGGTTTCGCCTGGAACGTCAAGAACGACCCGGAGCACCCGCTGCGTCACGCCGTGGACCGCTACCTGTCCGAGTTCGCCACCGACCTGCAGTCCGACCCGGCGACGATCGAGCGGGCCGAGCAGGTCAAGCGCCAGGTCGTCGAGCACCCCGAGGTGCAGCACTTCATCGGCCGCGCCTGGACCGTCGTCAAGTCGATGGTGCTCGACGCCGCGGAGGACCCGACGAACGAGCTGCGGCTGCGTGTGCGCGACGGGCTCCTCGCGCTGGGCCGGCGCCTGGAGCGCGACGACGAGCTGCGCGGCAAGATCGACGGCTGGGTCGCCGACGCGGCCGGCTACGTGGTGCGCCACTACCGCCACGAGATCACCACGCTGATCACCGAGACGGTCGCCCGCTGGGACGCCGAGGAGACCTCGAAGAAGATCGAGCTGCAGGTCGGGCGGGACCTGCAGTGGATCCGGATCAACGGCACCGTCGTCGGCGCGCTGGCCGGCCTGGTCATCTACACGGTCTCCGAGCTGATCATCTAGCCCGGGCGTCATCCGCCCGCCATATTCCGGTCATCAACGTGGCACAGGCCACGTGACCAGCGCTAGCGTTCCGCTTGCAAGAGCTAGCACCTCTGCGTACGGTCGTTGTTGTCAGCGATCGGAGGTGAGGAACGGATGACGACGAACCCGAACGGAAAGCGAGCGGCCGGTACCGAGGACGGTGCCCCCGAGCGCGTCGGCCAGGCGGTCGAGCAGGTCGGGCACGTCGTGGAGCAGGCCGGTCAGGCCGTCGGTCAGACGATCGACGACATCGGCGGCTACATCCGGGCGCAACGCGAGTCCGCACAGGTCTCGATGCGCCAGCTCGCCCGCACCGCCGGCGTCAGCAACCCCTATCTCAGCCAGGTCGAACGCGGGCTGCGTAAGCCGTCCGCCGAGATCCTGCAGCAGATCGCCAAGGGGCTGCGGATCTCCGCCGAGGCGCTCTACGTCAAGGCCGGGATCCTGGATGCACGACCGGCGAGCGTCGTCACCGACGCCGTGCTCGCCGACCCCACGTTGAGCGAGCGGCAGAAACGCGTGCTGCTCGACGTCTACGAGTCCTTCCGGCGGGAGAACGGTGCTGAGAGTAGCGCCGGCGGAACGAACGTCGGCTCCGTCGCCGACACCGTGACCGTCCCGTCGAGCACCCCCTGAAACCACCCCGCACAACGGGTCTCCACAGAAAGAGGAAGTGATCAGCATGGCCGTGTCCCTCCCGACCAGCACCGATGTCCGCAAGGTCCGTGAGCAGCAGGCCGAGGTCGTCCGCACCCCGCTGCTGGCCGTTCTCGGTGTCACCGACTACGCGTACAGCACCGTGAACAAGGCCGTCACCGACGCCCGGACCCGCGCCACCAAGCGCGCCGAGGAGGTCCAGACCCGCGTCTCGGAGCTGCCGAACGAGATCGGCGAGCTGCGTACCCGTCTGAGCTCGGAGCACCTGCGCAAGCAGGTCGAGGAGCTGCGTGACCAGGCCGAGGGCGTCTACAGCGGCTTCGCCGACCGCGGTGAGAAGGCCTGGGGCCGTCTGCGCAAGCAGCCGCAGGTCAAGCAGGCCATCAGCACCGTCGAGACGCTGACCGAGAAGGTCGACGAGTTCGTGGACGACACCCACGGCGTCGCCGAGAAGACCCTCGGCACCGTCACCCGCGAGACCCGTTCGTTCGGCGAGCGTGCCGCCCGCGGTGCGCAGCAGGTCGCCGGCCAGGCCGCCGAGGCCGTCACCGAGGCCACCTCGGACGCCTCGAAGGCCGTCGCCGACGCGGGCAAGGACGCCGCCTCCGCGATCGACGAGGCCGGTGACGAGGTCGCCAGCACCACCCGGAGCACCGCCCGCAAGTCGGCGGCCCGGACCGACCCGAAGGCCGCCTCGAAGGGTGTCACCACCCGCAAGCCGGCCACCCGCCGCGCCTCGACCAACGGTCGCAGCAGCACCACCAAGTGATCGCGCCGGGCGCACCTGCGAGGTGACGCCGGCGACGACGACACGCCCCCGGAACCCGTCGTGGTTCCGGGGGCGTTCTCTGCCCGGAATGCCCGGCCGAGGATGACCGCAGGTCCGTGTGCACGTAGGCTGGCCCGGTGGCGTTCCTCTACTACCTCGACAGCTACATCGTGATGGGGTTGTGGATCCTGCTCATCCCGGTGGGCGGGTACGCGTTCGTGCACGCGCTGCGCCAGCGTGCGGACGCGTTCACCGCGGTCGGCAAGCTGACCAAGAACGCCTGGCTGGGCATCACCGGCGTGGCGCTCCTGCTGCTGATCCTGATCAGGGGCGGCCCCCTGGGATCCGGCGCCATCTTCTGGCTGGCCGCGATCGTCGCCGTGCTGGTCTACCTCGTCGACGTGAAGCCGGCCGTCGTCGGGGTGCAGCGCGGCGACCAGCGTTGGTGAGCTGGTCCGTCCTGGGGTCGCTCGACGTCGTCCCCGCCCCCGAACGTCCCGATCTGCTGGCCGCACCGACGGCCGCGGCCCTGGGCGCGCTCGGCGCCGAGCGGGCCGGCCGCGTCGGGGTCGCCGAGATCGACCCGGACCTCGCCGACACGGCCGCGTTCTGCGAGGCCTACGGGTCCCCGCCGGAGTTCTCGGCGAACTGCGTCGTCGTCTCCGGCAAGCGTGCGGGCGAGACCCGCTACGCCGCCTGCCTCGTCCTGGCCACGACCCGCGCCGACGTCAACGGCGTCGTGCGCAGGCGTCTCGACGTCCGCAAGGCATCGTTCGCGTCGATGGACGACGCGGTGGAGCTGACCGGCATGGCCTACGGCGGCATCACCCCGCTCGGCCTGCCGGAGGGCTGGCCGCTCTGGATCGCACCCGAGGTGGCGAACGCCGAGGCCGTCGTCGTCGGCAGCGGGATCCGGGGCTCGAAGCTGGCCGTCCCCGGCGACAT
>NZ_JADQDD010000337.1 GCF_019263595.1 Pseudonocardia sp. KRD291 | reverse complement strand
CCTGCGCCTGCGGGGCCCGCTTCGAGCTGATGGTCCCGTCCTGGAGCTCACCCGCCCCGGACTGCCCCACCTGCGGGGCGACGACCACACGCCGTCCGCCCTCGCCCGCGGTGCACGGCCGCGGCCGGGCGACTCCCCCGCCGGCGATGTCCACCGCCCCGCAGTCCTGGCAGGGCGTGAACAACGGCGACCGGGACACGATCACGCACTGGCGCCGCACGGTGGAGGCCCGCCAGGAGTTCGAGGCGAACCACCCCGAACACAAGGAGCACCGCGACGCCGTCGCCGCGCACGAGGGCGTGTTCGAGCGCAGGCCGCTGACCTACAAGGAGCTCGCCTCCCGCGCCGCGACCAGCAAGGACGCCACCGCGGCCGCGACCGAGGCGGGCAAGGACCGGGTCAAACCGGCGACGCCGAAGGACGGCGCCTGAGGTTCCCCTCGGGCGGGCGCCGGGCGTCCGGGGGCCACCTTCTGCGCCGGCGGCCTTGCCGACCGGGCGCCGGATGGCCATGATCCGGTGGATGCGGGTTGTCGAGTACCGGCCGGAACGCCATCAGTTCGCGTGGACGTTCGGCGGCGTCGAGCCCACGCACCGGGTCGCGCCCGGCACGTGCCTGCGGCTCTGGACCGAGGACGCGTTCTCCGGCCGGCTGACCCGGACCACCGACCGGCCGAGCGACGTGCTCGACATGTCCGAGGTGAACCCGCAGACCGGGCCGTTCTTCGTCGAGGGCGCCGAGCCCGGCGACACCCTGGCCCTGCACATCGTGGACCTGACGCCCGCGCGGGACTGGGGCGCGTCGACGTTGATCCCGTTCTTCGGCGCCCTGTCGGTCACCGACCGCACCGCGCTGCTGCACGACCCGCTGCCCGAGCGCACCTGGATCTACCAGCTCGACCGGGCCGCGGGCACCGTGCTGTTCGAGGCGCAGAGCACGGACCTGCGCCTGGAGCTGCCGTGCAACCCGATGCTCGGCACCGTCGGCGTCGCCCCGCCCGGGCGGGAGGTGCGCAGCTCGCTGGTGCCCGACGTGTTCGGCGGGAACATGGACACGCCGGAGATGAAGCCCGGCGCCACCTGCTACCTGCAGGTCAACGTCGACGGTGCGCTGTTCTCGGTCGGCGACGGGCACTACCGCCAGGGCGAGGGCGAGAGCTGCGGCACCGCCGTCGAGGGTGCGATGGACGTGGTGCTGCTGGTCGAGCTGATCAAGGCGTCCCCGCAGAGCCCGGCCCCGGCGTGGCCGCGGATCGAGAGCGACACGCACTACGCCGTCGTCGGGTCGTCGCGGCCGCTGGAGGACGCGTGGCGGGCCAGCCAGATCGGCATGATCGCCTGGCTCGGTGAGCTCTACGGTCTGGACCGGCTCGACGCCTACCAGCTACTCACCCAGATCTCGGAGTCCCCGCTGGCCAACGTCGTGGACACCAACTACAGCGCCGTCACCAAGGTCGCGAAAGGACTGCTACCGGCCGGCGCCGCGTACGGCGGCGTGCACCGCCACCTGCGCGAGCAGTCCAGGTGCAGGTGCGAGAGCAGCAGGTAGTCGATGTCGTTCGGCTCGAGCCCGAGCTGCTTGAGTCGCGAGTCCAGCCACATGTCCTCGGTGGCCGCGTCGACGGGGAAGAACTGGCCCAGCCCGGAGGGGGCCCAG
This sequence comes from Pseudonocardia sp. KRD291, assembly GCF_019263595.1. Lineage (GTDB taxonomy): Bacteria > Actinomycetota > Actinomycetes > Mycobacteriales > Pseudonocardiaceae > Pseudonocardia. The sequence goes on along the minus strand of NZ_JADQDD010000337.1, from coordinate 4,486 downwards.
CGGGTCTCCCAGTCGCGGGGGACACCGGAGTCCCAGATCAGCTTCTTGCCCGACGGGTGCTCGATGTAGACGGCGTGGGTGGGGACCTCCACCCAGTCCTTCTTCTTGTCCGGGTTCTGGTAGGTCGCCATGCGGCTCGGGTCGATCAGCAACCACGTCAGGTCGGCGTGCATGGTCCCGGTCGGAAGGATCGTTACCTTGATCTTGTCGGAGTCGGACATCGGTCTCCTCGTCGAGTGGATGCGCCCTGATGATCACCGGTTACACCGGAAATGCAGCATGCCGCATGGATCACGTGGGCGACAACCGGACCGGGAGCGCAAAACGCGGCCCTCTCCGGGGCCCACGGGACGGCGCCGGGTCGTAGGCTCCGGCAGATGGCGAGGTACTACGACGTGCACCCGGAGAACCCGCAGCGACGCAGCATCACCCAGGTCGTCGATCTGGTGCGGGAGGGCGGCCTGATCGCCTACCCGACCGACTCGTGCTTCGCGCTCGGGTGCCAGCTCGGCAACAAGGAGGGGCTGGATCGGATCCGGACCATCCGCCACCTCGACGACCGGCACCATTTCACGCTGGTCTGCGCGGACTTCGCCCAGCTCGGGCAGTTCGTCCACGTGAGCAACGCGGTGTTCCGGGCGGTGAAGGCCTCCACCCCGGGCAGCTACACGTTCATCCTGCCCGCGACCAAGGAGGTGCCGCGCCGGTTGCTGCACCCGAAGAAGAAGACGGTCGGCGTGCGGATCCCGGAGCACGCGACCACCCAGGCGCTGCTGGCCGAGCTCGGCGAGCCGATGCTGTCGTCCACATTGCTGCTTCCCGACCACTCCGAGCCGATGACGCAGGGCTGGCAGATCAAGGAGGAGCTCGACCACCTCGTCGACGCGGTGATCGACTCCGGGGACTGCGGCGTGGAGCCGACGACGGTCGTCGACCTCTCCGGCGACGAGCCCGAGATCATCCGCGCCGGCGCGGGCGACCCGTCGCGTTTCGCCGCCTGACGTGCTGCCCAGGGACGCGCTCGTCGGCGTCGCGGTGGGCGCCGTGTTCGGCGTGGCCTGGGTGTTCTGGGGGTCGGGCGGCCTGGCCGGGCCGGTGCCGCTCGTGGTGCGCGTGGTCGCGGTCGTCGTCGCGGTGGCGCTGCTGGCGCGGGCGGTGATGCTGCTGCGGAACGCGCCGCCGGGCGCCGGGGCCGCAGGGGCGGGCTCGATGTTCGCCTCCCGGCCCTACCGGCTGATCGTCCTGGCCGAGATCGTCGCGTTCTTCGCCGGCAACGCCGCGCTGCAGGCCCTCGGGCTGGCGCAGTACGTCATCTGCTGGACCGCGGTCGTGGTCGGCGTGCACTTCCTCGGCTTCGGCCGGGTGTTCCAGCGGCTCTTCTACACCGTCGGGGCCGTGATCCTGGGGATCGGTGTCGTCGGCGCCCTGGTCGGCCTGTTCGGCGGGTCCGCGGTCGCGGTCGCGGCCGTCACCGGGCTGGGATGCGGAGCGTACTTCCTGGCCGGCTCGTCGGCGACCCTGCTGCGCGGCGGCCGGACCGCGTAGGCGGGTACCTCCGAGCTCGGTGGGTCCCGGGGACGGTGCCGCCGGCCGGGCCCGGCAGACTGTCGTCGTGCTGACCGCCCCCGAGCAGCAGTCCCCGTCCTGGCCGAGCCGGGAGGCGCGGGAACGCTCCGTGCGCCGCGACCGGCTCCCGCTCGCCGCGGCGGCCGGGATCGTGGTCGTGCTCGCGATCGGGATCTGGGCGACGTGGAGCACCACGATCGACGACGCGTTCATCACCTACCGCTACGCGCTGCACGCGGCCGACGGCGCCGGACCGACCTGGAACCCGGGCGCCGACCCGGTGGAGGGGTTCACCAACTTCGCCTGGATGGCCTGGCACGTCCCGTTCGCGGCGCTGGGCGTGCCGCTGCCGCTGGTCTCGAAGCTGACCTCGGCCCTCTGCGCGGCGGCCACCGCGTGGATGCTGCTGCGCGAGCCCGCGACCCGGACGGGCACGGTCACCGCCGTCGGCGCCTACCTGCTGTTCCTGCCGACCTACCTGCACGTCGTGGCCGGTCTGGAGACCGCGGCGTTCGCGCTCGTCCTGCTCCGGGTCCTGGTGCTGGGCGTGCGGGTGCTGCGCGGCGTGCCGGTGCGGGCCTGGGAGCTGCCGGTGCTGCTGCTCGTCGGCGGGATGCTCCGGCCGGAGGGCGCGGTGGCGGTGGTCCCGGCGCTGGCCGTCTGGGCGTGGACGTGCCGGGCGCAGCGGCGCACCTGGGTGTGGACCGGGGGCGCGGCCGTCGTCGGCGCCGTCTACTTCCTCTGGCGGTGGTCCTACTACGGGCAGCTGCTGCCGAACACGTTCTACGTGAAGTTCGGGCACCTCGCGGCCGGTCAGCGCTGGCTGGAGGTCACCTGCGCCGCGCTGCTGCCGCTGATCGTGCTGGCGGCGTCGCTGGCGCTGCGGCGCGACTCCTGGCGGCCCGGGGTGCTGATCTGCGCCACGGTCGGCCTGACGTACGTGACCTACGCGCTGTCCGGGCCGTCGATGGACTACCTGCACCGGTTCGCCTTCCACGCCGTGCCCGTCCTGTGCCTGGCCGCCGGGCTCGCGCTGGACCCGGTCGCGCCGCGCCGCCTCGCCGCCGCGGTGGGTGCGGTCGCGGTCGGCTGGACGGCGCTGGCCGGGGTCACCGCGAACGACGCCCGGGTGATCGTCAACTACGGGGTGGACCTGAACCGCGCGCACGCCGCGATCGGCACGGGGCTGGCCGACGCGGACCTGCCGGTCCCGGCGCGCACGCTGGCCACCTCCGACGCCGGCGCGATCCCGTACTACAGCGACTGGCAGGCCATCGACTACATCGGCCTCAACGACGAGGCGATCGCCCGCGGCGCCGCGCCGACCGACGTCGTCGGGGCCGCGCGGCCGACCGTCGTCGTCGTGACGAGCGGGTCCCCGACCCCGCCCGCGGGCGCCTACGGCCTGGACGTCCCCGCCGCCACCCGCGGCTACGAACAGGTCGCCGCCGTGCAGATGCGCGAGGACTACTGGCAGCTGGTCTACGCGACGCCGCAGTGGGCCCCCACCCTGCGCCCGGCGATCGCGGCCGAGCAGGCCCGGGCCGACGCGGTGGCCGACGGGCGCTACGACGAGACCTACTCCCGCTGGCTCGCCCGGTTGTTCTGAGGTCGCCCGGCCCGGACCCTCACCCGGTGAGCAGCCGCTCCAGGGTGGCGCGCACGTCCGGCACGGTCGTGGTCCGCCCGAGCAGGGCCTGCAGCAGCGTGCCCTCGACGAACGCGACGACGGCCTGCACCCGGACCGGGTCGGGCACGTACTCGCCGATCACCTCGGCGAGGCGGTCCGCCCAGCCCAGCGCGACCGGCGCCAGCTCCGGGCGGCGCGCGGCCATCAGGTACAGCTCGTACTCGGCCACCACCAGCGCGTTGCCCGGGAGGACCTCCCAGCCCGCGACGGCCCGGGCCAGGGCCGGTGCCAGGTCGGCGCCGCCGCGGACCGCGGCCAGGACCTCGTCGACGGCGTCGACGTAGCGTTGCCCGGCCCGGGTCAGGGCGGCGACCAGGATGTCGTCGACGCTCGTGAAGTGGTGGCCGGGCGAGGCGGGCGACACCCCGGCCTCCGCGGCCACCGCGCGGTGCGTGACCTGGCCCGCGCCGTCCCGGGCGATCACCGCGAGGGCGGCGTCGAGCAGCAGCTCGCGGCGCCGCTCCCCGCGGGCCCGGCGGCCGTCGACCGGGCTCGCGTCGCCGGTCATCAGTGGGCCGCGCCGAGCTCGAGGGCGAGCACCCCGCCGATGACCAGCACGATGCCGCCGATCTGGACGGCGGTGAGGCCGTCTCCGAGGAACACCGCGCCGATGATCGCGACGAGCGCGACACCGGCCGCCGCCCAGATCCCGTAGGCGACCCCGAGCGGCATCCCCAGCTTGAGCACCTGGGACAGCAGCGCGACGGCCGACAGGTACCCGACGACCACCACGACCGAGGGCACCAGGCGGGTGAAGCCCTCGGACAGCCGCAGGCTCACCGTCCCGGCGACCTCGAGCAGGATCGCCAGGGCGAGCAGCAGCGCGGCGGGCATGGGTGAACCGTCCTCTCTCGAAACTAACGATACAAATGTATCACTAGTTTCGGGAGGGCCTACGGTGCCGCCACGTACCTCGACCTCAGGTACTCACCGACCGACTTCCCGATCTGGTCCACCCGAAGGTTCGACGAGCCGCCGGTGCCGAGCAGCCCCTTCAGCACCACGTGCACCGCACGCAGGTGCGGCAGCTCGTGCCGGACGACCTCGCAGTCCTTCGCCTCGGGCAGCAGCTCGCGGACCGCCTCGGTGCTCAGCGTGGTGCGCAGCCATTCCCAGTGCGCGGGGTCCGGCGCCCAGATCCCGACGTTGGAGTTGCCACCCTTGTCCCCGGCCCGGGCGAAGGTGAGGTCGCCGAGCATGATCCGGCGCCCGCTCGGCGCGGTGCCGGCG
>NZ_JADQDD010000336.1 GCF_019263595.1 Pseudonocardia sp. KRD291 | reverse complement strand
GTGGCGTCGGCGTGACGCGGGCCGACGACCTGCAGGCCCACCGGGAGCCCCGCCGCGGTGAACCCGCACGGCACGCTCGTCGCCGGCTGCTGGGTCATGTTGAACGGGTAGGTGAACGGCGTCCAGGACCACCAGCGCGGGTTCGCCGAGCCCTCCGGCACCTCCAGCCCGCCCGGGAACGCCGTGATCGGCAGCGCCGGGGTGAGCAGCAGGTCGTACTCGGCGTGGAAAGTGCCCATCAGGGTGCCCAGGTCGTTGCGCACGGCCATCGCGCTCAGGTAGTCGACGGCGCTGACCCGCTCGCCGGCCTCGGCGACCGCGACCAGGGCCGGGTCCATCCGCGCGCGACCCTCGGCGCCGATCGGCTGCAGCGACTTCGCCGCGGAGGCGTTCCAGAGCACCTCGAACGGCTCGACCGGGTCCGCGAAACCGGGGTCGGTGGTCTCGACCGTGGCCCCGAGCGAGGTGAACACCGCCGCCGCGGCCGCCACCAGCCCGGCGACCTCCGGGTCGACGTCGGCGAAGCCGAGGGTGGGGGAGAAGGCGATCCGCAGTCCCTGGGCCCCGCCGGCCAGACGCTCCACGGCCGACTCCCGGGCCACGTCGAGCACCCACGGGTCGCGCAGGTCGGGACGGGAGATGACGTCGTGCAGCAGCGCGGTGTCGGCCACGGTGCGCGTCATCGGGCCGGGGTGGGCGAGCGTCCCGAACGGGCTGCCCGGGTAGTGCGCGATCCGCCCGTAGGTCGGCTTGTGCGCGACTGTGCCGGTGAACGCGGCCGGGATCCGCACCGAGCCGCCCGCGTCGGTGCCGATCGAGAGCTGACCCATGCCCAGCCCGACCGCCGCCGCGCTGCCCCCGGAGGAGCCGCCGGCGGTCAGCGCGGGGTTCCACGGGTTCGTCGTGACCCCGGTCAGCGGGGAGTCGGTGACGCCCTTCCAGGCCAGCTCCGGGGTGGTGTTCTTGCCGATCAGCACCGCACCGGCCTCGCGGACCCGGGCCACCGGCGGGCCGTCGACCTCGAACGGGCCCTCGGCGCTGGTCGTGGTCGAGCCGCGCCGGGTGGGCCAGCCGGCGGTCAGGAACACGTCCTTGATCGAGGTCGGGACGCCGTCCAGCGGGCCGACCGGCTCACCGGCCTGCCAGCGCGCCTCGGAGTCCTTCGCCGACGCCAGCGCGGAGTCGGGGTCGACCAGGCAGAACGCGTTCACGGCGCCGTCGTGGCGTTCGATCCGGTCCAGCGCGTCCCGGGTCGCCTCGACCGGGGAGATCTCACCGGAGCGGTACCCCGCGAGGAGTTCGGTGGCGCTGAGGTCGGCGGTGCTCACGAGGTTCCTCCGGAGGTGCTCACGTATCCACGGGCCTTGTCGACGACGTTGCGCAGCTCCCGGCCGTCCCGGAAGTGCGCGAGGTTCTCGGCGAACAGGTCCACCAGCGCGTCGCGCCAGCCGACGATGTCCCCGGACATGTGCGGGGAGACGATGACGTTCGCCATCGTCCACAGCGGAGAGTCCGCGGGCAGCGGCTCGGTCTCGAAGACGTCCAGCGCCGCGCCGGCGATCCGGCCCGAGGCCAGCGCGGTGACCAGGTCGTCCTGCACGATCAGCGGCCCGCGCCCGACGTTGACCACCCGCGCGGTGTTGCGCATACGGTCGATCGAGCCCTTGTGCAGCAGCCCGCGGGTCTGGTCGGTCAGCGGCGCGGCCAGGACCAGGAAGTCGGCCCCGGGCAGCAGACCGTCGAGTGCGTCGAAGGCGTGCACGCCGTCCCGGGCGGTGCGCCCGACCAGCTCGACGCGCAGCCCCACGGCGCGCAGCAGCGAGGTGATCGCGTGCCCGATCGGCCCGCTGCCGACGACCACGGCGGTGCGCCCGGCGACCGGCTCGGTCTCGCGGTGCCGCCAGATCCCGGTGTCCTGCAGGCGCAGCGAGCGCGGCAGGTCCTTGGCGAAGGCCAGTACCGCGCCGAGGACGTACTCGGCCATCGGGACGTCGAACACACCGCGCGAGTTCGTCAGCGTCACCTCCGAGGCGAGCAGCTCCGGGAACGCGACGCGGTCGACGCCGGCACTGGCGGTGTGCACCCAGCGCACGGAGTCGCCGCCGCCCGCCCAGGCGCCGCGCACGGCGTCGGAGGTGAAGTCCCATGTGAGCAACACGTCGGAACCGGGCAGCGCGTCGGCCAGGGATGCGTCGTCGGCGAACCGGAGATGTGCGTCACCCACGCGGTCCGAGAGCCCCGGTGGCATGTCCTCGCCATGCAGGACGGTGATGGTGAGAGCGTCCTGACCTGCGGGAATTGCCAATCGAAGATCCTCTCAGAGGCTCGGGGCGGGAGATTGACACGCTAGGAACCGCTCCTATAGTTGTCAACAATCTGCTGCGTTCGGTGCCGGTACGACTCACGAGCGGCGGAGGTCACCCACACACCTGCTCGTCATCCAGGGGGATCTCCCGTGCCCAAACTGATCAGGATCTCGCTCGAACGCCGCGGCGTGTCCTGCGTGGCCGAACTGCTCGAGTCCGCCGCGCCGCGCACCTGCGCCGCGGTCTGGGACGCGCTCGCCGACGGCCCGCTGGGCGGCGACGCCCAGCACGCCAAGTACGCGCGCAACGAGGTCTACACGATCGTCCGCCGGTTCGGCCCGCGGATCGGTCAGGAGAACCCGACGGTGACCCCGATCCCGGGCGACGTCTGCTACTTCGACTTCCACGGCGGCATGCTCGACGCCTCGTTCAAGGACGACCAGGGCATCGACGCCGAGGCCGGCGGGATCGACCTGGCGATCTTCTACGGTCGCAACAACCTGCTGCTCAACGGCGACGTCGGCTGGGTGGTCGGCAACGTCTGGGCCTCGATCACCGAGGGCCTCGACGAGATGGCCGCGGCCTGTCACGACGTGTGGCGCTCGGGCAGCGTCGGCGAGCGGCTCGTCTACTCCCGACTCGAGGGCTGAGACGTGCCCGCGGAACTGTCCGTCGGGCTCACCCAGGAGCCGGCGGGCGGGCTCCGGCACGCCCGCAGCCGGGTCGACGACGAGCTGGTCGACGCCCCCGGCGTCGGGATGATCGCGCCGTTCGACTTCGCCCTGGACCGCGAGCTGTGGCGCTGGGCGCCCGAGGACGTCTCGCTGTACCTGACGCGGATGCCGTTCCTGACCACGCCGATGACCGTCGACATGGCCGAGGCGATCGCCGACCGGCGCCCGGTGCGCCGCGCGACCCGGGACGTCCTGACCCCGCGGCCCGGGGTGGTCAGCTACGCCTGCACGTCGGGCAGCTTCGTCGGCGGGGCGTCGGCCGAGTACGTGCTGCACCGCACGATCCTCGACGCCGGCGCACCGCGGGCGTCCACGACGTCCGGGGCGCTGATCGAGGCGCTGGCGCTGCTCGGGGTGCGCAGGCTGGCCATCGCCACGCCCTACATCGAGGCGGTCACGTCGCGGCTGATCGGGTTCCTCGACGACCACGGCGTGGAGACAGTGGCCAGCGAGGGGCTGGGCCTGATCGGCAACATCTGGCGGACCACCTACGCCGAGGTCGTCGACATCGTGCGTGCGGTGGACCGCCCGGAGGCCGAGGCGCTGTTCATCAGCTGCACCAACCTGCCCACCTACGACGTGATCGAGCCCCTGGAGCAGGCACTGGGCAAGCCGGTGATCACGGCGAACCAGGTGACGATGTGGGACGCGCTGCGCAAGATCGACCGTGCGGCCGTCGGCGGCGGGGCGCTGCTCTCGGCCTGGCGGCCGGGCGAGGGACGGACTTGCGTCCCCGCCCCGCCTGTAGGATTGTCGACAACATGAGTGGCAAGACCGTCGGCATCCTGTACCCCGGCTACTCGGCCGAGGACGACTACCCGCGCGCCGAGGCGCTCCTGACCGACGGCAGCACGCTGCCGCTGGTGCACACCGAGATGCGTGAGGACGCCCACCGGGTGGACGCGCTGCTCGACATCGGCGGCGACGACGTGCTCGCCGAGGGGGCCCGCGCCGTCGCCGACAAGTTCGGGCCGCTGGACGCGATCGTCTGGGCCTGCACGTCGGGCAGCTTCGTCTTCGGCCCGGACGGCGCGGCCGAGCAGGTCGCGGCGCTGCGGTCCGCGGCCGGGGTGCCGGCGTCGAGCACGTCGTTCGCGTTCGTGCAGGCCTGCCAGCGGCTCGGGGTCTCCTCGGTGGCGCTGGGCGCGACCTACCCGCCGGACGTCGCCGGGAGATTCGTCGAGTTCCTCGCCCACCACGGCATCACGGTGCTGACCGTGTCCGCGCGCGACATCATCACCGCGGCCGAGGTCGGCACCCTGCCCGGCGAGCTGGTGCTGGACTTCGCGGCCGCGGTCGCCGCGGACGCCCCGCAGGCACAAGCCGTCCTGCTGCCCGACACCGCGCTGCACACCGTCGGGCTGCTCGACGCCCTCGACGCCCGCGTCGGCAAGCCGGTGCTGACCGCGAACCAGGTCAGCATGTGGCAGGGACTGCGGCTGGCCGGGGCGGACATCGCCCGGCCGAACCTGGGGACGCTCTTCGCCACGACGGCGTGAGCGGGGTACGGACACCATGGCTCTGGACATGAGCGAGCTGGAACCGGTCAGCAGGCGGTCCACCGCGGAGATCGTGGCGGACCGGATCCGCACCGCGATCATGCGCGGGACGTTCCCGCCCGGCACCCAGCTCGGCGAGGTCGAGCTGGCCGGGCGGCTCGGGGTCAGCCGGGGCCCGCTGCGCGAGGCGATGCAGCGCCTGGTCGCCGAGGGGCTGCTGCGCAGCGAGCGCCATCGCGGGCTGTTCGTCCGCGAGCTCGACGCCGACGATGTCCGCGACGTCTACATCGCCCGCACCGCCGTCGAGCGGGCGGCCGCGCTGCTGGTGCTGGCCGGTGACCGCGGTGCCGCCGCGGCCCGCCTGACCGGGGCGCTGGGGGCGATGGAGGCCGCCGCGCGGGCCGGCGACGCGGTCGCCCTCGCCGACGCCGACCACGACTTCCACGCCGAGCTCGTCGCCGCCTCGGGCAGTCCCCGCCTGCGCCGGATGACCGACGCGCTGCTGGTCGAGACCCGGATGTGCCTGGCCGCGCTGCAGGAGACGGCGCCACCGGCCCCGGACCTGCTCGCCGAGCACCAGACCCTGCGCGACGCCGTCCGGGACGGCGACGCGCACCGCTTCGTGACGACACTCGAGGCGCACATGACCGACGCGGTCACCCGGATCGTGGCCGCGATGCCGGTAGCGGGCGGTGACCTCACCGGCGCTTGACCGGCGTCACAGCCGTAGCCTGCGAAGACGTGACCGGTGTGCTGGAGGGCTTCCTCGTCATCGGGGTCGTCGTCGTCGTCGGTCACCTGATCGGGCGGGCCGGGCTGCTGGGCCCGGACGCGACGCGGGTGCTCTCGCGGACGGCGTTCTTCGTCGCCTCCCCGGCGCTGCTGTTCACCACCCTGGCCCGGGCCGACATCGGTGCGGTGTTCTCCTCCGCGCTGCTGGTCACGGCCGTCACGAGCACGGTGGCCTGCCTGCTGTTCGTCCCGATCGGGCTGGCGCGGCGGCGTCCGCCCGGGGAGGTCGCGGTCGGCGCGATGGCCTCCGGCTACGTCAACGCCGGCAACCTCGGCCTGCCGATCGCGGTCTACGTGCTCGGTGACGCGGCCGCCGTCGCGCCGATCCTGCTGTTCCAGCTGGCCGTGCTCACCCCGGTGTTCACCACGCTGCTCGACGTGCTGCCGGACGGGTCCGGCGGCGAGCGGCCCTCGGTGCTGCGCACGGTCGTCGCGCCGCTGCGCAACCCGATCGCGGTCGCGACCGCCGCGGGACTGGTGGTGTCGGGGACCGGGATCGTGCTGCCGGAGCCGGTCGCGGCGCCGATCGGGCTGATCGCGGACATGGCGGTGCCGGCGATGCTGCTGGCCTTCGGCATCTCGCTGAACGGGGCGGCCCGGCCGGGCACCGGGGAGACCGCGGTGTCGCTGTGGTCGGCGGTGGCGCTGAAGAACGTCGTGCACCCGCTGCTGGCCTGGGTGATGGGCGGACCAGTCCTGGGCCTGACCGGGCCGGCCCTGCTGGCCGTCGTGGTGTGCGCGGCGCTGCCGACGGCGCAGAACGTGTTCGGCTACGCCGTGCGCTACGACCGCGGCGTCGTACTGGCCCGCGACGCCG
>NZ_JADQDD010000335.1 GCF_019263595.1 Pseudonocardia sp. KRD291 | reverse complement strand
TGGCGGGCCAGGCCCGCGGGGGACGTGGCGTCGTCCAGGGCTATCGCTATCGCTCCTCGCAGGGCGGCGTCTGGGCCGTGGGCGGCGTCTCGGACGGGGGGCGGGGTCTCGCGGCGGAACGCCATCAGGCCGTCGGTGTAGGCCCGGTCGAACTCCGGTCTCGCGGCGGCGCGCAGGGCCGGGCCGAGACCACCGAGCACGGTGACGTCCGGGTCGTGCGCGTTGACCAGGCCGGCCACGCCGCGGGCCAGCCGGGACGCCACGTGGCCCACCGCGTCCCGGGCGCCCGCGTCGCCGGACGCGGCACGGCCCAGCACCACCGAGGCGTAGCTGAACGGGTCCGACGGTGCGGGCTCGCCGATCCGGCGGGCCAGCGCGCGGCCGTCGACCTCGAGGTTCCAGCACCCGTGGGCCCCGCACGGGCAGCGCAGAGCGGGGTCGCCGAACGGCAGGTGCCCGTACTCGCCGGCCGCGCCGTGCGCACCGGACTGCGGCTGCCCGTCGACCACCAGCGCGCCGCCGATCCCGACCTCGACGGTGAGGAACAGCGCGGTCGCGGCACCGGCGGCGGCGCCGTCGCGCACCTCGGCGACCCCGGCCAGGGTCGCGTCGTTGCCGACGACGACCGGCAGCGCGGTGCCGTCGGCGATCCGGCGCGGGTCCAGCGGGGTCCAGCCCTGGTCCGCGTCCTGGGTCAGGTGGTCGTCGACGACGGTGGCCGCGACCGCGATCCCGGCCCCGGCCACCGGCCCGGGGGCCTCGCCCAGCATCTGCGCGACGACACCCCGCAACGTCGCGACGACCGTCTCCGGGTCCCGGCGCACGTGCCGGCCGGTCCGGACCGCGATCGGCACCCCGTCGAGCCGGGCGAGCGCGGCCCGCCAGTCCTCGTACCGGATGTCCACGGCCACCACGACCGGCCCCTGCGGCGCGACGGTGACCACCGTCGTCGGGCGGCCGCGGCCGGTGCTCGGCGCCCGCTGTTCGGCGATCCAGCCCAGCTCGCGCAGCCGCCCGGTGATCTCCGTGGCCGATGCGCTGGCCAGGTTCAGGTCCCGGGCCAGCTCGACCCGGGTCAGGCCGGGCCGGCGTCGGACCTCGGCCAGCACCTCCGACGTGGTCCGCCACCGCTCGACCGCCGCGCGACCGAGGTCGGCGTCACCCCGCATCTCCGTTGACACCGGCCACCCCCCGGAACTTATTCTCGTGGCGCGATGAAAACAGACCTCGCGCCTGCGCGCCACTTTCTCACCGGTAGGCCCACCCCCACACGCACCGGACCGGCCCTCGCCGCGCTCGCGCTCGGCGGCCTGGCCATCGGCACCACCGAGTTCGCCTCGATGGGCCTGCTCCCGCAGTTCGCAGCCGACCTGGGCGCGACCGTCCCGCAGGCCGGCTCCGCGATCAGCGCCTACGCGCTCGGCGTCGTCGTCGGCGCGCCGGCACTGGCGATCGCCGGGGCCCGCTGGCCGCGCAAGCGGCTGGTGCTGGTCCTGGCCGCGGCGCTGGCGCTGACCAACGCCTCGTCCGCGCTCGCGCCGACGTTCGAGACGTTCCTGGCCACCCGGTTCCTGTCCGGGCTGCCGCACGGCGCCTACTTCGGCACCGCCGCGGTGCTCGGCGCGTCCCTGCTGCCGCGCGCGCAGCGGGCCCGCGCGGTCGCCGCGACGATGACCGGCCTGATGGTCGCCAACATCGTCGGGGTGCCGCTGGCGACCTGGCTCGGGCAGGCACTGGGCTGGCCCTCGGCCTACCTCGCGGTCGCCGGGATCGCGCTGGTCACGATGGCCGCGGTCGCCCTGCTGGTCCCCGACGTGCGCGACGAGAGGCCGCAGTCGATCCGCGGGGAGCTCTCCGCGTTCGGCCGCCCGCAGGTGTGGCTGACCATGCTGGTGATCGCGGTCGGCTACGGCGGCACGTTCGCCGTCTACAGCTACATCACCCCGATCCTGACCACGCTGTCCGGGTTCACCGAGGCCTACGTGCCGCTCGCGCTCGCCCTGTTCGGCGTCGGGATGACGGTGGGCAACACGGTCGGTGGCCGGCTGGCCGAGCGCTGGCCGATGCGCACGATCGCGGGCGGGATGGCGGTTGCGTCGCTGGCGATGGCCGCGTTCACCGTCACCGCGTACTCGGTCGTCGGCGCGCTGCTCACGCTGTTCGTGCTGGCCCTGGCCACCACCGGGACGACACCGGCCCTGAACACCCGGCTGATGGACGCCGCCCCGGACGGCCCGACGCTCGGCGCGGCATGTCACCACTCCGCGTTCAACATCGCCAACGCGCTCGGCGCCGCGCTCGGCGGGGCCGTGCTCGCCGCCGGCCTGGGCTACAGCGCGCCGGCCGCGGTCGGGGCGGCGCTCCCGCTGCTCGGACTCATCGTGCTGGGTGGATCCGCCGCGCTCGAGCGTCGCGAACGGCGCCGCGGACCCGACCCGGTCATCGGCTCTCCGACGCCCGGCTGAGCCCGGCCAGCTCGTCCGGGGCCAGGGCCAAGCCGGTCGAGGGCAGGATCTGGGCGAGCTGGTCGAGCGTGCGGGCGCTGGCGATCGGCGCGACGACGGTCGGCTGGGCGCTGAGCCAGGCCAGCGCCACCGAGGCGACCGGCACGTCGTGCGCGGCGGCGACCTCGTCCAGCACGCCGAGCACCCGCACCCCGCGCTCGTCCAGGTAGGCCTTCGCGCCCCCGGCACGGGCCCAGCCCATCGCGCCCTCGGTGGCACCGCTGTCCACCCGGCCGTCGGAGCCGGGGCGGTACTTGCCGGTCAGGAACCCCTTGGCCAGGCCGAAGTAGGGGAAGCAGGACAAACCCTCCTTCTGCACCAGCAGCGCCTGGTCCTCCTCGTAGCCGCGCTCGACCAGGTTGTAGTGCGGCTGCACGGCCTCGAACCGGGCGAGCCCGTCGCGCCCGGAGATCTCCAGCGCGGAGCGCAGCCGGTCGGCGTCGAAGTTCGACGCGCCCAGCGCCCGCACCTTGCCCGCGCGGACCAGCCCGTCGAACGCGGCGAGGTAGTCCTCCTGCGGGGTGTCGGTGTCGTCGGTGTGGGCGTAGTAGAGGTCGATCCGGTCGGTCCGCAGCCGGCGCAGCGAGTCGTCGACCGCCGCGGTGAGGTTCGTCGGGGACAGGCCCCGGCGGCCGGGCAGGTTGCCCACCTTCGTCGCGACGACCATCCGGTCCCGGTTGCCGCGGGCGGCCATCCAGTCGCCGATGATCGTCTCGGACTCGCCGCCGGAGTTCCCCTCGGCTCCCGCCATGTAGGAGTCCGCCGAGTCCAGGAAGTTCCCGCCCGCCTCGGCGTAGGCGTCGAGCAGCGCGAACGACTGCTCGGCATCGGCGGTCCAGCCGAACACGTTGGTGCCCAGGCACAGTCCGCTCACGTCCAGGTCGGTGTCGCCGATCGTCGTCATGTCCGCAGTCCTACCCCCTCCGGCGCCGTGTGATGCGGGAGACCTCACCGCATGGAAGAGGATCATGCCGGGTAATCGTTATCAATACTAAGGACATTGGGACGACGGAGGGATGGTCATGTCGGGCACGGTGCGCGCGGACGTCGAGCAGATCCTGGACGCACTCGCGTCCGATCGCGGGCGCGAGGCGCTGACCTACGGCGACCGGCGGCTGCGCGCCGGCGAGGTGCTCGACGAGGTCCACCGGCTCGCGCACGTCCTGGACGGCCGGGTCGGGCCCGGCGAGATCGTGGCGCTTCTCGGCGGCAACTCCCCCGAGATGCTGATCGCCCGCTGGGCGCTGAACCTGCTCGGCGCCGGCGTCACGCAGCCGCACGGCGGCCTGTCCGCGCAGGGCCAGGCCAGGATCGTCGACGACGTCGAGGCCGCACTCGTGCTCGTCGACCCGATCGCCCTGGACACCGCCGCACAGGTCGTGGCACTGGCCCGCCCGGTCACCACGCTCGGGCTCGGTACCACCGGCCCCGACGATCAGCCGTGGCGCGACCTTCTCCTCGACGCATCCGACGCCTCGACCGAGGCGTTGTCGAGCCGGGCGCGCCCGTCCGACGTGCAGCAGATCCGGCACACCGGCGGCACCACCGGACACCCCAAGGGGATCGCCTACACCTTCGCCCACCACCTGCGGATGGCGCAGAGCCACGGGGCATGGGCCGAGCAGGGCCCGGCCCGGATGCTGCTGTGCACCCCGTCCGCGCACGCCGGCGGCGGGGTCGCCGACCGGCTGCTCGCCCGCGGCGGGACCGTCGTGCTGCAGGAGGAGTTCGACGCCGGTGCCGTCCTCGCCGCGCTCGAGCGCGAGCGGATCACCGACACCTGGCTGCTGCCACCGCTGATCTACCGCCTGCTCGACCACCCCGACCTCGACCGCACCGACCTCTCCGGCCTGCGCAACGTGATCTACGGCGGGGCGCAGGCGAACCCGACCCGGATGGCGGAGGCGGTGCGCCGGATCGGGCCGGTGTTCACCCAGGTCTACGGCCAGACCGAGGCCGGCGGGATCAGCGCGCTGACCCGCGAGGAGCATTTGGACCCCGCACTGCTGCGCACGGTCGGGCGTGTCATGCCGACCACCGACGTCGCGATCTGCGACGACACCGGCCACCGCGTACCCGACGGCGGGCGCGGCGAGCTGTGGGTGCGCACCGGCACCGAGATGGACGGCTACTGGCGCCGGCCCGACCTCACCGCCGAGACGATCGTGGACGGCTGGGTGCGCACCGGCGACGTCGCCCACCTCGACGACGACGGCTACCTGCACCTGGTGGACCGGGTGAAGGACATGATCGTGGTCGTCGGCGGGCACGTGTACACCTCCGAGCTCGAGGACACGCTGATGGAGCACGCCGGGGTGCGTCAGGCCGCGGTGTTCGGGGCGCCGGACGACGACGGGTCCGAGGCCGTGCACGCCGCCGTCGTGGTCCGCGACGACTCGCTCACCGGCACCGAGCTGGAGAAGCTCGTCGAGGCGCACCGCGGCGCGATGTACGTGCCGAAGGAGATCGCGTTCGTCGACGAGCTGCCGCTGACCGACATCGGCAAGACCGACAAGAAGGCGCTGCGTGCGCGGCTGACCCCGGCCGCGGTCTGATCAGCGCCCGGCGGCGTCGCGCTGCCGGTTCGCCTCGAACAGCGCCACGGCGCCGGCCGTCGCGGCGTTGAGGGAGTTGACCTTCCCGCGCATCGGGATCACCACCGTCTCGTCGGCGTTGTCCAGCCACAGGTCGGTGACGCCGGTGCTCTCGGCGCCGACGACGATCGCGACCGGGCCGTCCAGGCGCGTGTCACCGAGCGCGGTGGTCCCGGCCGGGGTGGTGACGGCGACCCGGATGCCGTGCGCGCGCAGCCAGTCCAGCACCTCGACGCTCGGGGCGGACGCGACCGGCACCGCGAACACGGTGCCCTTGCTGGCGCGCACCGCGTTCGGGTTGCCGAAGTCGGTGACCGTGGACGCCCCGACCACCGCGTCCACGCCGCACGCCTCGGCGGTCCGCAGCATCGCCCCGATGTTGCCCGGCTTCTCGATCCCCTCCGCGACCAGCACCAGCGGCCGGGGACCGAGCACGATGTCGCCGAGCGCGGAGCCCGGATCGGGCACGACGGCCAGCCACCCGTCCGGACCCTCGCGGTAGGCGATCCGGTCGAACACGTCCCGGCTCACCGACGTCACCCGCGCACCGGCGTCGCGCACGTCGTCGACGAGTCCCCTGTGCTCGTCCCGGACCAGCGACGGCGCCCAGTACAGCTCCGTGGGCCGCACCCCCGCCCGCAGCGCCAGCCGCAGCTCGTCGTGGCCCTCGACCAGCGTGGATCCCGCATCGACCCGGGCACGACGGTTGCTCCGCAGCCGCACCAACGCCTTGACCCGCGGGTTCGCGGTGCTCATCAGGTCCGCGGAGTCAGCTGCACCGGCCACCGGAAAACCCTATCCGCAACAACACCCCACCCCCGCACCCCGCTCATGGTCAACGGCACGTGGGGGCTGTTCGATCATGACCGGACAACCCTGGTGTGCCGTTGACCATGGCAGCCTCCGGGGTGTGACCCACGTCATCAGGGGCTGCGCGTGAGGATGGGCTTCGGGGGGCGTCCAACATGTGTCGGCCCGGAACGAGAACCGCCGCAGCGAGCGTCGACGAGACGCTCCCGGTCTGCTCGCCTCAGGTCGCCGTGCACCGTCCGCGACCGGCCA
>NZ_JADQDD010000334.1 GCF_019263595.1 Pseudonocardia sp. KRD291 | reverse complement strand
GACGATCCGGACGCCCTGGTGCGGGGCTCGGGGGCGCTGCTGCGCCGGACCCGTCATTCCTCGCAGGAGCGGTTCGGCAGCCCGGTGGTGATCCCGGTGCGGGGGCTCGGCGTCGACGCCGAGGTGCTGTGCCGGGCGATCCGGGAACGTGTCACCGGAACCTGAGCCGGGACGTGACCCCGGGCCGGGCGGGACGTTCGGGTCAGTAGGAGGCGCGCAGGGTACGGCCCGGTGTCGCCCGGGACGCGCCCCAGCGGCGCCGCGGCTCACGCCGGGGCTCGGTCCCGACGCCGGAGGCCTCGGTGCACAGCAGGCAGCGGGACCCGGGCGGGCTGGACAGCGATGCCGGCAGCACGACGTGACCGCAGACGGCCGTGCACTGCCCGGTCCCGGCCGCCAGCGAGTCGGCCAGCACGACGTGTGCGACGACGTGGTTCCTGCCGTCACGTGCGCAGGTGACGAGCGCGTTCTGCTCGGACTCCGCGTCCGCCACGGTCGGGGCTCTGCGGTTCACCGGGACGCTCCTCGCGTGATGCGCGGGGTGTCGGCGTGCGAGCCGTGATCCGAGGGATCGAACGGGACGGGCACGGCGAGCACCTCCGGGCGAGTGGGCGGAAAGTCCATGGTGACCCCGCTTCCGTGCAGATGCAAGTGCATCCGCACGAACGGCCGAACCCGTGGAGGCCGTCGTGGCGCAGAGTGGCGAGGGACACGTCTGTGCGTCCGGTCGCGTCGTGTCGCGCCGTCCGCGGGTGACGCGGTGTGGTCCGGCGGACCCGGTCGCCCCGGTGGTCCAGCAGGGGGTTCGCCGGTTCGCGGCGGCCGCGTCCTGGGCCCGCGCGACCACCCGACCGAGGTGCCCCGGATCACAGAAAGTGCACGTCGTAGGCGTTGTCGACCCCGTCAGCGGCTGCATTTCTCCGACGACGCTGTTAACTTTTCTCGACATGATCGCACCCGAAGAGGCCGAGCCAGGGGCGCCCGCGCGCTCCCCGGACGTCGTATCCGAGATCGAGATCAGCGTCCCGGTCCCGGCCGACGGGGTGGACATGTGGCGGCTCGCAGTGGAGTCGCAGGTGCTCGACGCCAACTCCCGCTACGCCTACGTGCTGTGGTGCCGGGACTTCTCCCGGACCTCGGTCGTGGCCCGCCGCGACGGTAGCGCCGTCGGCTACGTGACCGGCTACATGCGTCCCGACGCGCCCACGACGGTCGTCGTCTGGCAGGTGTGCGTGGCCGCCGACGCCCAGGGCGAGGGTCTCGCCGGGCGGATGCTGGACGCCGTGTACGACGCCGCCCCCGGTGTGGACCGCATGGAGACCACGATCACGCCGGACAACGACTCGTCGATCCGGCTGTTCACCTCGTTCGCGAAGCGACGTGGCGTGAGCATCGAGCGCAGTGACCTGTTCGGACGAGAACTGCTCGGGGACGGTCACGAACCCGAAGACCTGTACCGCATCGGCCCGACCACCAAGGGTGAGACGACATCATGAGCGTTTTCGAGGATCTCGAGTCCGAGGTTCGCAGCTACTGCCGGAACTGGCCGGTCGTGTTCGACACGGCCAAGGGCAGCCGGCTCACCGACGTCGATGGGAACACCTACCTCGACTTCTTCGGTGGTGCCGGTGCCCTCAACTACGGGCACAACCCGGAGGCCCTGAAGAAGCCGCTGCTGGACTACATGGCCCGGGACGGCATCACGCACGGCCTGGACATGTACACCGTGGCCAAGGGCGAGTTCCTGCACACGTTCCAGGACAAGATCCTGGCTCCGCGCGGGCTCGACTACAAGGTCCAGTTCCCCGGCCCGACCGGCGCGAACGCCGTGGAGTCCGCGCTGAAGCTCGCGCGGAAGATCAGTGGCAAGGAAGCCATGATCAACTTCACGAACGCGTTCCACGGGATGACGCTCGGCGCGCTGTCGGTCACCGGCAACTCGATGAAGCGCACCGGTGCCGGCATCCCGCTGGTGCACGCGACGCCGATGCCGTTCGACAACTACTTCGACGGCAAGTTCCCCGACTTCATGTGGTTCGAGAAGCTGCTCGACGACTCCGGCTCCGGCCTCAACGAGCCGGCCGCGGTGATCGTGGAGACGGTGCAGGGCGAGGGCGGTCTGAACCCGGCCCGCATCGAGTGGCTCCAAGGCCTCGACGCGCTGTGCAAGCGCAAGGGGATCCTGCTCATCTGCGACGACGTGCAGATGGGGATCGGGCGGACCGGGCCGTTCTTCTCGTTCGAGATCGCCGGCATCAAGCCCGACATCGTCTGCATCTCGAAGTCCATCTCCGGGTACGGCCTGCCGATGGCGCTCGTGCTGATCAAGCCCGAGCACGACGTCTGGGGACCGGGCGAGCACAACGGCACGTTCCGCGGCAACAACCCCGCGTTCGTCACCGCCACCGCGGCGATCCACGAGTACTGGAACGACGACACGCTGGAGAAGTCGACGCTCGCCAAGGGCGAGCGTGTCGAGGAGGCGTTCAACCGGATCGCCCACGACACGACGAACACCGAGATGTTCGGCAAGGGGCGCGGTCTCGCCAGGGGCCTGCAGTTCGAGAACGCCGAACTCGGTGAGAAGGTGGCCGCGGAGGCGTTCCAGCGCAGGCTGCTGGTGGAGACCGCGGGACCGTCCGACGAGGTTCTCAAGGTCCTCTGCCCCCTGACCACGACCGACGACGAGCTCGACGAGGGCCTCTCGATCATCGCCGAGTCCGTCCGAGCAGCAACCGGGAGCTGAGCAAGACATGATCGTCCGCACGCTTGACGAGATCACCGACACCGAGCGGGACGTCGAGTCCGAGAACAAGAACTGGCGGAGCAAGCGCATCGTCCTGGCCAAGGACGGTGTCGGTTTCTCCGTGCACGAGACGGTGCTGCAGCCGGGATCGATCAACGACTTCTGGTACGCGAACCACATCGAGGCCGTCTTCGTCACCGAGGGCGAGGGCGAGCTCTACGACAAGGACAACGACGTCACCTACCAGGTCGCCCCCGGGTCGATCTACGTGCTGAGCGGCAACGAGAAGCACCAGCTGCGCCCGAAGACGCTGATGAAGACCGTCTGCGTGTTCAACCCGCCGGTGACCGGCCGCGAGGTGCACGACGAGAACGGCGTGTACCCGCTGATCACCGAGGGCTGACCGGCGAAGCCGGTCACCGGGTGCCGAGTCACCCGGCTGACGCAGGAGAGAACACGGGGCGTTTCCGCTGGCATCCAGCGGGAACGCCCTTCTCGTCGGCGACCCAGTCCCTGCCCGACCCGACCACCACACCCTTCGAAGGGACGAACGGATACAAGGAGGCCACATGACTGCCGTGGCTGGCAGCACCGCCCGTACGAGCCCCCGCACCGGGGACCGCTACCGGACCCGCGTGTCGGACACCCCCGATCTCGTCGAGCGGATCGAACCGACGGTCTGGGGCAGCGAGTCGAGCGCCGGGATGTTCGGCGCCCAGGAGCTCGCCGCCCACGCCCGGGACGGCTTCGTCCAGGTGCCCGGGCTGCTCGACCCCCAGGAGGTCGCCGGTTACCAGGCCGAGCTGGACCGCCTGGCCACCGACGCCGGCCTCCGCGCCGACGACCGCTGCGTGGTGGAGAAGTCCTCGAACGAGGTCCGCTCCATCTTCGAGGTGCACCGGATCTCGGACGCGATCGCGCGGATCGCCAGGGACGAGCGGGTCGTGGGCCGCGCCCGCCAGATCCTGGGCTCGGACGTCTACATCCACCAGAGCCGGATCAACTACAAGCCCGGCTTCGGCGGCGGTGGCTTCTACTGGCACTCCGACTTCGAGACCTGGCACGCCGAGGACGGCATGCCCGTCCCGCGGGCGGTGAGCTGCTCGATCTCGCTCACCGACAACCATCCGTACAACGGCTGCCTGATGATCATGCCGGGTTCGCAGCGGACGTTCGTGTCCTGCGTCGGCGAGACCCCGGAGGAGAACTTCCGCTCCTCGCTCAAGGAGCAGGAGATCGGGACCCCGGACAACGACTCGATCACGGCGATGGCGAACCGGCACGGCATCGCCATGATGACCGGCAAGGCCGGCGGCGCCACGTTCTTCGACTCCAACTGCATGCACGGGTCCGGGGACAACATCACCCCGTACTCCCGGTCGAACATCTTCCTGGTGTTCAACAGCGTGGAGAACGCCTGCACCGAGCCGTACTACGCGCCGACGCGGCGCCCCGAGTACATCGGGGCCCGCGACGTCACCCCGGTCCGGTAGCGCCCGCGGCCGGCGCGCGCGGGCCTAGCGTGCGCCGGTCAGCGGGCCCAGCTCCGGGCGCTTGGGCCGGTAGTCGTCCCAGACCTGCTCGCCGCGCAGGCGCTTGCCGAGGTAGGGCATCACGTGCCGGCGGACCCAGCGGAGGTCCTCGCGCTGGCGGGCGACCCATGGCGCGGGCTCACCGGCGGGCCATGGGGTGCGCCAGTCGGCGTCCACCGGCTCGCCGAGGGCCTCGAGCACGCGCAGCGCGACCCGCTCGTGGGCGTCCGGGTTCAGGTGCAGGCGGTCGCTCGCCCAGGCGCGCGGGTCGGCCAGGGTGTCCATCGCCCACAGGTCCACGACCCGGCAACCGTGCCGTTCCGCGCTGGCCCGCATCAGCTCGTTGAAGCAGGCGATCCGCCCGCGCAGGCGGCGGATGAACGGGTGCATCCGACCCAGGTCGAATCCGGTGAAGATCAGTACGTCGGCCCCGGTGGCGACCAGGCGACCGAGCGCGGCGTCGAACCGGGCGGCCAGGTCGTCGGTGTCGCAGGCGAAGCCGATGACGTCGTTGCCGCCGGCGCAGAACGTGATCAGCTCCGGCCGGACCTTCTCGGCCACCGGCACCTGGTCGGCGACGATCTGGTCGAGGACCTTCCCGCGCACGGCGAGGTTGGCGTACTCGAACCCGGGGTGACGCTCGGCCAGCACCTCGGCGACCCGGTCGGCCCAGCCGCGCGGGCTGCCGTCGTCGGTGAAGTCGTCGAGGCCCTCGGTGAAACTGTCGCCGATCGCGATGTAGCTCCGGTGGTGCACGGCCACCGCCTCCCCCCTGGTCCGTCGCGGTCGCCGACCGCCCGGCGGACGTGTTCGTTCCGGTTCACCGCCGTGTCACCCGGCGGACCCCCAATGATCACCCCGGTACCCCTGCTCACGCCAGGGGGCGGACGGGCCGTGCCGCAACGTAGGGCACCCTTGGTGGGTGACCTCCGAGCGCGAGCACGCGACGCCGTCCGATCCGGGGCTGGCCGAGATCCTCGGCGGACGTTCCGGCGCCGTGGACGCGACGGCACCGGTCGTCGCGTTCGTGCTGGTCTGGCTCCTGGTCGACGCGTCCGGTGTCGCGTCGTCGATCCGCTGGGCTGCGGGAGCGGCGGTCGTCGCCGCCGCCGCGATCGCGGCCTTCCGGCTGGCCCGCGGCGGGCGCCCCCGGGCAGTGCTGCTGGGCCTGCTGGGCGTGGCGGCCGCGGCCACGATCGCGCTCTACACCGGTCGCGCGGAGGACTTCTTCCTGCTCCAGATCGTGTCGAACATGGCCAGCGCGCTGGTCTGGGCGGTGTCGATCGTGATCCGGTGGCCGCTGCTCGGACTCGTGGTGGGCGGGCTGCTGGGTCAGCGCACCCGGTGGCGGCGGGACCCGGACCTGGTGCGCGGCTACCAGCGGGCCAGCTGGGCGTGGGTCGCGCAGTACGCCGTCCGGCTGGCGGTGTTCCTGCCGCTCTACGCGGCCGAACAGGTGGTGTGGCTCGGGGTCGCCCGGGCCGTCGTGAGCCCGGCCCTGGTGGCGTTGAGCGTCCTGGTGTCCTGGCCGTTGCTGCGTACGGCGTTGCCCGCCGATCACCCGGGAATCCGTCACCCCCGGTCACCCTGAGCAACGCAGGGCGACGTAGGCTTCGTGATGTCTTCGTGACATTGTCGGCCCGGCGTGAACGTCACCACATCGAGTGATCGTTCGGAGGCGTGCGCAGGTCCGTGCGCGTTGTCATCACCGGAGCACTCGGCGACGACCCCACCAAGGAGCCATGCCACACCAGCAGAACCCGGATCGCAGGTCCGCCGACGCCGCCCCCGGCCTCGACCGGCCGCCCCGGAACCCCGGGCACGACACGGCCACCCCCGACGCGCCGCAGCTCCCGCGCCAGCGGCACGGCACGGCGCCCGCGCGGCCGCCGCTGA
>NZ_JADQDD010000333.1 GCF_019263595.1 Pseudonocardia sp. KRD291 | reverse complement strand
GCGCCCGATCGAGACGGCCGTGCGGGTGGCCCGCCGGGCCGCCGTCGCCGAGGCCGTCCGGGTCCTGGTGTCGGTACCGACCTGAGCCGAGTCCCTCGGAGGCCCGACCTAAGCCGAGTCCCTCGGAGGCCGGCGGGCGAGCCCGATCAGGAGCAGGTTGAGGGCCGCGAGGATCCCGACCGCGGCGACGACGATCCCGGCCACCAGCGACGCCCATCCGGCGAAGTCGGTCACCCGCTGCGACGAGGCCGCCTCGTCCGCGGAGGAGGTGAAGACTCCGGTCCGGAGGTTCTCGCACGTGTCACCGGGCTCCATGACGCCGGCCCCGCACCGGGGCGCGAGCGCCTGGTCGAACATGTACGAGCTGAACCACCACAAGCCGCCGGCGACGACGAGTGTCACCACACCGACCGTGAGCGCCCTGCGCAGGAACTCCCGCCTCCGCCCGTCGGCTCCCGCGCGGAAGGCCGTCACGTCGCGCTCCTCTGGCTGCAGGTGGGGATCCACTGGGGACAACCGTCACAATAACGACCGGATCCGCTCGGGCAACCGTCGAGATGCGTACCGGCGCGAGAAGTCGATCAGTGACGGACGCTGGTGCGCATCTCGACGGTGGTGGGTGGGTGGATCGATGTGCCCGGCGGTCCGGGGCGGCTGCTCCTGCCCGGCACGTGCGCTCACCGGTCGCCAGTCACGTACCGCTCGCGTGCCGGATCCCAACGGAGCCCACCCTCGGCGGCGGCGGCCCGCAGCCGGAGATAGTCGGCGACGGCGTGCGGATGGTTCGGGGCACAGGGCACCACCGGGCCGGTATCCGGCCGATCCGGGCTCCCGTTACCGCTGTACGCGGTGTGCCGTGAGTAGTACCCGAACTCCCGGCAGGCGAGCTCGATCGGCGTCTCACCGGTCCACGTTCCCGGTGGGAGGCTCCGGTGAGCGTGCTCGTCGCAGCTCAGCGCCTGCCGGCCACAGCCGACGCAGTGCGCGATATCGCACCCGTCCGCATGCCGCTGCCCGGGGTGCGCGCCACAGTCCCCTCAGGAGTCGGCTGCGGCGCCCCGACCGTTCACCGGCTCGTCCCGGGAAGGACGGGCGGCGCGAGGAGTACGGCCTCGCCTGCCGACGCGATCGCCTGTGTTCTCGCGCGGTCGCCGCGAGGCCGGACCGACGTCACCATGGGCCTACCGCCTCCACCCGGTCAGCACGACCCACCACACGGCGGTCGTCCACCGCCGACCGCCGTCGGCCTGCCGCGCCATGCCAGCGACGCCGTGGCAGGAGGACCGCATGATCGACCCGGACGACGGGCGACGCACAGCCACACGCAGGAACCCCCGCAAGACCCTCGAGATCGCGGCCGAGGAGGCATCACCGGCGTCCCGGGCGACCGGGGTCGTCGACCTCGTCGACGACGCAGCCGCCGCCGCCTGCACCTGGGGGCCCGGGTCAGCCCGTGACCGAGCGGGTGATCACGAGTGTGTCGCCGTCCCGGGTCGGGGAGCGTTCCAGCCCGGGCGGTCGCGGTGTCCATCCGGAGATCCCGGACAGGCCGGTCGTCTGGTCGCGGACGACGAGGCGCAGCGGTGCCACGCCGTCGGTGCGCAGCACGATCCGCGCTCCCCCGCGCGGTACCGCGAGCAGCTGCAGGTCCAGCAGGCCCCGCACCGGCAGCGCGACCGGGGCCCGCCCGACGTAGGTGACCTCGGCCGACGTCACGCCGGGTGTGTCGGCGCGGACGCCGAGGACGTCCGCGCCGCGCCGCGAGCCCACCCGCAGCTCCACCGCCCCGCCGGGCAGCCGGCGGACGGTCGCCGCGGGCGCCGGGAGCGCGACGACGGGTGCCGGCCCGGTCCGGACGGGTGTGTCGCCGGGCCAGGGCAGGTCCCGGCCCGGGGCGGTCGGCTCCCCGGTGACGTAGCGGGCGGTCCACGGCGCCGGGACCGGGTCGCGGCTGACCCAGCGCGCGGTGCCGGAGTCGGTGTCGTGCAGGTAGGCCAGGTCGGCGCGGTCCGGGTGGGCCGCGTCCGGCCGGTCCACGACGAGCCCCAGCGCGCCCAGCGCGACGGCGGCGACCAGTACCGCCGCCGGTACCCGGGCGGGTAGCCGACGCCCGGCGACGAGCGCGGCGAGCGGCGCGAGGCCCAGGACCACGCAGGCGGCCGACAGCGCCGACCCGGCCAACCCCGCGGCGTCGAACAACGCGACGGAGAACGGCACCAGCAGCACGGCCGTGCCCAGCCCGCCGACCGCCACCGGCAGCGGACGCCACGGTGCCGGGACGGTCGCGGCGACCGCGATCCCGAGCCCCGCACCCAGCGCGGGCAACGCGACCAGGAACGACGCCCCGGGCACCAGCACCGCGGTGAGAAGGCCCAGCACCGCGAGCCACGCCGTCGCGGCGAGCCCCATCGCCCAGGCGCCGAGCCTGCGGCGCAGCAGCACCCCCCACAGCAGCAGCGCCAGCAGCCCCAGCAGCAGGATCGCGACCTGCGCCAGGCCCGGGCGGTGCACGACACCCGCGCTGTTCGCGTAGCCGGCACGCGAGGAGGCCAGCACCCGCCACGCCCCTTCCCCCAGCAGCGCCGCGAGCAGCACCGCCACCGGCCAGGACGCGAGCGCGCCGCCGAACCGGCCGATGCTCAGCAGGTCCCGCCGACGGGCGAGCACCACCGCCCCGGCGACGGCGAGCGCGGCGAGCACCGCCAGCGGCAGGACATAGGTGTCGGGGTAGGCCCACAGGTGCCCGAACACGGCCGCGAACGTGACGTCCCCGGACGCCGGTGCGCCGCTGACCGCCGGGTCGAACGGCACCAGGTCGGCCGCGCCGAGCACCCGGGTCAGCGCCAGCATCGACGTCCCCTGCTGCTGCACCGAGGTCGGGTCCAGATTCGCCGGCGTGTCGCCGGGGGTGTGGTAGCGGCTCGCCCGCTCGACGAACGCGCTGTTCATGCCCGGGCGCCCGGCCGCGAGGAACGGCGTGAGGTCGGTGTCGTTGGGCAGCAGCGCGTAGGCCGCCGCCGTCGAGGAGTCGCCCGCCGGGTGCGGCACCGCGCGGTAGGCCTCGATCAGGCGCGCGTTGCCCGGCGAGGTCTGGAACAGCATCGACGCCCCGCCCGACCCGCGCGCCTCCCAGTTCAGGACGACGGCGGGACGCCCGCGCAGCGGGTCGGCGCGGGTGAAGGCCTGCGCCCCGAGCAGCCCGGCCTCCTCGCCGTCGGTGAGCAGCACGACCAGGTCGTTGCGCAGCGCCGGGCCGGTCGACAGGGCCCGCACCGTCTCCAGGATCGAGGCCACCGCCGACCCGTCGTCGGCGGCGCCCGGCCCGGCCGGGACGGAGTCGTAGTGGGCCATCAGGACGACGGCGCCGGTCGGGGCGGTGCCGCGCCGGGTCGCGACCACGTTCTCCACCGCGCCGACGGCCTGCCTGCCCTCCCGCGACGAGGCCCCCACCGACGGCGCCGTCGAGGTCTGCAGGCCCATCGCGCGCAGCCGGGCGGCGAGCCCGTCACGGGCGCGGTCCGACGCGGGGCTCCCGACCGGGCGGGGCCGGTCGGCGAGCGCGGCGACCGAGCCCATCGCGCGGGTCGCGCTGAACGCCCCGGGCGGGGCGGCGGCCGCGGCCGGGGCGGGCGGCCGGGCGGTGACGACCGCCGCCGCGGCCGCCGCGACCAGCAGCAGCACGGCGACGAGCAGGACGGCGTGTCCGCGCAGCGCCGCGTGCCCCTTCCGCGCGTCGGCCCGCGGCGGCGGGTCCCCGGGAGTCCCGGTCACGGCGCGACAGCGGGGGTCGGGACGGGGATCTTCGGGACGGCGTTCGTCGGAACGGCGGCGGTCACGGCGCACACTCTCGCGCATCTCCGCGTCCCGCACGCCGGGCGACACACCCGGCGCCCCGGGCCGGCCCCGATCAGAGTGCGGCCACCACCTGCGCCACCAGCGCCCGGGCCGCCGGGCCGCTCGGTCCGCCGGCCCGCCACGCCAGGTGCAGCCGCGCGCGGACCTCGGGGTCCAGCCGGATCGCCACCGGCGGGGCGTCGAGGGCCAGCACCGGCGGGGCCTGCAGGGCGGGCTCGGGGACCACCGCGACACCGACGCCCCGCGCGGCCAGTCGCAGCAGCAGGCTCATCGCGCCGGCCTCGAACGCCACCCGCGCGTGCACCCCGGCCGCCGCGCAGGCCCGGTCCAGGGCCGCGCGCAGCCCGTGCCCCTGCGGCAGGCAGATCAGCGGGCGCGCCGCCAGCTCGTCCAGGCCGATCCGCGCCCGCCCGGCCAGCGGGTCGTCCGCGGCGACGGCGGCGACCAGCCGGTCGTCGAGCAGCACCCGGCCGCGCAACCCGTCCGGCAGCTCCCCCGGCGCGCCGAGGTAGGCGACGTCCAGGCGCCCGGCCAGCAGCTCGGCCTGCAGCGCGTCGGCCGTGTCCTCCCGCAGCGTGACCGTGACCTGCGGGTGCGCGAGGGCGAAGTCGGCGACGGTGTCGGCCAGGGCGGTGTCGGGCAGCGAGGACGCCATGCCGACCGCGACCCGTCCACGCAGCAGCCCGCGCAGCGCGGCGACCGCGTCGCGGGCGTCGTCGACGGCGGCCAGCGCGGCGTGGGCGTGCGGGAGGACGGCGCGCCCGGCCTCGGTCAGGGTGACCGCCCGCGGCCCGCGTTCGAGCAGCGGCTCCCCGAGGTCGCGCTCGAGCTGACGCAGCTGCGCGCTCACCCCCGGCTGCGCGACGTGCAGACGGGCCGCGGCACCGGTGATCGTGCCCTCCTCGACGACGGCGGCGAGATACCGCAGGTGACGCAGCTCCATAACCCACGATGCTAGCTCACAGCAGAGACAGATCTTGGACTTCTGGCTCTCCCGCCCGCATGCTCGATCCCGTGAGCACCTCCACGAGCACTCTTCTCGACGACCTGACCGCGCGGATCGACGGTTCCGTCCTCGCGCCGGACGCCCCCGCCGCGCCCGCGGCGACCACCGGGTTCCAGCTCGGCGTGCGGCACCGGCCCGACGTCGTCGCCGCCGCCCGCACCGCCGACGACGTCCGCGTCGCCGCCCGGGTCGCCGCCGACCACGACCTCCCGCTGACCGTGCACCACACCGGGCACGGCACCCGCGTCCCCGCGGCCGGCGGGATCCTGCTGTCCACCGCGGGGATGGACGGGATCGCGATCGACCCGGCCGCGCGGACCGTGCGGGTGGGCGCCGGCGTCACGTGGGGCGAGGTGACCGACGCCGCCGACCGGTTCGACCTGATGGCGCCGAGCGGGTCCTTTCCCGGCGTCGGGGCGATCGGCTACACGTTCGGCGGAGGCCTGGGCCTGACCGGGCGCACCGACGGCTGGGCCGTGGACCACGTGCGCGCGTTCGAGGTCGTGGGCACCGGCGGCGCCCTCGACGAGGTCACCGCGGACACCGACCCGGACCGGTTCGCCCGGCTGCGCGGCACCGGCCCGGTGCCGGGCGAGGTCGTTACCGCGATGACGATCGGCCTGCTGCCGGCCGGGCCGCTGACCGGCGGCGCCCTCGTGCACGACCTCGGCCCGGTCGGCGAGCCGGGCGACCCCGCGCCGCTGCACGCGTTCCGGGAGTGGACGGCCGGGCTGCCCGACACGGTGACCGCCGGGATGTCGGTGGTCACCTACCCGGATTGGGACGTCCTGCCCCCGCACCTGCGCGGACGGCGGGTGGCCCGGATCGCCGTGACCGCCCGGGCGGGGTCGGCGCAGACGGACCGGCTGCTCGCCCCGCTGCGCGCCGCGGTCCGGCCCGACGAGGACACCGTCGGCCCGCTTCGGCCGGTGGAGTCCTCGCGGGTGTACGCCGAGCCGGAGATGCCGCACGCCTACACCGGCGAGAACGTGCTGCTCGACGCGCTGGAGCCGGCCGGGCTGGACGCGGTCGCCGCCCTCGACGGGCCGATGACCGTCGTCGGCGTCCGGCACCTCGGCGGTGCACTGGCCGGCCCGGCGGCCGTGCCGGACACGGTCTCCGGCCGGTCGGCGGCCTACCTGGTGAGCGCGCTGTCCCCGATCGATCCGGAGCAGGCGGTCGCCGACCCGTCGGCGGCGGTCGCGGCGGCGGACCCCAGCCGTGCGCTGCGACCGTTCGGATCCTCCGCCCGCGGCGAGAGCCCCGGGTTCCGGTTCGGCCCGCACGCGGGGTGAACCGCGCACGGGACGGCGGCCCCGGCCGGGGC
>NZ_JADQDD010000332.1 GCF_019263595.1 Pseudonocardia sp. KRD291 | reverse complement strand
GACGGTTCGGCGCTCACGCGCTCCCCACCGGTACCCGGCGCCCGCGCACCAGCACCAGCGACGGGTGGCGCAGCGACTCCAGGTCGACCCGCGGGTCGTCGCGGTAGACGACCAGGTCGGCCGGTGCGCCGGGCTCCGGGCCGGGGCGTCGCAGCCAGCTCCGCGCCGACCAGCTCGCCGCGCCGAGGGGGTCCGGGTGCCCGGCGTCGCGCAGCGCCACGATCTCGTCGACGATCCGCCCGTGCCGGATGCCGCCGCCGGCGTCGGTGCCCGCGTAGACCGGGATCCCGGCCTCGGTGGCACGGCGCACGACGTCGGACGCCCCGGCGTGCAGCGCCCGCATGTGCGCCGCGTAGTCCGGGTACTTCGACGCGCCGTCGGCGATCGACGGGAACGTCTCGACGTTGATCAGCGTCGGCACCAGCGCGGTGCCGCGCGCGGCCATCTCCGAGATCAGGTCGTCGGACAGCCCGGTGCCGTGCTCGATGCAGTCGATGCCGGCCCCGACCAGCCCGTGCAGGGCGTCGGTGCCGAACACGTGCGCGGTCACCCGCGCTCCGGCCTCGTGCGCGGCGGAGATCGCCTCGGCGAGGACGTCGTCGGGCCAGAGCGGGGCGAGGTCGCCGACCCCGCGGTCGATCCAGTCGCCGACCAGCTTCACCCAGCCGTCGCCGTCGGCGGCCTGCCGGCGCACCTCGTCGACCAGGAGCGCCGGGTCGTCGAGCTCGACGGCCAGGCCCGGGATGTAGCGCTTCGGACGGGCCACGTGCCGGGCCGCCCGGATGATCTCCGGCAGGTCCTCGCGGGCCTGCAGCGGCGAGGTGTCGACCGGGGAGCCGCAGTCGCGGATGAGCAGCGCGCCGGCGTCGCGGTCGGTGCGGGCCTGGCGCTCGCACTCGTCGAGGTCGACCGGGCCGTCGGGCCCGAGCCCGACGTGGCAGTGCGCGTCCACCAGGCCCGGGACGACGAACCCGCCGCTCCCGAGGTCCTCGGCGCCGGGCAGCGGCGTGTCGCTGATCCGGCCGTCGCCGTCGATCCACAGCTCGGTGTCCTCGCCCGAGGGCAGGACCGTGCCCCGCAGCCGCCATCCGGTGACGGGCAGGTCTCCCATCAGGGCTTCTTCTTCCCGAAGTTGAGCTTCGACGGGTCGAAGCCGTCCGGCAGCTGGTCGAGCCCGCCCAGGCCCGGCGGCAGCTCCTGCAGGGTCTTCGGCATGTTCGACAGGTCCGGCATGCCCCCGGCGCGCGACGGCGTGGGCCCGCCCTTGCGGCCCTTCTTGGCCTGGCGGGCCTTGCGCGCGTTCTTCGGCACCTTCTTGGTGGCGCTGCGCCCGCCCCCGCCGAAGCCGAACTGCCCGGCCATCTGCTTCATCATCTTGCGCGCGTCGAAGAACCTGTTGACCAGGTCGTTCACGTCCGAGACGGTGACGCCGGAGCCGTTCGCGATGCGTGTCCGACGGGAGGCGTTGATCATCTTCGGGTCGTCGCGCTCGGCCGGGGTCATGCCGCGGATGATCGCCTGCAGCTTGTCGATCTGCTTGTCGTCGACCTGGGACAGCGCGTCCTTCATCTGCCCGGAGTTGGCCCCGGGCAGCATCCCCAGGATGTTGCCGATCGGGCCCATCTTGCGGATCGCGAGCATCTGCTGGAGGAAGTCCTCGAGCGTCAGGTCGCCGGAGCCCATCTTGGCCGCGGTGGCGGCGGACTGCTCGGCGTCGAAGTGCTGCTCGGCCTGCTCGATCAGCGTGAGCAGGTCGCCCATGCCCAGGATGCGCGAGGACATCCGGTCCGGGTGGAAGACGTCGAAGTCCTCGAGCTTCTCGCCGTTGGACGCGAACAGGATCGGCTGCCCGGTCACCTCGCGGACCGACAGCGCCGCACCACCGCGGGCGTCGCCGTCGAGCTTGGTGAGCACGACGCCGGTGAACCCGACGCCGTCGCGGAACGCCTCGGCCGTCGCGACCGCGTCCTGACCGATCATCGCGTCGACGACGAAGAGCACCTCGTCGGGCGACACCGCCTCGCGGATGTCGGAGGCCTGGCGCATCAGCTCGGAGTCGACACCGAGTCGGCCCGCGGTGTCGACCACGACGACGTCGTAGAGCTTCTCCTTCGCGTGCGCGATGCCCTCGCGGGCCACGCGCACCGGGTCGCCGGGGCCCTCCGGGAGCTCACCGGAGCCGGTTGCGCCCGGGTGCGGCGCGAACGTGGGCACGCTCGCGCGCTCGCCGACGATCTGGAGCTGGTTGACCGCGTTCGGGCGCTGCAGGTCGCACGCGACGAGCAGCGGGGTGTGGCCCTGGCTCTTGAGCCAGCGGCCGAGCTTGCCGGCCAGCGTCGTCTTGCCGGAGCCCTGCAGGCCGGCCAGCATGATGACCGTCGGCGGCTCCTTGGCGAACGACAGCCGCCGGGTCTCGCCGCCGAGGATGCCGACGAGCTCCTCGTTGACGATCTTGACGACCTGCTGGGCCGGGTTCAGCGCACCGGAGACCTCCGCGCCCTTCGCCCGCTCCTTGATGCGGGTGATGAACGCGCGCACCACGGGCAGCGCGACGTCCGCCTCCAGCAGGGCGATCCGGATCTCGCGTGCGGTGGCATCGATGTCGGCGTCGGAGAGCCGGCCCTTGCCGCGCAGGTCGCGGAGGGTGGAACCGAGCCGCTCGGAGAGGGAGTCGAACACCCTGAACAGCCTACTTGGCCATCCGCAGACCGCGATGGGCGCAGGACCGATCCAGTACCCGGGCCGACGCCCAGCCCGCCGGCGGGCCGTCCGAGCGCAGCGTCGCGGCGACGTCACCGGCCCGGGCCGCGTGCCCGGCGAAGGCCCGTCCGCGCACCACACGGCCCCGGACGTGCTGCCCGGCCAGCGCGTCGGCGGGCTCGGCGTGCACCCACACCAGGTGCGCCGCCCGCCCGCCGAGGCGGGCCAGGCGCCGGATCGCCGACCGGGTGCCGCCGGTCGTCGAGGGCAGGTGCACCACGACGGTGTCCGGCCCGGCCAGCGCGGCCAGGACCACCGACAGGCGGTGCAGCAGGTGCACCGCCCAGCGGTAGAGCGGGTACGGGGTGCCGGCCGGCAGCCGTCGGACCAGCAGGGCCCGGGTCCGCTCGGAGTCGAGCACGACCGTCGAGTCCTCCGGCGGCAGGGTCGCCAGCAGCGTCGACTTCCCGGCGCCGGGCAGCCCGGCCACGAGCACGAGTGTCCGCCCGGGCACGTGCAGCCGTACCGGGGGCGCCGAGGCCAGTGTCATACGGTCGCCAACGACCCGGATGCCCGAATCGTTCCGATCATCACGACACGGGTGCGCGGCCTACAGGGCGTCGGTGCCGCGCTCTCCGGTGCGGACGCGGACCACGTTGTCCACCGGCACCACCCAGACCTTGCCGTCGCCGATCTTGCCGGTGTGCGCGGCGTCGACCACGGCCTGTACCACCCGGTCGACGGCGTCGTCGTCCACGACGGCCTCGATCCGCACCTTCGGCACGAAGTCCACCGAGTACTCCGCGCCGCGGTAGACCTCGGTGTGGCCCTTCTGCCGGCCGTAGCCCTGCACCTCGGACACGGTCATCCCGAGCACGCCCAGGGTCTCCAGCGCGTCCTTGACCTCGCCCAGCACGAACGGCTTGACGATCGCGGTCACCAGCTTCATCGGGACTTCTCCTCGCGTTCCTCGGGGCGGACCGGCCGCTGGTCCCGGAAGCCCACCGTCTTCCGGATCATCCAGGCCGGCACGGCGCCCAGTGTGAACGCCCGGGCCATCGCGACGACGGCCGGCGCCTGCCGAGCCGCCCGGGGCCGCCACCGTAGAACAGGCCGTCCGTGGACGTGAACGCACGCCGGCGGGACGTGTCGGGGGTCGGGGTCCGGGCGTCAGGCGGTCGGGTCCTCGCCCCCGCGGGCGGCGGTGACGGCGAGCAGGTCGGCTTCGATCTCCCGTCGCGCACCCGGGCCGGGTGTGCCGGCGACGCCGAACGCGTCCACCACCGACGCGCCGAGCGTCTCCACCCGGGCCCAGCGCAGGTCGACCCCGCAGCGTTCCAGGGCGGCGGTGACGTGGTGCAGCAGGCCGATCCGGTCGGTGGCGCGCAGCTCCAGCACGACCGCGCCGGTGGCCTCGTCGTCGAACCAGAGCACCCGCGGCGGCGCCGTCCGCTCGACGACCGGGCTCGACGGCGCGTAGTCGCGCTCCTTGCGGGCCAGGGCCTCGGGCAGGGCGAGCGACCCGGACAGCACGCGCACCAGGTCGGCGCGGACCAGCGCCGGGTCCGGCAGGCCACCGAACCGCGGGGCGACCGCGAACGTCTCCACCACCGCCCCGTGCCCGTCCGGGGTCGCGACGGTCGACGTCTCGGCCGTGTGCACCTGCAGCGAGTGCAGGGCCAGCACCCCGGCGGCGGCGGACAGGGCGCCGCGGTCGTCGGGCAGCACGAGCGTCACGGTGGCCACGTCGCCGTCGGCGACGAACCGGACCTGCGGCCCCGCCCCGCTCTCCATCACCGCCACCAGCTCCGCCGACGACGGGTCCGGCGGCCCGGGCTCGACGAACGGCGCGCCGGTCAGCGCGCTGCGGCAGCGCCCGGCCAGGTTCTGCACCAGGGTGCGCCGCCACGGGCTCCAGACCCCGGGACCGGTGCCCAGCGAGTCGGCCTCGGCCAGCGCGTCGAGCAGGTCCACCAGCAGCGCCGGGTCCGCGCCCGGCGCGGACCCCTCCAGCGTCTCGATCACCCGCGAGACCGTTGCCGGGTCGTCCAGGTCGCGCCGGGTCGCCGTGTGCGGGAACAGTAGGTGGTGGCGCACCACCGCGCCGAGGACGTCGATGTCGGCCCCGCGCAGCCCCAGCCGGGTCCCGATCCGGCGGACCAGCGACTCGCCGACCACCGAATGGTCCCCGTCGCGGCCCTTGCCGATGTCGTGCAGCAGCGCGCCGAGAAGCAGCAGGTCCGGGCGCGCGACCCGGGTGGTCAGCCGCGCCGCCTGCGCGCAGACCTCCACCAGGTGCCGGTCGACGGTCCAGACGTGCGTGCGGTCGCGCGGCGGCAGGTCGCGGACCGCGCCCCACTCCGGGAACAGCCGGCCCCACAGCCCGGTGCGGTCCAGGGACTCGATCACCTCGACCATCCCCTGCCCGGTACCCAGCAGCGACAACAGCTCGCCCAGCGCCGCCCGCGGCCACGGGGTGCGCAGCTCGGGGGCGGTGTCGGCGAGCCGGTGCAGCGTGCCGGCCGCGATCGGCAGGCCGGTGCGCGCCGCCGTCGCGGCCACCCGGAGCACCAGCGCCGGGTCTTTCGCCGCCGACGCGTCGCGGGCCAGCGTCACCTCACCGGCGTGCTCGACGACCCCGGAGTCCAGCGGCCTGCGCACCGGCGCGCGACGCAGCGCCGCCAGGCCCCGGCGCGGCAGCGCGCTGCGGGCCTGGCGCAGCCCGACCTCGGTCGCGAACGCCACCGCCCGCGCGGCGCCGGACAGGGTGCGGGCCAGGTCGAAGCGGTCGCCGACCTCCATCGTCGCCGCGATCTCGTCGGCGTCCTGGGCACGCAGCACGTCCCGCGCCCGGCCGGAGAGGCGGTGCAGCTCGGTGCGGACGTCGAGGAGCAGCGTGCGCGCCCCGGTCACCTCGGCCGAGGGCCGGTCCACCAGCTGCGCGGTGGCCAGCGCGTCGATCAGCGCGACGTCGCGCAGCCCGCCGTGCCCGTTCTTCAGGTCCGGCTCGATCCGGTGCGCCACGTCCCCGTTGCGCGTCCAGCGGTCGGTCGTGGTATCGGCGACCTCGTCGAACCGGCTCCGGATGCCGGCCCGCCACGCCTGCCGGACGGCGGTGCGGACCTTGTCCGAGAGCCCCGTGTCGCCTGCGATGTGCCGGATCTCGAGCAGGCCGAACGCCGCCCTGAGGTCGGTCGTCGCGATCTGCACGGCCTGACCCGGGGTGCGCACCGAGTGGTCGAGGCCGATCCCGGCGTCCCAAAGCGGGTACCAGAGCTGTTCGGCGAGCCTGTCCACCCCGGAGCGGCCGTCGTGCAGCAGCACCAGGTCCAGGTCGGAGAACGGGCAGAGCTCGCGCCGCCCCAGCGCGCCCACCGCGACCAGCGAGACGCCGTCACCGATGCCGATGCTCGCGCACCGCGACGAGAGCCAGAAGTCGTGCAGGTCCACCAGCGCGGCACGCAGCGCCTCCGGACCGTGGTGGTGGCGGCCGCC
>NZ_JADQDD010000331.1 GCF_019263595.1 Pseudonocardia sp. KRD291 | reverse complement strand
GACACGTCCGGCCGGAAGAAGCCGTCCGGGAAGTCGGGCAAGGGCCGCCGCGGGAAGAAGAAGGACGCCGAACCCGACGCCCCGCAGGCCGAGCAGCCCGTCGAGACCGAGACCGCGGACACGTCGTCGGACCAGGAGTCCGCCGACGACTCCGACGACGGCGACGATGACGGCGCCCGCCGCCGCCGTCGGCGCGGACGCCGTGGTCGTGGTCGTGGCCGCGGCACCGACGGTGAGTACGACGGCGAGGACGGTGACGACTCCGACGAGTCGGACACCTCCTCCGACGCGGGTTCCGACGACGGGTCGGACGACTCGTCCGACTCCGACGACACGAACGACGAGAGCGCGGACTCCGGCGACGAGGGCGGGTCCGGTTCCCGGCGCCGGCGGCGTCGCCGTCGCCGTGGCGGCTCGGACAACAGCTCCGAGGACCGCACCGAGGACGACCCGCCGAACACCGTCACCAAGGTCCGCCAGCCGCGCGACCGGGACACCCCGGACTCCTCCGACGACCAGGTGCAGAGCGTCCGCGGCTCGACCCGCCTGGAGGCCAAGCGTCAGCGCCGCCGCGACGGTCGCGACGCCGGCCGTCGACGTCCGCCGATCCTGTCCGAGTCGGAGTTCCTGGCCCGCCGCGAGTCGGTCGAGCGGACGATGGTGATCCGCCAGCTCTCCGACCGCAACGAGATCGGCGTGCTCGAGGACGACGTCCTGGTCGAGCACTTCATCACCGGCGGCCAGGCCGGCGGCAACTCGATGGTCGGCAACATCTACCTGGGCCGCGTGCAGAACGTGCTGCCCTCGATGGAGGCGGCCTTCGTCGACATCGGGCGTGGCCGCAACGCCGTGCTCTACGCCGGCGAGGTGAACTGGGACGCGGCCGGGCTCAACGGCAAGGCCCGCCGGATCGAGCAGGCGCTGTCCTCCGGCGACCCGGTGCTGGTCCAGGTGACCAAGGACCCGGTCGGCCACAAGGGCGCGCGCCTGACCACCCAGATCAGCCTGGCCGGGCGGTTCCTGGTCTACGTGCCCTCCGGCAGCGCCGCGGGGATCAGCCGCAAGCTGCCCGACAACGAGCGCAAGCGGCTCAAGGACATGCTCAAGGAGATCGTCCCGAGCGAGGCGGGGGTGATCATCCGCACCGCGTCCGAGGGCGTCAGCCACGAGGCGCTGGAGCGCGACGTCCGCCGGCTGCAGGCGCAGTGGGAGGTCGTCAAGGAGAAGTCGGAGAAGACCGGCCCGAAGGCGCCCAAGGCGCCGACCCTGCTCTACGAAGAGCCGGACATGCTGGTCAAAGTCGTGCGCGACCAGTTCAACGAGGACTTCTCGAAGCTCATCATCTCCGGTGACGACGCGTGGGACACGGTCTCGGACTACGTCGAGCACGTCGCGCCCGAGCTGGGCGACCGGATGCACCGGCACGTCGGCTCGTCCGACGTGTTCACCGAGCACCGGATCGACGAGCAGCTGCTCAAGGCGCTCGACCGCAAGGTCTGGCTGCCCTCGGGCGGCACGCTGGTGATCGACCGCACCGAGGCGATGACCGTCGTCGACGTGAACACCGGCAAGTACACCGGCTCCGGGGGCAACCTCGAGGAGACGGTCACCCGGAACAACCTCGAGGCCGCCGAGGAGGTCGTGCGCCAGCTGCGGCTGCGCGACATCGGCGGGATCATCGTCGTCGACTTCATCGACATGGTGCTCGAGGCGAACCGGGACCTGGTGCTGCGCCGGCTCACCGAGTGCCTGGCCCGCGACCGCACCCGCCACCAGGTGGCCGAGGTGACGTCGCTGGGCCTGGTCCAGATGACCCGCAAGCGGGTCGGGGGCGGCCTGCTGGAGCACTTCTCCACGCCGTGCGAGACGTGCCGCGGACGCGGCGTGATCGTCTCGGCCGAAGGTCCGGGCTCCGAGGGCAACGGCCACCACCACGGCGGCAACGGCGCCTCCCACGGCCAGCAGAACGGCAACCGCGGCGGCAACAACAACGGCGGCGGCAGCAACGGCGGCAGCAGCAGCAACGGCGGCGGCGGCGGGAACAATGCCGGCGGGGACGGCGGCGAGGGCGGCAGCCGCCGTTCGCGCGGCCGTGGCGGACGCCGCGGCGGTGGCCAGGACAAGGCCACCACTCCCGAGGTGGACACCAGCTCGGCCGCGGCCGGCGTGGCGCTGGTCGGCGCCGCGACGCTGGGTGCCGGGACCACGGGTACCGGGACCACTGGTGCCGGGTCTTCGGGTGCCGGGTTGTCCGGCGCCGGGTCGAAGGACGCCGGAAAGGACGAGAGCGCCCCGGCGGCGTCCTCGACCGTCGCCGACGCCGCTCCCGCCCCGGAGCCGGGGCCCGCAGCCGGGGACGTCCCGCAGATGGTGCACGACCCGGTCTCCGCGGTCGAACCGGTGACGACCTCGCCGGACGAGGAGCGGGGCGCCGCCTCCGCCCCTGTCGTCGAGGTGCAGGCCGCCCCGGCGGCCGAGGCCGGCACCGCGGCGTCGGTGAAGGCACCGGCACCGGCACCGGCCGAGGAGGCACCGGCGCCGCGTCGCAAGCGCGGCCGGGTCAGCCGCTCGGCCGGGGCACCGTCGACGTCGGCGGAACCCGTCGTGATCTCCACGGCGACCGACGCGACGGCCACACCGTCCGTCGAGAGCCCGGCACCGGTGGTCCCGCCGGTGCCGCCGCAGCCGGAGCCGGTGGCGGTCGCCACCCGGCCCCGCCGGACCCGGCGGGCCGCGTCCCGTCCGGCCGGTCCGCCGGTCGACGCCCCGGCCGGTGCCGGGGCCGGCACCGCGGCCGACGACGGGCCCCCGACCAGCACCGACACGGAGGCGTGAGCCGGGGCCGACCCGGTTTGACCCTTCGAAAATCCGTTCCGTACCCTGGGACAACAGGAGCCACGCCTGCGAGTGAGTTACGGGTGATGGCATGCGCGCTCTCGCGAGTGCGCCAGTGTCCCCCGATATTCAGGAGTCGTGCGTCAGCGATGTACGCGATCGTCAAGACCGGTGGCAAGCAGTACAAGGTGGCCGTGGACGACACGGTCACCGTCGAGAAGATCGACGGTGAGCCGGGTGCCAAGATCGTCCTGCCCGCCGTCATGGTCGTCGACGGTGACCAGGTGTCCACGGACGTGTCCGGCCTCACCTCCGCGGTGGCCGTCACGATCGTCGAGCACACCAAGGGCCCGAAGATCCGCATTCACAAGTTCAAGAACAAGACCGGGTACCACAAGCGTCAGGGGCACCGTCAGCCCCTGACGACGGTCCAGGTCACGAGCATCGGCAAGTAGGGAGACGCATTCATGGCACACAAGAAGGGTGCGTCCAGCTCCCGTAACGGCCGCGACTCCAACGCCCAGTACCTGGGCGTGAAGCGTTTCGGCGGCCAGACCGTCAAGGCCGGCGAGATCCTGATCCGCCAGCGCGGCACCGCCACCCACCCGGGCGTCGGCGTCGGCCGCGGCAAGGACGACACGCTGTACGCCCTGATCGAGGGTTCGGTGCAGTTCGGGCACAAGTCCGGTCGCAAGACCGTGAACATCGTGCCGGCCGAGGCCTGAGGGTTCTCGCCAGCAGATATCTACGCCGACGGCGGGTCACCCATCGGGTGGCCCGCCGTTCGTCGTGAGAAGGCAGTTGTGATCAAGACAGGGAGGTACCGCTGATGTCCCGGTTCGTCGATCGGGTCGTGCTGCACGCGACCGCGGGGGCCGGCGGCAACGGTTGTGCCTCGGTGCACAAGGAGAAGTTCAAGCCACTCGGTGGCCCGGACGGTGGCAACGGAGGCCGGGGCGGGTCGATCATCCTGGTCGTCGACCCCGGTGTGCACACGCTGCTCGACTTCCACCACCGCCCGCACGCCACCGCCCGCAACGGCACCCAGGGCCAGGGCTCGTTCAAGGCCGGGGCCAGCGCGCCGGACATGGAGATGCTCGTCCCGGACGGCACCGTGGTGTTCGACCAGCGCGGGGAGGTCCTCGCCGACCTGGTCGGCGCGGGCACCCGTTTCGTCGCCGCCCAGGGCGGTCGCGGCGGGCTCGGGAACGCCGCGCTGGCGTCGCCGGCGCGCAAGGCCCCCGGGTTCGCGCTCCTCGGTGAGCCGGGCGAGCACGTCGAGCTGGTCCTCGAGCTGCGTTCGCTGGCCGACGTCGGGCTCGTCGGGTTCCCGTCGGCGGGCAAGTCCTCGCTGGTCGCGGCACTGTCCGCAGCCCGGCCGAAGATCGCCGACTACCCGTTCACGACGCTGGTGCCCCAGCTCGGCGTGGTCAGCGCGGGCGACGAGACCTACACCGTGGCCGACGTGCCCGGCCTGATCCCCGGCGCCTCCGACGGCCGCGGGCTGGGCCTGGAGTTCCTCCGCCACATCGAGCGCTGCTCGGTGCTGGTGCACGTCGTCGACTGCGCGACGTTCGAGACCGACCGGGACCCGGTCGCCGACGTCGAGGCGCTCGAGCACGAGCTGGCCCGCTACGGCGAGCTGCTGGGGTCCGGAGCACTCGGCGAGACCCTGGCCGAGCGTCCCCGGCTGATCGCCCTGAACAAGGTCGACGTGCCGGACGCGGCGGACCTGGTCGACATCGTCCGCGCGGACCTGACCGAACGCTTCGGCTGGCCGATCTACGCGATCTCCACGGCCAGCCGCTCCGGGCTGCGCGAGCTCTCGTTCGCCATGGGAGCGATGGTCGCCTCGTATCGACAGTCCCTGCCCGTACGCGAGGTCTCCCGAACGGTCCTGCGTCCCCAGGGCGTCGGCGACGCCGGGTTCACGATCGAGACCGACCACGAGAACGAGGGCGGCTTCATCGTCCGCGGCGAGCGCCCGGAGCGCTGGATCCGCCAGACCTCGTTCGACAACGACGAGGCCGTCGGCTACCTCGGCGACCGGCTCGCCCGGCTCGGGGTGGAGGAGGCGCTGGCCAAGGCCGGCGCGGTCCCCGGGTGCCCGGTCACGATCGGCGAGGTGACGTTCGACTGGGAGCCCAGCACCCCGGCCGGGATGGCGGTCCTGATGTCCGGGCGCGGCACCGACCGCCGTCTCGACGACCCGGACCGGGTCGGCGCGGACGAGCGCAAGCGGGCCCGCGCGGCCCGTCGCGCGCACCTGTCCGACGCCGAGCTCGGGTCGGGAGCGCACTACTCCTCCGACCACGACCTGGACGCACCGGAGCGATGAGCGCCACCGCCTCTGCTCTGCCGTCCACCCGGGCGTCCCTGGGTGCGGCACGGCGGATCGTGGTGAAGGTCGGGTCCTCGTCGCTGACCAGCCTGAGCGGCGGGCTGGACCCGGCCCGGCTGGACTCCCTGGTGGACGCGCTGATGGCCCGCCGCGAGGCGGGCGCGCAGGTCGTGCTCGTCTCGTCCGGTGCGATCGCGGCCGGGCTGGCTCCGCTGTCGCTGCGCAGGCGTCCGCGGGATCTGGCCACCCAGCAGGCCGCGGCCGCCGTCGGTCAGCTGTTGCTCGCGCACGCCTACTCGGCCTCGTTCGCCCGGCACGGCCAGGGCATCGGGCAGGTGCTGCTCACCGCGGACGACATGATCCGGCGCGCGAACTACCGCAACGCCCGGCGGACCCTGGAGCGGCTGCTCGGGCTCGGCTCGCTGCCGGTGGTGAACGAGAACGACACGGTGGCCACCGACGAGATCCGGGTCGGCGACAACGACCGGCTCGCCGCGCTGGTCGCGCACATCGTCGGCGCGGACGCGCTGGTGCTGCTCTCCGACGTCGACGGCCTCTACGACGGTGACCCGCGCCGTCCGGACGCCCGCCTGGTCGCCGAGGTCGCGGACCCGGCCGACCTGAGCGCGGTCAGCGTCGCCCGCCCGGGCTCCGGGCCGGGCGGTTCGGGACTGGGTACCGGCGGGATGGCCACGAAGATCACGGCGGCGTCGATGGCGTCCGCGGCCGGGATCCCGGTGCTGCTCGCCGCGGCCGAGGAGGCCGCCGCGGCGCTGGACGCCGGCCCGGAGGGGCCGAAGGTCGGGACGGCGTTCGGGTCGTCGGGCCGCCGGATGTCGGCGCGCCGGTTCTGGCTGCGCCACGCGGCCGACGTCCGCGGCGCGCTGGACATCGACGAGGGTGCCGTCGAGGCCGTCCGCCACCGCCGCCGCTCGCTGCTGGCCGCCGGCATCCACGGCGTGTCCGGGGACTTCGACGCCGGTGACGTGGTGGAGCTCCTCGGCCCGCACGGGCGCCCGGTCGGACGCGGGGTGGTCGGCTACGACTCCGGCGAGCTCCCCGCCATGATCGGCCGCCGCACCCA
>NZ_JADQDD010000330.1 GCF_019263595.1 Pseudonocardia sp. KRD291 | reverse complement strand
GACCGGGCGATCGGTCGCGCACGCCGCCGCCGAGCGGCTCAACCCGGTCACCCTCGAGCTCGGCGGCAAGTCCCCGCAGGTCGTGTTCCCCGACGCCGACCTGCAGGCCGCCGCGAACGGCCTGATCGCCGGCGTGTTCGCCGCGACCGGCCAGACCTGCATGGCCGGGTCGCGGCTGATCGTGCACGCCGACGTGCACGACGAGCTGGTCCGGCTCGTCGCCGAGCGCGCGGCGACGATCAAGCTCGGCGACCCGAACGACCCGGAGACCGAGATGGGCCCGGTCGCGAACGGGCCGCAGTACGAGAAGGTGCTGGGCTACCTCGACACCGCGAGGTCCGAGGGCGCCACCGTCGCCTACGGCGGGGCGGCCGAGGACTCCCTCGGCGGCTACTTCGTCAAGCCCACGGTGCTGTCGGTGAAGCCCGGCGACACGGTGTTCCGCGAGGAGGTGTTCGGTCCGGTGCTCTCGGCGGTCATGTTCACCGACGAGGACGAGGCCGTGAAGCTCGCCAACGACACCCCCTACGGCCTGGCCGGCGCCGTCTGGACCAAGGACGTGCACCGCGCCCACCGGATGGCCGCGAAGATCAAGGCCGGCACCGTCTGGATCAACGCCTACCGGGTGGTGGCGCCGAGCGTGCCGTTCGGCGGGTTCAAGCAGTCGGGTCTGGGCCGGGAGAACGGCAGCGGCTCACTGGACGCCTACCTCGAGGACAAGTCGGTGTGGGTCGAGCTCAGC
This sequence comes from Pseudonocardia sp. KRD291, assembly GCF_019263595.1. GTDB lineage: Bacteria > Actinomycetota > Actinomycetes > Mycobacteriales > Pseudonocardiaceae > Pseudonocardia. The sequence goes on along the minus strand of NZ_JADQDD010000330.1, from coordinate 5,521 downwards.
GGCGGCACCCGGGACCCGTTCACCCTGGGCTGAGGCGGGCGACCCGGAGCCGATCCCGATCTCGGTGCCCGACACCCTTGACCTTCGCCTGAGGTAAGGCTAACTTAATGACGTCGCTTCGTGGTGGGAGCGGCGCGTCAGTTCGGGTAGATGGTGGCCCGGTCGCATGCGGCCGGGCCACCATCGCGTTGCAGCCCCGGCGACGCGGTCACCGCACGTGGCATTCCTTCAGGTAGCTCAGGAACGACGCCTGTATCCCGGTGACGTGCGTCTCGTCGAGCAGCGCGGTGGAGAGACTCCTCGCATGACCTCTGGCTCGTAGCTCGTCCAGGGCCCTGAGAACGTGGCGAGCGAGGCCCCGGTACACGGCGACGTCACCCAGGAGCTCGACCCTGTTCAGGGTGACGTGGAGGCGAGGCATCGCCGGGTCGCCACCCTCGTGGTGCTCCGGAAGGGCTCCGATCAGGTCGAACACCTGGCTGTCGGCACTGCTGATCCCCGGAGTGCCGGCCCCGATCGTGGCGAACGGTGTCGTGCCACGAAGCCACGCATAGAGCGCGAAGAGGCCTCCGTACGAGTAGCCGAACAGACCGTGCCCGGAATCGCTGACACGAAATCGCGACCGCAGGAGCGGGTGCAGCTCGGTGACGAGGAAGTCGAGGAACGCATCCGCGCGGCAGTCCGAGAGCTGCTCGAGGTAGGCGTCGAGTTGCTCCTGGGTCATCTTCTCTGCATCGCGGGCCGACGTCAGAGCCGCGATCACCTCGTCGCCGACCGGCTCCCCGGGCGGCACGAGGTCGCGGTTGCGAAGCCGCGACCAGTCCGCTGCCTCATCGCCCGCATAGCCCACGCTGACCTGGATGTACGGCGCGACGCTCAGATACGGGTCCGCCTGCGCGACGATGAGGGGCGCCGTCAGACCCACGGTCATGTTCCCGTCCAACACGTAGATCAGCGGCATCGACTCGCCGAGGTCCGTGTAGCCGGGAGGCGTGGTGACCCAGACGCCGAACCGGTGTCCCGACCGGGACGCGACGTCGAGGTACTCCGTGTCCGGTAGGCAGCCGTGCAACATCGCGCTCATCGATCGTCCTCACCTGTGGTTCCGCGCTCGTGCGACCTCCGGGCAAGAAAGGTCTCGCCCTTCGCCCTTCGTCTGAAGGCCAGCATGGTGCCTCTCGATCGCGACGGCAGTAGGCGCGTGTCGCGACGTCGGCGGGCGGTCTTCGACATGTGTTGCGGCCCGCCGGCGCGGCAGTGGCGCCGACCGCGGTCGGCGTGCAGTGTGGAGCGTCGCCCGGTCCCCGGCGAGCGGCCGGTGATCGCCGCGCGTACGAATGACGGGTACACCGCAGAAGCCGACCCGCCGCGCGGGTCGCCCACCGGCGCAGCAGAGGGGACCAGCACCGATGACCGAGGACGGACCTGCCGACCGGGCCCCGATGAACGGGGCGCAGGCCCTGATCCACAGCCTGGTCGACGCCGGCGTGGACGTGTGCTTCATGAACCCCGGCACCTCGGAGATGCACTTCGTGCACGCCCTGGACGCGGTCCCGGCGATGCGCGGCGTGCTGGCGATGTTCGAGGGCGTCGCGACCGGGGCGGCGGACGGCTGGGCGCGGGTCACCGGACGTCCGGCCGCGGTCCTGCTGCACCTGGGCCCGGGCCTGGGCAACGGCCTGGCGAACCTGCACAACGCCCGTCGCGCGCACTCCCCCGTGCTGTGCGTCGTCGGTGCGCACGCAACCGGGCACGTCGCCTACGACGCCCCGCTGCAGTCCGACATCGAGTCCTCGGCGCGCACCGTGTCCGGGTGGGTGCACACCAGCGGCACCTCACGGTCCGTGGCCGCGGACGCGATGCGCGCGCTGGAGGCCACCGGGCGCGACGGCGGTCAGGTCGCGACGCTGGTCCTGCCCGCCGACGTGTCCTGGTCCGGTGGTGGACGACGGGCGCCGCGCCGTCCGGCGGTCGCGCGCACCCCCGTCGAGAAGTCCGTCGTCGACGACGTCGTGGACGCGACCGGCGACGGCGACGCGACGATGCTGCTGCTCGGCGGCGCGGCCCTGACCGAGCGGGGCCTGCGGGCCGCGAGCCGGATCTCCCGGGCGACCGGCACCCGGCTGCTGGTCGAGCGGTTCGTGACCCGGATGGAGGCGGGTGCCGGCGTGCCGACGGTGCGCCGCCAGGCCTACCCCACCGAGCATGTCCGCTCGCAGCTCGACGGCGTGCGGCGGCTCGTCCTGGCCGGGACCCCGGCGCCGGTGGCGTTCTTCGCCTACCCCGGCCTGGAGAGCGACCACGTCCCCGCCGGCTGCGAGGTGATCGAGCTCGCCGACGTGTCACAGGACGTGGAGACGGCGCTGGAGTCGATCGCCGACCGGGTCGCCGCCGGCACCGAGCCGCAGCTGCCCGCGCTCGACGCGCCGGAGCCGGAACCGGGCCCGCTGACGGTCGCCGGCCTGGCCGCCGCGGTCGCCGCGACGCTGCCGGAGAACGCCGTCGTCGTCGACGAGGGCCTGACCTCGAGCATGGGGCTGCCGCCGGCGCTGGCGACGGCGAACCGGCACACGCTGCTCACCCTGACCGGCGGCGCGATCGGCCAGGGCCTGCCCGCGGCGACCGGCGCCGCGGTCGGCGCGCCGGACCGCCCGGTGCTGTCGATCGAGGCCGACGGCAGCGCGCTCTACACGATCCAGGCGCTGTGGACCCAGGCCCGCGAGCGCCTCGACGTCACCACGGTGATCGTGAACAACGCGGCGTACGCGATCCTGCGCGCCGAGCTCGCCCGGACCCGCGCCGGGGAGCCCGCCGAGCGGGCGTCGCGGATGCTCGACCTCTCCGACCCGACGACGGACTTCGTCTCGATCAGCCGGGGCTTCGGCGTCCCGGCACGGAAGGTGACCACCGCGCAGGACCTGGTCGTCGCGCTGCGCGAGGCCTACGCCGAGCCGGGCCCGCACCTGGTCGAGGCGATCGTCCCGCCGGTGGCCTGAGCGTGCCCACCGGTCACCGGGACGCGGCGGGCCTGCGCGCCCGCCGCGTGCCGGTCCGGCGTCAGACCCGGGCGGCGTGCACGACGAGGTTGTCGGTGTAGCTGCGCGCGCCGCGGTCGAACTCCCCGGCGCAGGTGACCAGCCGGAGCACGTCGTCGGCCGAGGCCCCGAACACGGCGAAGGTCGGGAAACGGTCCTTCGCGACCTGCTCGGTGCGCGCCACGGCGTAGCGGGCGCTCGTCCCGTCGGAGAGTCCGACCTCGATCACGTCGCCGGCCCGCAGGTCACGCAGGCGGTAGAACACGGCCGGCCCGCTGCGCGAGTCGACGTGCCCGAGCAGCACGGTCGCACCGGAGCGGTCCTGCGTGGCGCCGTTGTCGAACCGGCCGACCCGGTCGTAGTCCTGCGGGACCTCGGCCGAGCCGTCGTCGGCGACACCGAGGCCCAGCAGCTCCGGCTCGTCGACCCCGATCGCGTCCGCGCGCACCGACACCGGGACCGGCCCCTCCGCGGGGCTCGCGCCCGGAGTCGGCGCAGGCGGCGGCGCCGCAGAGCCGGCGCCCGGTGACGTGGCCGGTGACGTGGCCGGCGCTGTGGCAGCCGCCGCGCATCCCGCGAGCAGTAGCAGCGACACGACGAGCGCGAGAGCGCCCGGGACTCCGCGCCCCGGACGCCCCCGCAGGGACCTGTCAGGAACGCGCACGGTTCCGGCGCACCGCCACGGCGCCGACCCCGGCGGCCGCGAGCAGGCCCGCCGCACCCAGGGCCACGGTCGCGCCGGTGTCCCCGGCCCCGGTGGCGCCGGCGCCGGTCTCCACGCCGCCCATCGGCACCTCGGTCAGCTGGCCGCGCACCGCGCCCGCGGTGAAGTCGGCGGTGTGGGTGTCACCGAAGAACGCCGACGGGTCGGCCTCGATCTCCTTGAGCGAGAACCCGGTCCCGGAGTCCTGGCCGTTCGCCATCACACCGGTGGTGAACGGGCCCTGCAGGCAGCCGGAGCTGGTGCGGGTGTCCCCGTCACCGGCCGGGTTCGGGAACGCGATCCGCGGCGGGCCCGCCATGCCCGGCTGCGCCTCGTGGATGTGCGTCGCGGTCTTCGCCGGGCTCTTGTAGTCGCCCTGCACGCCCTGCAGCGTCAGGTCGTAGCAGATGACCTCCTGGTCACTGTTGATCCGGTAGTTGAACGTGCCGGTCGCGCCCGGCTGTCCCGGGGCGGGCTGGTTGTCCGTGCCGATGACCATGTCGGGAGTGGCCATCGCGGTGAACATGCTGGTGAACGAGCCGGGCTCGTCCACCTCGGTGTCCTGGGCCAGGGCGGTGCCGACGGACACCGCCGTGAAGGCCACGGTCGCGGCGGTCAGGAAAGCGAGGCGAGGGGCGATACGGCGCACGGGGCGTCCTTCCGGAGGTGTTTGTCCTGATCACCCGTATCTACGGCCGCCCCGGGCCGTGCGTTCACCCGTCCCGCAGAATCTTTCGGCCGCCCTCCGTTCCACGACACCCCGCACCGAGACCGTGGGCGCGACGGCGTTCGGCCGCGAGCGTGCGCAGGACCCGGGCCCCGTCGGCGAACGTGCGCAGGTTGGTCTCGCCGTGCATGCGCGCCCGCTCCACCGACGCCACCTCGGTCACCCGCAGCCCGGCCGCGGCGACCCGGCAGGTCAGGATCGTCTCGATCTCGAACCCGTCGCCCCAGGCGATCGGCCCGCCCCGGTCGGGGGTGGCGGTCGGTGGCAGGTCGAGCGTCGGGACGACGTCGGTCCAGAACGCGTTGTAGCCGTAGCAGAGGTCGGAGTACGCGGTTCCGAACAGCCCGTTCGCCACGGCGTTCAGCCCGGCGTTGCCGTATCGACGCAGGGCGGTGATGTCGTCGCTGCCCCCGCCGCGGGCGAAACGGCTGCCCTTGGCGACGTCGGCGCCGGCGACCAGCGCGGCGACGAACGCCGGGATCTCGCCCGGGTCGGCGGAGCCGTCGGCGTCGAACATGACGATGACGTCACCGGTGACGGCGGCGAAACCGCACGCCAGGGCGTTGCCCTTGCCGCGGCGGGTCTGCGTGACGAGCGTGGCGCCCGGCATCACGCGCGCGGCGGTGTCGAGGGTGCCGTCCACCGACCCCCCGTCGACGACCACGACCTCGCTGACGGAGGGCTGCGCGGCCAGGGCCGGGAGCACGAGCTCGAGGTTGCGGGCCTCGTTGCGGGCCGGCACGACCACCGACACCCGCGGGGTCGCACTGCGGCCGGGTTCCGCCGGACCCGCCGCCGCGGGCTCCGGCCGCCGGGGAGCCGGGACGTGCGGTCGGCCGTCACCGAGATGGTCGTCGGGGCGGACGAGGCGCTTGGACGCTCTCCCGGGCAACTGCTGGCGCACCGTCATGGCACCTCCGTGTCACCGACCCCGACGGGGTCACACGGGTGGTACGCATCCCGGGCGGAAATCGTTCACCCGGAGTGATGCGGCACTCAGGCCCCGAGCGTCAGCGGGTGGTCGCAGCCGGTACGTGCTCGGTGACCGCGGCCGGA